>NZ_JBFUAL010000017.1:0-155031 GCF_056406295.1 Rhizobium sp. P1_C7
CGGTCGTAGGTCGTAGTGATCGGGCGCAAGGCGCTCCGCCATCGGCTCGATACTCTTGCGATCACCTGGTCCGATCAGGCCCGAAATATATACCGGGCACATCTGCCGCCGCTTCTTGTGACCAAGCTTCTCAACGAACGGCTTCAGCCAATCCGTCAGTGCAATATCCTGCTCCACCATCCACCGCACCCCTTTTGAGGTGCCAAAGATGGCCGATTATCGTTAACCGTCGGTTAATCTGCCAAAGTAGTGCTAGAAAAAATAAACAAAGCGCATTTTGTGATGCGTATATGCTACTATCGGTGGCGTAACTCTTATTAATCGTGAAGTGTAATGTTATTCTCAACCTAATCCTCACCAACATAGAAGGATTATTGCCATGTTGAGCGTGCCAGCAGATATTGTTTCACGTGTTGGGTATATCGGTGGACCGCCAAAGCATTCTGGCATAACATCAATATGGAGAAATTCCGCCCGACAAATAATAGTTGCGACGGCTATTTCTGTCATGGCAAGTGCGCCATTGTGGTCCCAGAGTATGGATCCCCCCAGGCAATACAGCAAAGAATCGATGCAGCAGGCGCTAGAAACCCGCCAACACTATGATGTCTATGGTTTGCGCTTCGACAGCGGCAAGTCAACGTTGCGGCCTGGCGGGGAACCGCTTCTCGATGACATAGCGACCACACTGAAGAATTTTCCTGACTGGGGCTTGAGAATTGTCGGCCATACCGATGCAAGCGGTAGCGCCGAGGGCAACAGAGACCTGTCCCTGCAGCGCGCCAGTGCGATCAAGGCGGCTTTGGTTGAGCGAGGGATCGACGCCAGCCGGTTGAGCGAGGCAGGCGTTGGGCAGGACCGGCCGATAGCAAGTAACGAAACCAGTGGAGGCAAGGCGCTCAATCGCCGCGTTGAGCTCGTGCGAATTACCGACTCGCCGGAAGCCAAGAAACTCCTCAAAGCCATGTCGGACTATTTGGCAGCACAGACGGCGCTCTCGTTCGCCTATGATGCCAATCTTCAGGTTGTCACGAACAGCGATCAAAAATTGGGACTGGCCAGTTCAGGCAATGTGACCCTCAGTCGACCCGACAAGGTGCGCACAACCCGCTCCGGAGGCTTTGTCGATACGGAGGCCTTATTCGACGGGAAAACGCTCACCCTCCTGGGAAAGGATGTGAACAAGTACACACAAATCGAGACGCCCGGTACGGTTGATCATCTGATCGACGAGTTGAAGGATAAGTTTGGATTGCCTCTTCCGGCGGCTGACCTGCTGATGAGCAATGCATATGACGAACTTATGAAGGGCGTCTACGATTCGAAAGACCTTGGAAGCGGCGTCATCAGTGGCACCGAGTGCGATTCCCTTGCCTTCCGGAAGGACGATGTGGACTTTCAGATTTGGGTCGCCCAGGGAGCGCAACCTTTCCCGTGCCGCTTGGTGATTTCATCCACACAGGTGAAAGGCGGACCGGAATACAGCGTCCAGATCAGTGACTGGAAGTCGGGCGATGGTGTCACGCTTGGTGATTTTACCTTTAAGAACGCAACAGGCGCTGAAAGGCTCGATGTAGACGACCTCAAGGGCAAGCTCGGCGACCTGCCGGAGAATTTTGTGGTGGGAGAAGGAAAATGATCGTTTATAAGCGCGCCGCAATCATGGCGCTCGTCTTAGCAGCCGTGCTCTGTATCGGTGATTTGGCACCGCAACAGTCATTTGTTTGGATTCCCAGTTTCGTCTCCCCTGCCGTTGCGAGGGTAGGACGACCGCTGACGCCGGTCAGCGTGGCAGGCGTTGCGCGCCGGACGACACGCCGCTGTGCTTCCGGTGCCTATAATTGCTAGGTAGTCGCTTGCAGCTGTGCTGATGGTGCGGTCACAATCCATTTGCCGCGCCACCGACTTGGACGACGGCTTCCTTTTGGAAATCGTCGTCCCCCCTTGGCGACCCCACGTTACCGTATCTGCTATTCCTTGCTGTCGTGATCGGTTTCGTTCAGTGCCTTCACAGTGACAGCTGCGACGAGGCCAGTTAGGATGATCCCAGAAAAACCGATCACCAATGCGAGCAGCCGCGCCGAAAAATGTTTGGGGGTAAAATCGCCGTAGCCGATGGTAAGCCCCGTCACGAAGGTGAAGTAAAGGGCTTCGTCGATCCGCCAATCCTCTATGCGCCAAATTGCGGCGCCACATCCGACCATGACCGTGACGACCCCGGACAGGATTGGCCAGACCACACCAAGCTGCTCCACGAGAGCGGTGAAGAATAGGCGCCTCATATGCTTTGAGCGTGTCCCTTTGCCTGATTCTGCTGGCACGACTTTCCACCTTTCTTCGGTTGGGTGTCAGGAGAGCCGGGAAAGGCGAGACCAAAACGTCTCGCCCGTGTCCGGCGCCGGCGCCTATGCCGGGCGTGGCGCACAGCCCGCGCTCGGTACTCAGTATTTGGTGTCTCCCAGGACGCGATGAAGTTCAGAAGCAGCCAAAGTAGCATCACCCCTATCAAAATGCTCGCAAAAATTTAGGGTTTTACATTGTTGCAAGTTCATTTGTTGGGCCCCCAAATACATCAGTTGCAGTGTATACCGGGGGACTATTCTCACTTTCGTCGCCGCTACAAAATAAGCACAGCGCAATTCGGATGTAATCGCGCCGATACGCATGCCCACGGAGAGCTGAACATGCTAGATCCTTTTTCGGGGCTTTCCATGCCACCCTCTACGATCTGGTACACAAAACGCGTAATAGTGCTACTCTGAGGTGGGTTGTTCGGTCGTGCCGTAGCACCGCGGCCGATTGCTGTTGGAGGAGACGTTCCCGCATGGCGAAGAAGCTGCCTGAAGGCCTTTCCATGGAAGATCCGGCCTGTCTTGCCGAGGTAACCTACCGGTTCGCGTTTGACGGTGCGCGCAAGCCATTGCCGTCCGATTCAGCCGCTGCCCGCTTGAGACTCGAAGCCGGAAACCGCGCCTTTGCCGAACTCCTCGCTCAGGTTTCCACATCGAAACCAGCAAGGCTGAGTATCGACATTGATCCGCGTGATGTCGGACTTCTTCCTGGCCGCAGCGCGACACCCAAGCAACAGCCGTTCGCAGCGATTGTCGGCTGCGCCGATGCCCGAGTTCCCGTCGAGTTGATCTTTTCCGAAGGCCCCAACGACCTGTTTGTTGTCAGAACTGCAGGCAATGGTTTGGGCGACGACGTGATGGGTAGTCTGAGCTATGCGGTTGACCATCTCGCGAGCCTGCGGACCATTGTCGTTCTCGGCCACAGTAAGTGTGGTGCCGTTTCGGCGGCGGTCGATGTTCATCTGGAACCCGCTAAATATATGGAGATCATGTCGCAGAAGGATTTGCGGCATATCGTGGACCGCACTCTGGTCGTCATCCAGCTTGGCGCGACCTGGCTGGAGCGGGTCCATGGGACGGAGGTCGTTCGACGGTCGGGGTATCGGACCACACTGATCGAGGTGGCGATCGCATTGAACGCCGCGCTTACCGCGCATGGCATGCGACCGGGCCTCAACCTGGCCGGCCGCAGTGACCTGGGGATCGTGTACGGCGTTTATCTTCTGGAGGAGCGGCTAGTGTGGTCGCCGCGGCGCGAAGGATCGAACTGGTTCGGCCTAGCGCCGGCGCCACGGGACGCGAATGAATTCGTCGCGATATGCGATCTCTTGGTATCCTCCCCTCGAATACGAGCATTGCTAGATACCCCTTGACGGAGGCTCCGGTGCATCCTTGGAGCCACCGACATGCCGATGACATTGCGGGGTCTCAATGGCGGGCCGACTCATGTCACGTTCGATCGCTGCGCGGGCAAAGAGCACCGGCCTGCCGCCGCGGCGACGCGAGGTATGATTATCGCTCAAAGCGGTGGATCTGCGTTGGTCGGGTATCCGAGGTGCCAACGGTTCACCAAATGGCTGTATTGCTCTTGAAACGGATGAAGTGGAACCTGTCCTTCACGTCCGGATCCCTATCCAGATGAGGGCCGAACCGCAGTGTAGAAACCGCTGTTTCATGACCAGGCATACGACGAAAGCACGGGCGTCATTCTGGCGGCGCTCTTTTGAAGCAGACGGGCATCACCCGGTTGAATCGAGCGGAGGGGACAGGACCAAATGCGCTGGAACAAGCTGTATGCGCTTAGGAGTTACTTGCGATCCTCGCTGTGGATCGTGCCTTTCTTTGCACTCATCCTTCAGCAGCTGTTCTTTCGCACCGCTCTTGCGCTCGAGGAGTGGACGCGGTGGGTGCCGCTTTGGCCACTCGGCACCGAGGGAACTCTCGCAGCAATGCAGGCCATCATCAGCCTGGCGCTTTCCTTCATCGTCTTCACGTTCGGCTCGCTGCTCGTCGCCATCCAGATCGCAAGCGGCCAGCTTACGCCCCGGATCATAGCGACCACGCTGCTGCGCGATAATGTTATCCGCTTCACGGTGGGGTTGTTCATCTTCACTCTGCTCTTTGCCATCGCCGCCATAAGTCGCGTGAACGCAGCCGCTCCGCCGTTCATCGTATGGCTTTCCGGGATTCTTGGGGTGCTGTCGCTGGCGGCCTTCCTTTATTTCATCGACTACTCCGCTCGTCTGCTGCGGCCGGTCAGCATAATCTATCGCGTCGCCGAGCAAGGCTTCGAGGTGCTCAACCTCGTCTATCCCGATCGCCTGGCGGTGGAGGTCCCCGCGCCGCGCCAACCAAGGCCGGCGCATGGCAATCCCGATCGCATCGTCGCGCATCCCGGCTCCTCAGCCATCATTCTCGCGATCGACGTGAAGGCCCTGACGGCGCGTGCGCAAAAGACGGACGGCATCATCGAGCTTGCTTCCCGCATCGGTGACTTTGTATCGCAGCGACAACCGTTGTTTCGCCTGTATGGTGGCGCCGCGGCAATTGCCGACAATGACCTTCGCGAGACGGTAGCCTTCGGGCGCGAGCGAACCATCGAGCAGGATCCCACCTTCGCCTTCAGGGTCATCGTCGACATCGCCACCAAGGCTCTCTCGAAGGCGATAAACGACCCGACGACCGCGGTCCTAGCAATCGATCAGTTGCACCGGCTGCTACGCAGTGTCGGGCGCCGCGAACTGGGGAATGAACATGTATGCGACGCCCAAGGTCGCCTGCGCGTCGTGTTGCCGGTACCAGACTGGGAGGACTTCGTGCAGCTCACATGCCGTGAAATCCGGATCTATGGAACGGAGAACCTTCAGATCGCACGAAGGCTTCGCGCCATGATAGACAACCTTGAAGAGACTTTGCCCGCATGCCGAAGGGCGGCACTGCGGCTGGAGCGGGATTTGCTCGACCGGACAATAGAAAAGGTCTATCTCCTGCCGGAAGATGCAGCGCTTGCACGCATCGCTGACACACAGGGGCTCGGCGGTTCGGCATAGTATTGCGCAGCATGAACAGCCCCCCCGATTGCATCATCTTTGCTGCCGGTGTCGGCAGGACGCGAATCGTGGTGCGATCCTGGCGACCCGCCGACGCGTCGGCGAAGCGCATCCATTGACACCTACGGATTCCCCCAGACGTCTGATGGCCCGGAGTACGCTCCTAGAAGTTTCGCTGAAGACGCAGGAACCCCTCCACCTGGTCGTCATCGTCGTCGTCGGAATCGTAATACTGCGTGCTCAGTTTTGCCGCGAAGTTCTCGGCGATCTGGTAGTCGATCGTGATGCCACCGGTCCAGGCATCGCCTCCCGTGAAGCCATCGCCATCGGCGTCCAGATCAATTGCATGGAAATACTGGACACCCGGCGTGAAGGTCCATTTGTCGGTCGCCTTCCAGACGTACTGCGCGCCCACCGTCCATTCCGAGTCTTCGTAGTAATAGTTCGCGCCGCTGGCGTAGACGCCATAAACGCCGAGCTGGCCGGGGCCGACGTCGGCATAGCCGATGCCACGAACAGCGAACTCCTGCGTATCGGTGTCATAACCGCCAAGAAGATATCCGCTGAACGACCCGGCCTTGCCGGAGATCTGCGCGGCTATGCCCAGATCATTTGGACCTTCGCCCGGCTTTGTCTCATATTCGTCATCAAGCTCGTCCAGCGAAATGCCGGCCGCGAAATTGTCGGTCTCATACTGGTAGCGAATCGAATTGTGTTTCGTCTCGTTGCTGGCCACGACATCGGTTTCGCCGCTCGGATCGTCATCCCACCAGCTATACTGCATGCCGGCACGGAAGCCGGCGAGGTCTATGAAGCCCTCGTCCAGGAAGACGGTGTTGTCGGTCGCGTTCTCGGCCTCGCCACGCAAGGTGAGCCAGCCCGTGAGCGTGCCCCATTCGGTCTCACTCTTGGAAATGAAGCTCACCTGGGCGCGCTGCCAGAGCGACCAGTCCGACGTTCCCGACTGGTCGCGGCCATAGCGGGCCTCGAAACGAAGATATCCGCCGATATGCAGGCAGGTTTCAGTGCCCGGTATATAGAAATACGTGGTGCCGTAGGCGTCGCACACGCGAATATATTCTGCTGGTTCCGGCTCGGCGGCGACGATCGCGTCAGCCGCCATGACGTCAGCCGATGCTGCGATCAAGATGGCCGTACCTACAAGCAAGTGTCTGAGTTTCATGAAGTATTTCCCCTACGTCGCAGTCCCGTAACTACTAGCGTTGCACTTGTAAGCAGGAAAGCGCAAGTCGTTGTCGCAACCGGCGGCGTAGATTGCGCCGCGTTGTGATCTAAATGAAACAGTGAATTGCAGTTGCGTACTTGCCGAAACGCGGCCCCCTCGATGCGCCACTTTCTATGCGGGCAGAAAGTCGTCAGCCATCGCGCCGTTGAAACAGATCCGCTAGACTGCTTGCATCCCGAAAAACCATGACGGGCGATTTTCGCAGCCTTCTTCGCCTGCAGTCGAGAACCTGCGGTGACTAGAAGCATCTCCTTGAGTGCCTCGAAGGCTGCACACAGAAAATCAGAATGCGAGGTGGTTGCGGAAGAGACGCCGCGAGAAGTCAGGCTTCCTCAGCAAGCGAAGGGCGATATTCAATAGACTATAGACTAGCGGAACTGCAAAGTAGTTGACGCCAGCCGTGCCCGGTTGCCTGTTCGGTCCCGGCTGGCGTCCCTGCTGCGAGTTTTGCTCGACGCTCGCAGTTAAGGCTATTCAACCAATGCTTTGTGCGGCTTTGTGCGGCAAGCTCGCTTGAACTTTCAACAGCTATCGAGAGGAGCGCACGGCCATCGTCATCAACTTCCCTTCTCAAGCCAAGAGAGCGCTTGATCCGTTTCCTCGAGGGCGAAAACGCGGATTTCGGGGTGAACGAAATAGCCGGCGAAGCCCGGAAATATCTTCAGAAAGCCGCTGTCGGTCGCGACCGCAATCCGCTCTATTGATCCATGGTGATTGGCGACGAATCTCAGGTGGGCCGTAATTGCTTCAACGTTTTCCCAACCAGGGAAGGACTTCGTCTTGATCATCAGACCAGTCACCTTGCCTGTCGAAGCCATGAGGCGATCAAACTCTTTTGCGATCAGCTCGAAGTCGGTCCGCTCGAGTGGACCTTGCGGTGCAATAATAAGGATACTTTTGTCGCTTATTGTCTCAACGGTAATCATCGCCCTTCCCCATGTCCCCAACACTCGTCAGCTCGATCAATTCGGAAAGACAGGTCTTGCCTAGGGTGCGCGTAGAAACTCTCTTACAACGTCAGCCTCTATCTCGGCACATACCGTTTCATACTCCTCGATCAAAACGCGATCGCGCCAATCTAGGCTGTGGCGAAATCTTTCGAGTGCGGAACATGCCGCATCGTACGCTTCGAAGATTTCATCGAAGGACGAACCATCCTTGACGTTGTGAAGTTGCGTTCGCACAGCCGGAAGCCTTAGCATCAGCCTGGTTCGCCCACGCCGCGCCGCTTCCTGGTTTTCTGGGTCGGTACGATGGCGCCCCATCAAGCGCTCCCCCAATCTACCGCGATGATGCAAGGGAGTCGGGCGAGTGGGAAGTATGTTACGGTAGCCACTATAGTGCGGTATAACCACTGACGGGTCAGACTCGTCGCAAGCCGGCACAGGAGGCTTCGGAAGCTCTGCACCCTGTCGGGATTCCACGATTGTTTACGCTCTCGTCTACCGTTGGGTACTTCCGCGTGGCAGTATTTCGTGCGTTCCATAGTATGAACGCCGTGGAAGACGACCTGGAGGTCTCCTCCAATACAGGGGCCAGATCGGATGGGGGCCGGGAAGCCCTTAATAGCGAATTGCTTTAGGGCGCTCCGCTTTTCGGTACGGACGCGGCCACCTCTAGCTGTCTCGAGGCAAACTTCGGCGGTACCGCCAGATTGCGTAAATGGTTGCGCACCTGGACGCCCTTGCTTGCACAGCGCTTTGATTGAGTTCAGCAACGAGCTTGGCTCTTAGACATACTCCTACCCGGCTGAAGTGGACCGATAAGTTGTCCGACGGGCCAAATGGCTATCCGAAAGCACGGGGCTGACGATCAGCCAGAAGCCCGCCGCGCGGCACCTAACGGGGTTGCTTTGTGTCGCGAGCTCTATTTGCCTAATATTTGATGTCTCTGCCCGTCTGACGCCCCGTTTGCTTAGTATCCCGCTTGTCCTGTCGGCACGCCGCATTGCTTTTGTCGTTTGCGGAGCGGCATGCCTGCTTTGTGTCTCGCGCGCCCTGGCGGCTGTCCTGGCGAACATCACGCGCAGCCTTGCGCTGTTGTCCTTGCTCTGTTGCCCAGGACATAGCTGGTGCGCCTGCCAAGAATATCGCAGCCACCAAAGCGCTGAATAGGGGCTTGTATCCGAACATTGTCTGTCCTCCGGTTGAAAAGGCCACAATCGTGGTGTCGATGACCTTGGTGGCGGCTCAAATACCGCCACCGTCACAGCTTCGGATTACGACTTGGAAACCGCTTCTATAGCGTCAGCTAGCGTAGAGCTGGTGTTGCTCTTGCAATAGGCTGCCACCTTCTCTGCATTGGCATGGGCCTTATCGCTGTCAATCATGGCGTTTCCAGCTTTGCCATGGACATATCCATTCACCCACATCGCCACGCCAATAGTCTTGGCTGCTGGCATGGCACCGACTTCCTTGCAGGTAATCTTTGACATGTCCACATCTGCTGCCAACGCCTGACCAGCCAAGCCAAAGCCTGCGACTGCTAGTGTGATTGAAACAAGGCGTATCATTGTCGTCCTCCCAAACAGCCTCGCCCGTTGTCGGAGCGAGTGCTCGTGTGTGGTGGTATGTTTGGAAACCGCACCATGCCACGATCATGATCGACCTCGGCAAAGATAGATTTAGAAACAACTAATAATAGCATGGTACGGGTGGGATAGGCATATTTTTATAGAGCTTACGCGAGGATACAGGTCACTCGCCGACAAAAGCGGCGTTTCTTCGTCCCCAGATAAAGCGGTTGTCCCGGCACGGTTCTCGAGCCATGCAGAGATCCTTCACTCGTCATCCAACCCAGTCCACGATTCGGACTCGCGGATTGGACCGTTCTCATTGACGTGCCACTTCTGTCTGATTTCCATCCAATTCCACGCTTGTAGAAGGCGCCAGTCGTTCCTATTTCAAGTGGGACGATGCGCCCTTCGTCTATCGGTCAGGACGACAGATTCTCATTCTGTAAAGAGGGGTTCAATTCCCCTAGGGCGTGCCAGCCACTCGCTTTCTCTGTAATCTGTACCTCACGAGGAAGGTATGCGCGGGTCCTGCACCAAATAGAACTCGGCAACAGGCGTGACGTCGGTGACAAAGAAGTCAAACTCCGTTCGATCAAGGGGATCAGCGTGACCGCCTTCGAAGCGTAGGCGATCGAAATTCTCGAAGCGGTTTTCGAAGCGGGAAAACCGGTTGGACGAAATGAAGTCCGGATTGGGGTTAATCTGACCAAATGACAGACCGTCATTGAAGTCGCTGGGTTTGCCACGAACCTCCTGAAGTTCGAATTCGAACCCGATCCAGGCCAGGCCACTCTTATTCATGGCGACAACGCGCAGGTGGAAGGCACGCTCGGGCAACGTGTTGCGTTGACTTGGCTTCGCGGCCCTGATCACCAGAGTGACGGGTGCGGCGACGTCGAGTTCCTCGTTGATTTCGAAAGGATCGGATCTTGTACCCGAGCCTGTCACCGACAGGATGCGAAAACCTCCAAGCTCGTCGGAGAAGGTATAGTCCCCGGTATACCATCGCCCGTCGTCAGCCGGTCCGGCACTGATGAGTGACAGGGACAGCAACGCAGCCAGAATTCGCAAATGACCCCTCATCATGTCACACAGGCTTTCCGCTCCATTCGTTGCCTTGGCCTCCTACAATTTGAAAGCCGTTCGGAGGGATAGACTAGGCGCAACATTGCACGGATGTCACGGGGCTACCGTATCTGCGGCACTCACCCGCCCTCCTCGCCGGCCTTAGTCGCGATACTGCGGTTCCTCGGCGTCGAGCGTACGCTTGATTGCCTCCAGATGGAGCCGGGCAGATTCCGGATCGCCCTCTCGCATCTGCCGATAAGCGGCTTCCGCGATAGCCGGATCGACCGGAAGCACATGCCGGCCGGTCGACAGCGCCAGCGTCTGCACTTGGCAGGCGCGCTCCAGGAAGTAGAGGTCGTCCCATGCCTCGGCGATATTGGGCGCAAGCACCATGACGCCGTGATGCTTCATGAAGACCACGTCGGCATCGCCGATGGCGGCGGCGATTCGGTCACCTTCGCGTTCGTCCAGCGCCAGGCCATTGTAATTCCTGTCGAAGGCAGTGCGCCCGTAAAACTTGAGCGCCGTCTGCCCGGCAAAGATGAGCGGGTCGCCTTCCGTCATCGACAGCGCGGTCGCATACGGCATGTGGGTGTGAAACGCCACCTTTGCACGCGGCACCCGCTTGTGGATGCGGGCATGGATATAGAAAGCCGTCGCTTCCGGCTGCCCGTCGCCCGACACCACATTGCCATGGAAGTCACAGATCAAAAGCTTCGAGGCGCTCAATTCGCGGAACGCGTGCCCGTAAGGATTGACGATGAACAGGTCGTCGTAGCCGGGGACGACCGCCGAAAAGTGATTGCAGATGCCCTCCTCCAACCCGAATCTGGCCGCCATTCTGAAGCAGGCGGTAAGATCGACCCGTGCCTGCCATACGATTTCGCTGTCAAGATCAGGCTGGTTCGCACCGGGAGTATTGTTGCCGGGAATTGTCTGGGCGATGGACGGGATGTTGAGAGGGTGGGCCATGTTTCTTCCAATGGGATCGTTGAGATTCAGGTCGGCGGCAGGCGACGCCGGACGATTGCGGCATGGTAGCGGGCTCCGTGCAGAAGGCCAGCATCGTTGAAATCAAAGTTCGGATTGTGCAGCGGTGCGGACGCTTCGCCATTGCCTGTGAAGACGAAACAACCCGGTACGTGCTCGAGAAAGCGGGCAAAGTCTTCCGACGCGGTCATCGGCTCGCGAGCTGTCTTCACGCTCCCCGCGGGCAGTACCGACAGCGCTGCGGCAAATGCCTCGTCGACCAGTGCGGCATCGTTCAACAGCGGCACGAATTCCCGTGTGTATGCCACCTCCGCTGCAACATTGTAGGCAAGGGCCGTTCCCGCCGCGATCGTGTGCATCTGTCTCTCGATGTCGGCGCTCACTTCCGGCCGGAAACTTCTCGCGTCGCCAAGAACGCGCGCAAGCCCCGGCAGCGCGTTTCGGGTGCCATCGGTGACGAGTTCCGTCACCGAGACGACGGCAATATCGGCGGCGCTCAGCCGGCGCGAAACGATCGTCTGCAGGTTGGTGACCAGCGCGCAGGCCGCGACCAGCACTTCGTTGCCCGCATGCGGACGGGCGGCGTGCCCGCCGACACCAGTGAGCACGATCTCGAAATTGTCTTCCGCAGACATGACAGGCCCAGCACGGGTTTCGAGATGGCCGATCGGCAAACCCGGCATGTTGTGCAGGCCATAGATCTCCTCGAACGGAAAGCGCTCCATCAAGCCGTCGTTCAGCATCGCAAGTGCACCCTTGCCCCATTCCTCGGCGGGCTGGAACAGGAACCGGACGGTCCCGTCGAAGCCACCCTGCTCTGCCAGAACCTTTGCCGCGCCCAGCAGCATCGCCGTGTGCCCGTCGTGGCCGCAGGCATGCATCGTGCCGGGCCTCTGCGAACGATAAGCCTGTTGTCCCTGTTCGGTGATACGCAGTGCATCCATGTCGGCACGCAGGGCGATGGAGCGATTGCCCGAACCCCGCGAGAGGGTTCCAACGACGCCGGTGCCGCCGATTCCTTCGACCACCTGCAGCCCGAATTCCCGCAGCTTGGCTGCAACGAAGGCCGAGGTGCGCCTCTCCTCGAAGCCGAATTCGGGATGAGCATGGAGATCGTGACGCCAAGCCGTCATCTCTGCGTGCAGGGCTTGCAAATCGGTCATCTGGGTTCCTTCGGGCTCGCGAGGTCAGTTCGCTGACAACATCAAGCAGAATGTTTGCGCTTGCGACAAGATCGGCCCCGGCAGTAAGCCACCGTGGATTGTGGCTGATGCCGCCGACGCTCGGAACGAAAAGTTGTTGGCAACACCGTCGACGGTGATGCGCTGCCATGAAATGCGCTGAAGGTTCTTGACGGCACCGATCGCGCAATCTTCGCGCTCGAGCACGGGTCCCTGTTCGATATGCAGCTCGAGATAGACGTGCGGCTCCAGAAACCAGGGCTCCTGGGTGCCGGGATAGCCAATGTCCAGCCGCCTTTCGCCAAGCACAGATCCGTCCGTGCCGACGGTGGACAATGCGTCGTCAACCGACAGTCCGCCGACATAGACCACCAGGGAACCCACCCCATCGGGCGCGTAGCGCACGCCTTTTTCGTTGGTGAAGGCTGCCACGGCTATTGGACGCGATGGCGCGAACCCGCCTTCCCCCAGCGTCTCGATCAACTCCAGTCCGGCGAGAACGCAGTAGCATCCGTCGTAGATCCCGGCATTGATCGCCGTGTCGACCTGCGAGCCAATTAAGATGGGTGCATTGCCCTCATCCCCGCCGGCATTCCAGATGCAGAAGATGTTGCCGATGCGGTCGATTGCGCCATCCAGCTCGGCCTCGCGACGCCAGGAGACGAACAGGTCGCGGCCTGCCCTGTCTGCATCCGAGGCTGCGAGGCGGGTGAGCTTTCCGTCTTCCCGGCCGACATCGCCAAGCTGACGGATGCGGCCGGCAAGCCGCTCTCGGTTGACGGAACCTTCGTTCATGCGGGAGCTCCTGATCGGACAGCGACATTATCCGGCGCAATTCCAACGAGTTGTGCGTAACGCTGCGGATCGGTCGCCCCTTCGGTGTTGATCACGAAGACACGGGAATTACCGTTCAAGCCGAGCGCCTCCCTTGCGGCCGGATCGTCCAGCGCGCGGATCAGGCCAGCCAGGCCGGCGGCGCCGCTTTCCCCGGCGACAACAGGCGGATCGCCGGCGGACGGGCGTGCCAGCCGGTTCATAACAGCAATCGCATCCTCCTCGTCCACCGTCATGAAGGCATCGGCCACGCGGGACAGGATACGCCAGGCGACCGGTGACGGATCGTAGCACTCCAGCATGGCCATGACAGTCGGTTCGCCATGCCGGATCTTAACTGGGCGGCCCGCCCTGGCCGCTTCGAACATGCAGGCGGCCCGTGCGGGATCGACCACGGTGAAGATTGGCCGCGCCGCTCCGAAAACCGCGAAGAGGTGGGCCGCAACGGCTGCGGCAACGCCGCCGACACCACACTGCACGAAGACGTGGGTCGGAGGGGACGGCATCTGGCGCAGCGCCTCCCGCACCATCGCGGTATAGCCCTGCATCACCAGCCCCGGGACCCGCTCATAGCCGGGCCATGACGTATCCGAGACAATCATCCACCCCTTTTCGGTCGCGACGCGTGCGGCCTCGGCGACCGAATCGTCGTAGTTGCCGTCGACCCGGACAATCTCCGCCCCGAAGCGGGCGATGGCGGCCACGCGTTCGTCGCTGACGCCTGAATGCACCGAGATGACCGACCGGGCGCCGACAAGCTTCGCTCCCTGTGCCACCGAGCGGCCATGATTGCCATCGGTCGCGCAGGCGAAGGTCATGGTTGCGGCGACGGCCCGGACGTCCGGGATCTGCAGCTCGGACACATCCACCGCACGACCGAGACGCAGTGCAGCCTCGTCAAGCACGAGGCGGATGACGGCATAGGATCCGCCGAGGGCCTTGAAGCTGCCGAGGCCGAGGCGGTGTCCTTCGTCCTTCACATGGATGGACGCAACACCGAGCGCTCGGGACAAAGCCGGCAAAGCGTGCAGCGGCGTTTCCGCGTGGTTTTCGCGATGCCGGAGATACCGCTCGGCGTTTTCGGCCGCCTCCAGGCCAAGCGTCTCGGCGTCGGTTGCGGACACAGCCGTGTTGTAGTCGATGTGAGTATTTTTCAAAAACATGTCGATCGCTCCGTTCGCCAAGGATATATTGCAAGCGAGGCGAAAAATGCGCTGCATTTGCGCGCCTCATTTGCAAGTTTGTTTCGTGGAGCACCCGATGCCATCCAGCCGAGCGGCGCTCGACGCGTTCGACATCGCAATCCTGCGGATCCTGCAGCAGGACAATACCACGCCGCAGCGAACGATCGGAGAGGCAGTCAATCTGTCGGCGCCCGCGGTCCAGAGGCGGATCAAGCGCATGGAGCAACGCGGCGTCATCCGGCAAAATTCAGCCCTGCTCGATCCAGCCAAGGTCGGCCAGCCGATCACGATCTTCGTGGAGGTGGAGGTCGAGAGCGAGAGAACGGATCTGATCGATGTACTGAAACAAAGCTTCGCCGCCGCTCCCGAGGTGCAGCAGTGCTACTATGTCACCGGTGAGGCCGACTTCGTGCTGGTGGTGCTCGTGCCCGACATGGCGCACTACGAGCGACTGACGCGGCGGCTATTCTTCGATAGCGGCAACGTCCAGAAATTCAGGACGTTCGTCGCCATGGACAACGTCAAATCGACGCTCTCCGTGCCGCTCTGATCCTGCGCCAGCTTTCGGCTCACCGCGCCGGGGCGCCATCAAGCACGCGCAACTGGATACGCCGGGAGCCCTGATAGTGGTCGGCACCCAGCGAACCCGCGACATGAACGTTGGCACCACGCGAGTTCAAAAACAGGTTGCCGAGCTGCGTATCGGCGGCACGGAAGGCAATTCCGTCGAGACGAGCGCCGTCCATTGCTTCGAGCGCCACCTTCACATGCTTTTCGCCGACAATGCGGGCATCGCGCACGCGGTGCGCGGGAATCGCAAAGATCGGCTGCGCGTGACCGGATCCATAGGGACCTGCCGTCTCCAGGCGGTCGATCAGGTCGATGGTCGCACCGCTTGCGCCGATCGCGCCATCGATCTTCAGCGTCTCGTTGGCGACGAGGCTCGCCACGGTCTTCTCGGCGCGCTCCGAGAAGAAGCTGCGCAGGCGGCCAAGCTTTTCGCGCTCGACCGTCAATCCCGCCGCCATCGCATGGCCGCCGCCTTTGACGAGCAGGCCTTCGTCGACGGCCGCGCGCACCATCTTGCCCATGTCGAAACCGTTGATCGAGCGTCCCGAGCCGGTGCCCTTGCCCGACAGATCGAATGCGATCGCAAAAGCCGGGCGCTTGAACTTCTCCTTGAGGCGCGCGGCAATCAGCCCGACGATGCCGGGATGCCATTTCTCGTGGGCGGTGACGATCACCGAAGCGCCCTCGCCGTCGCCATATTCGGCCTGTGCCTCTGCCTCGGCCTCTTGCAGCATCGCGGCTTCCATAAGCTGGCGGTCGCGATTGAGTTCATCGAGCTTCTGGGCAATCACTTCCGCCTCGCCGGTGTCCTCCAGCGCCAGCAGCCGGCTGCCCAGCGCAGCATCGCCGATGCGGCCGCCGGCATTGATGCGCGGGCCGATCAGGAAGCCGAAATGGTAGGGCGTCACCGGCCCGGCAAGGCCGGCCTTGCGAAACAGCGCCGAAAGCCCGACATTTCCCTGGTGGCGCGCGGCAATCAGGCCCTTCACGACGTAGGCCCGGTTCAACCCCTTCAGGGGAACGATATCGCAGACCGTCGCCAGCGCCACGATGTCGAGCCACTGCAAGAGATCGATAGCTCTTGCGCGCTGGTCGCCGGCCTCGCGCAACAGGCGCAACGTGGCAACGAGCACGAGGAAGACGACGCCGGCTGCGCAGAGATGCCCCTGACCGGAGAGATCATCCTCCCGGTTCGGATTGACCAGAGCGTGGCAGGGCGGAAGCTCGTGTGTCACCTGGTGGTGATCCACGACCACGACGTCGACATGACGGCTGGCGGCCGCGGCCAGCGCATCGTGGCTCGTGGAGCCGCAGTCGACAGTCACGATCAGCCGCGCACCGTTGTCGATCAACTGATCTATTGCGGCGGCGTTCGGCCCATAGCCTTCAAAGATGCGGTCAGGAATATAGATCGCCGCCTCGACACCGAAATGCGTCAGGAAGCGATACATCAGGGCCGAGGAAGAGGCACCGTCGACATCGTAGTCGCCGAAGATCGCCACCTGCTGTCGGCCGCGGATCGCCTCGACAAGCCGCTTTGCGGCCTTTTCGCAATCCGTCATCGTACAGGGGTCGGGCATCAGGTTGCGCAGCGTCGGATCGAGAAATTCGACAGCCTCGTCAACGCTCACGCCACGCCCGGCCAGGACGCGCGCAATCAGGTCCGGCAGGCCATGCATCTGTGACATCGCAAGCGCGCGGTTCTGGCCCGCCTGATCCAGCCGCGAAATCCAGCGATTGTCGAGAACGGATTTCTCCACGCCAAGAAACGCGCGCTGTACCGGATCGGAGGGTATTTCCACTCTGTCGCCTCTTTGCCTCGTCTGATGTCACCACCCCGGGACCGGAGCGACACGGGCACATCTAAGCGGCTTCCGGCTAGGTGGCAACGCCTGCCCGTTCCTTCTCCCCAGCGGGAAGAAGGAATTTCTGCGGATCAGTTCTCTTTCGGGCGCTCGATGCGGATGACCTGGGGCTCGCCGACGTGGAAGCCCTCTTCCTTGATCGCATTGACCGCCTTGCGCACCGAGTGCTCGGTGGTCGCATGGGTGACCATGATGATCGTCTGGTGGTGCGAAGGCGCCAGGTGTTGCTTTGAGCGCTGAACGATCGATTCGAGCGAGATCTGGTTCTCGGCCATATGGGTGGCGACGCTCGCGAAGACGCCGGTGCGGTCGAGCACGGTCAGGCGGATGAAGTAACCGCCCTCGTGGCTCTGCATCTGCGCCTTGCGGTAAGGCTCCAGTGACTTCGCGGGATGGCCGAGGACCGGAACCTGTTGTACGCCCGGGCGGCTCTTGGCGATGTCGGCGATATCGCCGAGGACGGAAGACGCGGTCGCGTTGCCGCCCGCACCCGGACCGACCATAAGCAGTTCGCCGAGCACGTCGGATTCGATCGCCACCGCGTTGGTGACGCCATCGACTTGGGCGATGACGGAATCGATCGGCACCATCGTCGGGTGCACACGCTGCTCGATGCCGGTTTCCGTCCGCTGCGCAACGCCGAGCAGCTTGATGCGGTACCCGAGATCGGCGGCGGCGTGAATGTCCTCGATCGAGATGTTGGTGATGCCCTCGAGATAGATGTCGTCGACCGCGATCTGGTTGCCAAAGGCGAGCGTCGTCAGGATCGAAAGCTTATGGGCGGTGTCGTTGCCCTCGATATCGAAAGCCGGATCGGCTTCGGCATAACCGAGACGCTGCGCCTCCTTCAGGCAATCGGCGAAGGAGAGGCCTTCCTTCTCCATCTTGGTCAGGATGTAGTTGCAGGTGCCGTTCATGATGCCGTAGACGCGCGCGATCGTGTTGCCCGTCAGAGATTCGCGCAGCGCCTTGATGACCGGAATGCCCCCGGCAACAGCTGCTTCGAAATTCAGTAGCGCGCCCTTCTCTTCCGCAATCGTCGCCAGCTCGACGCCATGATAGGCAAGCAGCGCCTTGTTGGCTGTCACCACGTGGAGACCACGCTGCAGTGCCGCGCGAACCGAAACATTGGCCGAGCCTTCGGCACCGCCCATCAGCTCGACGAAGACGTCGATATCGCCCTTTGCCGCGAGGTCTTCCGGCCGATCGAACCACTCGATACCGCCGACATTGATGCCGCGGTCCTTGGTCTTGTCGCGAGCTGAAACGCCCGTAATCAGAATCGGACGGCCGCATGTTGCGGCAAGCTCGTTGCTGCGCTGCTGAATGATACGGACAAGCGAAGCACCAACGGTACCCAAGCCCGCAATGCCAATTTTGAGGGCATCTGCCATGGATCGATCCTGAAATTTGTTATGATAGGCATCCGCCGGAAGAGGCTGCCGTTTAGGGATTATATCATCGGTGTGCGTTCAGCGAGACGACATTGTGCATCGTCTGGTCCGAAGTGGACATGAACTTCTTGATGTTGCGGGCGGCCTGGCGGATACGATGCTCGTTCTCCACCAGTGCAAGGCGCACGTAATCATCGCCCTGTTCGCCAAAGCCGATACCGGGAGCCACGGCTACATCGGCCTTCTCGACCAGCAACTTGGAGAACTCCAGCGAACCGAGATGCCGGAACTTCTCCGGGATCTTTGCCCAGGCAAACATCGTAGCAGCCGGCGGCGGCACGTCGAAGCCAGCCTTGCCGAAGGATTCGACCATGACGTCACGGCGCCGCTTGTAGACGCTGCGAACCTCCGCAATGTCAGTGCCGTCTCCGTTCAGCGCGTGCGTGGCAGCAACCTGGATCGGCGTGAAGGCGCCGTAGTCGAGATAGGACTTGACGCGAGTCAGCGCCGCGAT
The DNA here is from genome assembly GCF_056406295.1 of Rhizobium sp. P1_C7. NCBI lineage: Bacteria > Pseudomonadati > Pseudomonadota > Alphaproteobacteria > Hyphomicrobiales > Rhizobiaceae > Rhizobium > Rhizobium sp. P1_C7. The sequence continues at coordinate 18,763 of NZ_JBFUAL010000017.1, forward strand.
CAGGCGCTCGTTGCCGACGGCAAAGCCCATGCGCCAGCCGGGCATGGAAAAGGTCTTCGACATCGACGTGAACTCGACCGCCACATCGATCGCACCCGGAACCTCCAGAACGGAGGGCGGCGGGGCGTTGTCGTCGAAATAGATCTCCGAATAGGCGAGATCCGACAGCACGATGATATCATGCTTCTTGGCGAAGGCGATGACGTCCTTGTAGAAATCCAACGTCGCAACATAGGCCGTCGGGTTCGACGGATAGTTGAGGATCAATGCGATCGGCTTGGGGATCGAGTGCTTCACCGCGCGCTCCAGCGGCGGAAAGAAGCTTTCGTCCGGCTCGACCGACATGGAGCGGATCACGCCGCCTGCCATCAGGAAGCCGAACGCATGAATCGGATACGTCGGGTTCGGGCAAAGGATGACATCGCCCGGCGCAGTGATCGCCTGTGCCATGTTGGCGAAGCCTTCCTTGGAGCCCAGGGTCGCAACGACCTGGGTATCCGGATTGAGCTTCACGCCGAAACGGCGGGCGTAGTAGGCAGCCTGGGCACGGCGGAGGCCGGGAATGCCCTTGGAGGAGGAATAGCGATGCGTGCGCGGATCCTGAACCACTTCGCACAGCTTGTCGACGATCGCTTTCGGTGTCGGAAGGTCGGGGTTTCCCATGCCGAGATCGATGATATCGGCGCCGCCCGCTCGCGCGCTAGCTTTCAAACGGTTGACCTGTTCGAAAACGTAAGGCGGCAAACGGCGGACTTTGTGAAACTCTTCCATCTCTTTCCCCACGGAAATGCGGCCACTGCGGCCGCGCTCGAAGTTCGTCCTAATTCCGGGCTGCTCGCGATACGAACTTCACAATCGCCAGCGCCGTATTGATCAGACTTTCAACGCGCGGCGATTCTTTGGCGAAACGCCGCACAGACCGCGCATTATCAGGAAAATTTCATCTTCCGCTACTGACGAAAGGCTTTGCTTCCAAATCGCCTCGAAGGCAAGGCCTAATTGGCAATTTTGGAGAGCGTGTCGGCGCCATGCTGTTTGGCAAGCTTGCGGTATTCGGCCACGCGGCGCTGATACTCAGCTTCCGAAATCGCCCCCGCCTTGCGCTGCGCACCGAGCGCCGTCAGCTTCTGCTGCAGGTTTCCGGCTTCCTCGTCGCTCATCTGTACGTTCGCGGCCGTCAGTGGCGCACCGAATCCGGGATAGCCGTCCTTGTAGTGCGACAGGCCGCTCTCTGTGGGCGCAGCACCCTTGGTTGGTTCCATGACCACGGGGGTCGGGGCCGCCTGCTTCGCAGCGAAGGCCGCCTTTTCCTCCGGCGTTCGCATGCATCCCGCAAGCGCCATGGCCGCGGCGGCGCCGATCAGCGCGATGCGGGTCACGTTTGCGATGGTGCGAATGCCGTTCTTCGTCATGCCAGAGGTTCCAGATGCTTAAGCTGCTTCGACTTGTTAAATTCGCCGCCGGCACAAAGCAATAGCATGAACGCCCCTCAGCGGAACTTGTTTTCTCGATCCATCCAGATGTACAACTTGATTTGCAGAAACATGCTGCCGCCGGAGGATGCACGTGACCGACAGCAAGCAGGCGAACGGCGAACGGGCGAAAGCTCCGGGCTTTGACGCGAAGGACCTCGATCCTTACCTTATGAAGGATCCCCAGGCGATGGCGCTGAATTTTGCCCGTGCCCTGGAGAACCTAGGCAAAGCGGCTTCTGCGTGGCTTGCACCCCGCGAGCGCGGGGAGATCAGCGAGAATGCCGTCGAGCCCATGACCGACATGGTCAAGACGTTGTCCAAGGTCACCGAGTACTGGATCTCGGACCCGCGGCGTGCCCTGGACGCGCAGACACAACTGATGGGTAGTTTCTTCGGTGTCTGGATGCGCTCGATGCAGCGTATGCAGGACGAATCGGCCGCGCCCGAGCCGGAGCGCAGGGACAAGCGGTTTTCGGATGAGGACTGGCAGAAGAATCCCTTCTTCGAGTTTCTGAAACAGGCCTATTTCGTCACCGCTGATTGGGCCGAGAAGTTGGTATCCGAGACAGAGGGCCTCGACGAGCACACCCGCCACAAGGCTGGCTTCTACGTCATGCAGATCACCGCCGCCCTTTCGCCGACCAACTTCGTTGCCACCAATCCGCAGCTCTACCGCGAGACCATCGCGACCAGCGGCGAGAACTTGGTACGCGGCATGAAGATGCTGACCGAGGACATCATGGCCGGTCATGGCGATCTTAAGCTGCGCCAGACCGACATGAGCAAATTCGCGGTCGGGCGCGACATGGCTATGACGCCGGGCAAGGTCATCGCGCAAAACGACATATGCCAGATCATCCAATACGAGCCCACGACGGAAACGGTGCTGAAGCGCCCTCTCCTGATCTGCCCGCCATGGATCAACAAGTTCTATATCCTCGACCTCAACCCGCAGAAGTCCTTTATCAAATGGTGCGTCGATCAGGGGCACACGGTATTCGTCATCTCCTGGGTCAATCCGGACGCGCGCCATGCGCGGAAAGACTGGGCAGCCTATGCCCGCGAAGGCATCGACTTCGGCCTGGAGACGATCGAAAAGGCGACCGACGAGAAGGATGTGAACGCGATCGGCTACTGCGTCGGCGGCACGCTGCTCGCGGCCACGCTTGCGCTGCATGCCAAGGAAAAAAACAAGCGCATAAAGACCGCGACGCTCTTCACCACGCAGGTGGATTTCGCCCATGCGGGCGACCTGAAGGTCTTCGTCGACGAGGAACAGCTGACACGGCTTGAAAGGCATATGGAGGAGATCGGCTACCTCGACGGCTCGAAGATGGCGATCGCTTTCAACATGCTGCGCGCTTCAGAGCTCATATGGCCTTATGTCATCAACAACTATCTGAAGGGCCAGGAGCCCATGCCCTTCGATCTTCTCTTCTGGAACGCCGATTCGACCCGCATGGCAGCAGCAAACCATGCCTTCTACCTGCGCAACTGCTATCTTAAAAATGCGCTGACAAAGGGCGAAATGGTCCTCGACGGCCAGAACGTCTCGCTCAAGGACGTCAAGATCCCGATCTACAATCTGGCGACGCGCGAGGATCATATCGCTCCTGCAAAATCGGTGTTTGTCGGGAGCCAGTTCTTCGGCGGAACGGTCGATTTCGTGCTTGCGGGCTCCGGCCATATCGCGGGCGTCGTCAATCCGCCGGACAAGAAGAAGTATCAATATTGGAGCGGGGGCGCCGTCAAAGGCGACTATGAGACCTGGCTCGGCGCAGCAGAGGAATTCGCCGGCTCATGGTGGCCGCATTGGCAGACGTGGATCGAAGCCAAGGATGCAAAGCGCGTTCCGGCACGCAAGCCGGGAGGCGCCGCGCTGAACGCGATAGAGGAAGCACCGGGCAGCTATGTGATGGAGCGGACCTGAGGGAGCGGGCCGGTTTCCAACCAGATCACTCGAAGAAGATCAGGGTTGCCGGCGATGGCAGCAGCGGCTTGGCGACGATATCGCGGAAGCCTGCGAGCCTCGCCATATCGGCGAATTCCCGCGCGGTATAGGCATCGCCCTTCGGCGTCGTCGCGAGCATCACCCAGGCAAATCCAGCTGGAAATTCGGGCGACACCCGGTCATCGTTCGGAACGAACTCAACGACAGCAACCCGGCCCCCGGGCGCCAAGCTCGCATGCGCCTTCTTCAAAAGCATGACACAGCCATCGCTATCGAAATGGTGAAGGAAGTTCGGCAGCAGCACGAGGTCGTATCCAATGCCCCAATCAACGTCGAAGGCGCTGCCCGGCACGAAGCTGAAGCGGGCAGCCACGCCGGCATTGTCGGCATTCTGCTCGGTCACGGCCAGGACCGGCTTCCAATCCAGAGCGACAATCCGGGCGGACGGCGCCACCTTGGCAATCTCGATCCCGAAGGCTCCCGGACCGGCAGCGATGTCCAGTACCTTGGCCGGCAGCTTCGCCCATCCTGCGACCTCGGATGCCAAAGCCTGCGCGCTGCCCCCGGTGAACGCACCCATGGCCCGCGCAAACCTCACCCACACGGGATTGTCGGGCGCGACGTTTGCCAGACCGACCGCGCCGCCGTTGCGCACGCAGGCGGACGGGTCGTCGAGGAACAGCGACAACATCTCCGGGGATGCCAGGAAATCGATTGCCGCCCCCATATAGGCAGGCGAACGCCGGTCGAGAAAGACCTGGCTGGATGGCGTCAGCGCGTATTCCTCACCAATTTTCGTCAGGAATCCTGCCACCACCAGAAAATCGAAGAGAATGCGCAATCCGCGCTCGGCATATCCGGACTCTGCCGCCACTGACTTTGTCGTTCGGCGTTCGCCGCCGATCGTGGTGAAGAGATCGAGTTCGATTGCAGCCTTCAGCGCAGCAGTCTTGCGGTATGCGAACATCCCCTCGACCACCAAGGCCGGCGAAACATCGCTGCCAGCCACACCATCCGTCGAAGACATCGGCTTCCCCTCCCAAGAGATCCAACGACACACTCTATAGCAGAAGCCGAACTGAATTACACGACCTCCTAATATGACATTCGTATCAGATGGATCGAGATCGTTTTTTCGGCCACCCCGACAGTACAGAGCAGCACCCCGAAAAGCCGTGACAACGGGAAAATCACGCGGGTGCAAGATCGCTGACGTGCCGGGTCGATGCAGATAAATCGATCACGTAAAGAAATTGGTTACCATAATTCGTCATCCTGCAAATCGGCGGTAAATGGCACCGGGCCGCAATTTGGCCCCGTTGCTCCGTTACCCGCCCCGGCGAAGAAGTATCCATGTGTCAGTACCGCCGGCCTAGTAACGCGTTGTGAAAGACGAGTGCCATGGCGTTTGCGGTCGAAGTGTTTGCCAATACCAGGCCTATAGGTAAGTCCATTTTTCGTTTACGCCGCTCATTCCGCATTCTCTCAGGTGCAACTCTCTTTGGTGCCGGCTTTGCCGCTTCCGCGTGGGTCGTTACGACCGTGGCGGCGATGCATGCGATAACGCCTTCTCCGCAACCCGGATCGCTGGCGGACATCGCGCTCAAGCCCAAGGTGGCGGCCATCGCGCCGGCCAGGGAACGCATCGTCCACGTCACGAAATTTTCGCGGCTGGGCGCGCTGACGGCCAAGGGCGACCGCGTTGTTACGCCATCCGCTCTGACGACGGCGTTTATCGGCAGCTCCGCACCACTCGCTGTTGCCGAATCCAATCCACCGCAGGCCACGACACTGGCCGCCGCGGCACCGGTTGAACGAGAGTCAAAGGACGACGCTCCGGCGGCAGCGCCCGCCATGGCCAGCGCCAGGTCGGACGATCGCATCGTCATTCCATCGAAGGAAGAAGTCGCGGCGCTTGAAGGCCCTGCTCTTCTGGCGCTCCTCGCTCCGCCGCCCGCAGCAGCCGGGCCTGCGGCGCAACCCGCCCGCAACTCGATGATCCCCGAAAAGCCTCGCGCGGTCGAGGTTGCAAGCGTTGCGGCCGATGCCGAAATGAAAGACGCGGCAGGAGAAGGCTCTGCCCAGCCATTCGATCTCGTCTTGAACAACAGCAACGCTACCGTGCCATTGCCTATGGCGCGTCCGGACGGCTTGAACAAGCGAGCGCCGGCAGCCGAGCGTGCAACCGGTCCCGCAGAACCGGTGCTTGCCTATGCCCGACCTGACGTCGGTGACGACGAGGGCGAAATCCCTGTCGTTCCCAAGCGGCTTTCAAATCCGATCGCCCGAAATGGCGTCGCCGTCTACGACATCTCCGCCAATGTCGTTTACCTGCCGAACGGCGAACGCCTGGAAGCCCATTCAGGCCTCGGCAAAATGCGCGACAATCCGCGATACGTGCACGAAAAGAACAGGGGACCGACACCGCCACATACCTATGCCCTGACGATGCGCGAGAGCCTGTTCCACGGCGTGGAAGCGATCCGCCTCAATCCCGTCGGCGGCGCCGGCAACGTCTACAACCGCGTCGGCCTTCTTGCCCACACCTACATGCTAGGCGCCCGCGGCGATTCAAACGGTTGCGTTTCCGTCAGGGATTACAAGCGCTTCCTAGCTGCCTTCAAGCGCGGAGACATCCGCCAGCTCGTCGTCGTCACCAGCATGCCGAACAAGCCGGCTTCCACCCTCGCTTCACTGTTTTCATCACGATCGTAGGTGGCGAGTGGGGCTATTGGAGACTGCGTTTGCCGCTACTGGCGAATGCAGCGCCTCCCTTCCCGAGCCACATCGTCGCCGTCACAAATGCTAGACTAGGCTCAAGGATAGCCAGGCCGGACAACTGACTTGATGAGGGTGGGGACGCCGGCGTTGGCGCGGATCGGCAGCGTCAGCGGCTTGGGCAGAATCCTATGCCGGCCCCCTTGCGTTCGCCGCACCAGCTCCCCTCATTCCTACGGCGCGTCCGCGCCGTGAATGACCCCTTCTGTCGCGTGAATGAGTTTTTCAGCACCCAAGGAAACCCGCCGAACGGGCACTGGGAAGCGCCATCTATCTTTACTCCTACTCGGCAATTTCCAGTGCCCCGTCCGGGTAAGCATGCAGGTTCAAACCACGGGTCGAATGCGCGGCGTGAGGGGGAGCCTTGCCGTTGGCGAATGTGTGAAACGCAACCGCGTTTCGCCACGGAACGGCAACGTCGCATGGCAAGGGCGCTGTGCCATAAATCGCCGCCGGCCCATTGATCACGATGGACGAAGCCGGCATAGCTACATTATGTACGACAAAGACAGTTTCTGCTAAGGCCCTAGAATGGTAAATTACATCGAAGCTTCCTCCGCGCCGTCGAAGAATACCGGCGCCATAAGGCTCTACGGCACAGAGGCATTCGAGGGCATGCGCAAGGCCTGTCAGGTCACGGCACGCTGCCTGGACGAGCTTGCCGCGATCGTTCAGCCCGGCATCGCGACCGACGCGATCGATCGGTTCGCGTTCGATTTCGGGATGGACAACGGCGCCTATCCGGCGACCCTCAACTATCGCGGCTACACGAAGTCGACCTGTACGTCGATCAACCACGTGGTCTGTCACGGCATTCCCGACGGGAAGCCGCTTCGCGAAGGCGATATCGTCAACATCGACGTGACCTATGTGGTCGATGGCTGGCATGGAGATTCCAGCCGAATGTATCCCGTGGGAGCGGTGAAGCGCGCTGCCGAGAGATTGCTGGAGGTCACCTATGAATCGCTGCTGCGCGGCATTGCCGCCGTTCGTCCCGGAGCCCGCACCGGCGCCATCGGCCAAGCGATCCAGACCTATGCGGAAGCGGAACGCTGCTCGGTGGTGCGTGATTTCTGCGGCCATGGCGTGGGCTCGCTGTTCCACGACTCTCCAAATATCCTGCACTACGGCCGCGCCAACGAAGGGCCGGAACTGCGCGAAGGCATGATCTTCACCATCGAGCCGATGATCAATCTTGGTCGCCCGCATGTGAAGGTTCTCGCGGACGGCTGGACGGCCGTCACACGCGACCGGTCGCTGTCGGCGCAATACGAGCACACGGTCGGTGTGACCGCCGATGGCTGCGAGATCTTTACACTCTCGCCAGCCGGCCTCGACAGACCGGGGTTGCCGCCCCTCAGCCGATGAACGGCTGATGGCAAAAGAAGTCGCGCCGTTCATCGGGGACGAAGATCTCCACTTCGAGGCAGCCGATGAAATGGCCGTCGAGCGGGCGTTCTTTGCTGAACAGTCTCCCAAAGGGACCTGACTGCATGGTGCAACCGGCCAAGGAAGAGCATTGCCACAGGCACATGGCCGGCTGCGCACTCGCTTTCGCGAGCATGGGATACGGCGCTTGCCGATTACGAGCTGCTCGAACTGCTGTTCTTTCGACTGATTCCGCGCAGGGATAGGAAACCTGTCGGCAAGGGCACTACTCGACAGCTTCGGGGCCCTCGCGCGCCGACGCCGCTGCCGCAGGGGGTGAGGTGCGTCGGCGAAACGGTTGGTTCGATCTGAAGCTGATTTCGAGGGTCGCCCACAGGACGCCGAAAAATCAGCTCCAGGGCAAGCAGCTGCTCTCCTCGTGGGCCCACGTCATCCAATATTGCCACGCAGCAATGGCGCACGAGACACGCGAGCAGTTCCGCATTCTCTCTTTCGACAAGCGAAATAGTGATTGCCGACGAGGTGCAGAGGCTTGGCACGGTCGATCATCCGCCGGTCTATCGGCGCGGAGTGGTAAGGCGCGCGTTGGAGCTTTCGGCGACCGCCCTCGATCCTCGAGCAAAACTCATCCCTCGGGCGATCCTACCCTTTCCCGTGCGGACATCGACATGACCAAGTTGATCATCGAGACCGCAAGGCCGCTAGGGATTTCGGTCGACGATCACATCATCATCGGCGAGGATGGTCACGAGCCTGAAAGGCCTGCGTCTGATCTAACTCTGTTCTTCGTTTTCAGGTGCCCGTCAGGTTTCGGTGACAAAACAGCGATGCTGCAACCATCCTGATCAGGGACCATTGATGACGAAGAAAATCGCTTCCCGGAATTCCCTCTACCGGAAGATGGCACTATACCCAGGCATATTGCTCTTTCTCATCGTTGGCGGCTATTTTTCTTATCTCGCGGCTACGGATAACTTCCACACAGTCATTCCCGGCGAACTCTATCGCTCGTCGCAACCGTCCGCGGAAGCGATCACGGACCTGGAAAAGCACTATGGGATCAAGACCATCCTGAACCTGCGCGGAGAATCCAACAAGCCGGATTGGTACAACGTCGAGGTTGCCCAAGCCAAGGCGCTCAACATAACGCACATCGACTTCAGCATGTCCGCCGGTAGTGAACTGTCCGAGGAAAAGGCCCAGGCCCTCATCAAGATCATGCGCGACGCGCCGAAGCCAATCCTGATCCACTGCCGGTCGGGCGCCGACCGCACGGGACTTGCCTCGGCGCTCTATCTGGCCGCGATCGCCAAGTCGAACGAAAAGACTGCTGAAAGCCAGATGTCGATCTTTTACGGCCATCTGGGGCTGCCGATCTCGCGTTCGTTCGCCATGGATCGCACCTTCGAGAAGATGGAACCCCTGTTTGGCTTCGCTCAATCCTGATAGTCGGACGTAAATCAATCTGCAACATTGACCAGCTACCCGTGATCGCGCGACATTTTGCATCGCAAAATGATTCCAGCTTTCCAATCGGGGCCAGCCTATGTTCCAGTACGATCTCGTTGTTGTAGGCAGCGGCCCGGCGGGCCGTCGCGGCGCAATCCAAGCCGCAAAGCTCGGCAAGAAAGTGCTGGTCATCGAACAGGGAAAGCGCGTCGGCGGCGTCTCCGTTCACACCGGCACCATCCCGTCCAAGACCCTGCGCGAGACGGCGCTCAATCTCTCAGGATGGCGCGAACGCGGCTTTTACGGCAGGGCCTACCGCGTCAAGGACGAGATCAGCGCCGACGATCTCAGGCGCCGGCTCCTGATAACGCTCGATCACGAAGTCGAGGTTCTCGAGCATCAGTTCGCGCGTAACCGCGTCCAGCACATCCGCGGCAAGGCGAGCTTTGCCGACCCCTCGACACTCGAAGTCGTCAAGGACGACGGCGAAGTGCTGAAGGTGACAGGTGCGAGCATTCTGCTTGCCGTCGGGACCAAGCCGTTTCGGCCGGATTATATTCCCTTCGACAACAAGACCGTTCTCGACAGTGACGAGCTGCTGGAGATCCAGGAACTGCCGCGCTCGATGACCGTTATCGGCGCAGGTGTTATCGGCATCGAATACGCGACGATTTTCAGCGCGCTGGATACTGCCGTCACGGTCATCGATCCGAAACCGACGATGCTCGACTTCATCGACAAGGAGATCATCGAGGATTTCACCTACCAACTGCGCGATCGCAACATGAAGATCATGCTCGGCACCAAGGCCGACAAGGTGACAAGGCTCGAAAGCGGCAAAGTCGAACTGCTGCTCGACAACGGCCGCCGGCTGGTGAGCGACATGGTTCTGTTTGCGGCCGGCCGCATGGGCGCGACCGACACGCTCAATCTTGCTGCTGCCGGTCTCGAAGCAGACAGCCGCGGTCGCCTCAAGGTCAATCCCGAGACCTTCCAGACTTCGGTACCGAACATATACGCCGCCGGCGACGTCGTCGGCTTCCCAAGTCTTGCCTCCACCTCGATGGAACAGGGTCGTATCGCTGCTCGTGTAGCGATCGGCGCCGTCGCCAAGGAGCCGCCGAAGTATTTCCCTTACGGCATCTATGCCGTTCCCGAAATTTCGACCTGCGGCCTTACCGAAGAGGAAATGAAGGAGCGAGGCATTCCCTACGAGTGCGGCATCGCCCGCTTCCGCGAGACCTCGCGCGGCCATATCATGGGCCTGGACACCGGGCTTCTGAAGCTGATCTTCTCGCTGAAGACACGCCGTCTGCTGGGTGTCCATATCGTCGGCGAAGGCGCGACCGAATTGGTTCACATCGGCCAGGCCGTGTTGAACCTGAAGGGCACCGTCGAATATTTCGTCGAAAACACCTTCAACTATCCGACTCTCGCAGAGGCCTACAAGATTGCCGGCCTCGATGCCTGGAACCGCATGGGCGACATCAAATCGGAGCTTTGATGTCCCGACCACCCGAAGACCGTCCCCGTACTTTTGTTGTATATGCTGTAAAAACAATTAGTTAAGAACGATATTGGCAACCCGTTAGATAACGCTTCCGTCCTGCGCGTCCAGATCAAAGCTCTCCTTGTAATATTCACAGTCTCTGATAGCGTCGATGCATTGGGTTCTCTCTTACCAGCGAGTAACCGTGCGAGATCTGTCCGAGTCGTCTGAACGGAATTTCCAGCTCATCCTGATCAAGCCATCTCACTACGATGACGATGGCTATGTGATCCGCTGGTGGCGCGCCATGATCCCGTCGAACTCGCTGGCGGCACTCTACGGGATAGCTGCCGATTGTGCCGAGCGCAAAGTCCTCGGACCGAATGTGGGCATCGACATAACGGTCATCGACGAGACCAACACCCGGGTCAACATTCCCTCCCTTCTCAGCCGTCTGAAAGCAAACGGCAATTTCGGCATGGTCGCTCTGGTCGGCGTGCAGTCGAATCAGTATCCCCGTGCGCTGGATATCGCCCGTCCGTTCCGCGATGCGGGCGTTGCTGTGTCGGTGGGCGGCTTCCATGTTTCCGGATGCCTGGCAATGCTTGATGGCAAGGCGGTGGAACTCGATGCCTGCCGGGAGATGGGAATATCGATGTTTGCCGGAGAGGCCGAAGGACGGCTCGACAAGGTTTTGCAGGATGCCGCTTCCGGCACGCTGGCGCCGCTTTACAATTTCATGAACGACCTGCCCAGCATCGAAGGAGCGGCCGTTCCTTTCCTCCCCAAGGCCAACGTTGCGCAGACGCTCGGCCTCAGCACGAGCTTCGATGCCGGCCGCGGCTGTCCCTATCAGTGCTCCTTCTGCACCATTATCAATGTGCAGGGCCGCAAATCGCGCTTCCGCACCGCCGACGATGTCGAGAAGCTGGTGAGGATGAACTGGGCTCAGGGCATCCACAAGTTCTTCATCACCGACGACAACTTCGCCCGCAACCGGGACTGGGAAGCGATCTTCGACCGGCTGATCGAACTCAGGGAGAAAGGTGGCATTCCACTCGGCCTGATGATCCAGGTGGACACGCTCTGTCACAAGATCCCCAACTTCATCGAGAAATCCAAGCGTGCCGGCGTGACGCGCGTATTCATCGGGCTGGAAAACGTCAACCCGGACAACCTGACGATCGCCAAAAAGAACCAAAACAAGATCACCGAGTACCGCAAGATGTTGCTTGCCTGGAAAGCCCAGGGCATCATGACGCTTGCGGGCTATATCCTCGGGTTCCCGGCCGACACGCCGGAATCGATCCGGCGCGACATCGCCATCATCCAGCATGAACTTCCTCTTGATGTGATCGAGTTCTTCTGCCTGACACCGCTGCCGGGCTCGGAAGACCATCAGACGCTCTGGAAGAAGGATGTGGAGATGGATGCCGATCTCAATATCTACGACGTCGAGCACGTCTGCACGGCCCATCCCAAAATGAGCAAAGCAGAATGGGAAAGCATCTATCAGGAGGCTTGGTCCCTCTATTATACGCCCGAGCACATGAAGACGCTGCTGCGCCGTGCCGTCGCGAGCGGCGTTCCACTGGCGAGCCTCGTCAAGATCCTCGTGTCCTTTGCGACCACCGTACCGCTCGAAAACGTGCATCCGCTGCAGAGCGGCTTGCTTCGGCTGAAGCACCCTTCGGAGCGGCGCCCCGGACTGCCGCGCGAAAGCGAACTCGTCTTCTGGCCGCGTTTCATCTGGGAGACGGCCGTCAAGCATGTTTCCCTGGGTGGAACCATCGCGCGGCTGGCGGCAAACGCATTCTTCATTGCGCGCGATAAGAAGATGAAGACTTATATGGATCAGGCGCTGACACCGGTCAGCGACCACGAAGACGAGACGCTCGAGCTATTCACCAAGACGGCAGGCGGCCTCGCAGCGGTCTCCCATATCAAGAAAGTGGCGGAGCTGACACACGCACACCGGGCCGGCTGAGCGCTGCCGACGGGACGCATCGTCATTTCCTGAAGCCCGGCGAGTGGGGACAAAAAAACCCCGCGGTATGAACTGACCCTCGAAAGTTGGACCTCTACGGCTGCGATCCGGGGGTGTGGAGAGGCGGTCAATCACAAGACAATCCAGCGGCTGATGGTCGAGATGGGACTGAAATCGCTGGTCCGGCCGAAGAAATACCGTTCCTACAAAGGCCAGACCGGACACGTGGCACCAGACCTGCTCCAGCGCCAGTTCAACGCCGAGCGCATGAACCAGAAGTGGACGACTGACGTAACTGAGTTCAATGTCGCCGGCGAGACGCTCTACCTGTCGCCAGTCATGGACATCCACAACGGCAAGATCATCGGGTGTGAGACGACCAGGCGGCCGATCTCCAAGCTGGTCAAGGACATGCTCGACAAGGCCATTGACCACGCTGGATGATGACGACAGGGCGATCCTGCATTCCGATCAAGGCTGGCAGTATCAGATGCCGGCCTGGAGACGGATACTCGAAAACCGCAACATCGCCCAAAGCATGTCCCGCAAGGGAAACTGCTTCGACAACGCAGCCATGGAAAGCTTCTTCGTAACACTCAAGTCAGAGTTCTTCCATACCAACACCTTCGCGAGCATCGAGAAGCTGCGCGATGGCGTCGAAGACTATATCCGTTACCACAACAACGAGCGCATCAGGTTGAAACTCAAAGGGCCGAGTCCCGTGAAATACAGGACCCAGCCCTTAAATCATCCCAGCTTATGAACCGTCCACCTTTACGGGGTCAGTTCACGAGGCGGGGTTCCATTGAGATCGAATGGCCGAAGATTACTCGGCGCTGTCCTCGGAAGCCTTCTTCTTCGGCGCGGCCTTCTTCTTCGGGGCAGCGGCTTCTTCGCCTTCGGCGGCTTCGGCCTTGGCAGCAGCCTTCTTCTTCGGCGCAGCCTTCTTGGCTTCCTTCTCGGCGCCTTCTTCTTCGGCGAGCAACTCTTCCTTGGTTACCTTCTTGTCCGTGACGTCGATCTCAGTCAGCAGATGGTCGATGACCTTCTCTTCGAAGATCGGAGCGCGAATCGATGCCGCCGCACCCGGCTGGCTGCGGAAGAAGTCGAGGATCTGCTTTTCCTGGCCCGGATACTGACGCAGCTGTTCGTAGATCGCGCGCTGCATTTCGTCTTCGCTCACTTCGACGCCGGCCTTTTCGCCGATTTCGGAGAGGACGAGGCCGAGGCGTACGCGGCGCTCAGCAAGCTTCTTGTACTCTTCGCGAGCCTGTTCTTCGGTCGTGTCCTCGTCTTCGAAGGTCTTGCCGGACTGCGCAAGGTCGTTGGCGACCTGGCTCCAGATGCCGTTGTACTCGGCTTCGACGAGCGACGCCGGCGTCTCGAACTTGTACATTTCGTCAAGCTGGTCGAGGATCTGGCGCTTCACCTTCTGGCGAGTCAGCGAACCGTACTGCGACTCGATCTGGCCGCGGACGATCTCCTTCAGACGGTCAGCCGATTCAAGGCCGAGCTTCTTTGCCAGTTCGTCGTTGATTTCAACGTCGGCCGGAGCTGCAACATCCTTGACGGTGACGTCGAAGGTGGCTTCCTTGCCAGCGAGGTTCTTGGCCGGGTAGTCAGCCGGGAACGTGACGTTAATGGTCTTTTCTTCACCGGCCTTGGTGCCGACCAGTTGGTCTTCGAAGCCCGGGATGAAGCGGCCGGAGCCGAGAACGAGTTCAGCGCCCTGATCGGTGCCGCCTTCGAAGGCTTCGCCGTCGACCTTGCCGAGGTAGTCCATCGTGATGCGGTCGCCGTCGACGGCCTTGCCCTTCTTGGTTTCGTAAGAACGGGCGCTTTCAGCAACCTTCAGGACCTGCTCGGTGACTTCCTCGTCGGAGATGTCGACGACTTCGCGCGTGATCTTAACGCCCTTGATGGACTTCAGTTCGATCGGCGGCAGAACTTCGTAGGAGAGCGTGAATTCGAAATCCTGCTCGGCGGCGAGGATCTTGTCTGCTTCGTCCTTGTCTTCCGTCATCGCGACTTCTGGCTGCGTTGCGGACTTTTCGCCACGCTCCGCAAGAATGGCGGTCGGCTGTTCGCGAACGATCTCGTTGACGAGGTCGGCCATGATAGACTTCCCATACACCTTCTTCAGGTGTGCGGTCGGAACCTTGCCCGGGCGGAAGCCGTTGATCCGGACCTTGTCCTTCACGTCGGCAAGACGCTCGTTCATCTTGACTTCCATGTCCTTGGCCGGGATTACGACCTTGATTTCGCGCTTCAGCCCTTCAGCGAGCGTTTCGATAACCTGCATGTCTTCCTACCTTCATTTCGTGGCGGCCGTGCCCAGACGCCGTTCGTTTCTATGAGCACGACGCCGGAAAGTTGCCGGGCGTGGCTTGTTCTCAATTCTCATTCGTTCCACCCCAGGCGGAACGGCGCTTGCTACCGGGCAATCGAGGACACCTGTTGCCCCCCGCCTGCAAGCTCTTGGTGCGGGTAGAGAGACTTGAACTCCCACGCCTTGCGGCACCAGAACCTAAATCTGGCGTGTCTACCAATTTCACCATACCCGCGTTCTCAAAAACCGCATGCATTTGCCTGCACATGAGGCCTTCCGGAGCGCGGCGTCTCTATAACACCCGATTTGGTAGAGGCAAAGGAAAAATGAAGGCCAGATGACAGGGATTTTGGCCTATTCTTGCGGCCTAGCACACGATACCGCTCCACATCAGTAAAGAGGCTCGTCGTAGGCAGGCTTACCATCCACCAGCAAGCTCCTTATCTGGAGTGTTCCGTCGGCGGCAACGCGCACGGCAATTGAAACCTCGCCCTCCTGTCGCGCCTGCTCCAGCGCCAAGCCTGCGCCTTCCGGCACGTAATAGCGCTCGATGCCATAGTCGACATGGATGCTCTCAGTCTGAGCGGTGCCGTAGCTGTAAAACGGCCTGGTGTGCAGAACGGAAGTGGCCTCCTGTGCCGGCAGAGGCTGGAACGACGATTCGACAACGCCCCAGAAACCGCCCTCGCCCTGCTTCACCCGAACCCAAAGGCTGCGCTCCCCCGGCTCCGTGGGAATCTCACCGGTGATCGACTGAACCGGAACCGAGGATATGTCATAGTTCAGCACCACATAATCGCCGCGCAGGAAATCGCGCGGGTCGACCGGTGCGGTTTTCAGCAGCACGTCCGTTCCATTGCGCAGGATGGCCGCCCGACTTTCGATCACATACCCAAGCACCGCCGTCTGAAGTCCGGCAACAGCGACGGCGGCGGCGAGGTAGCGGCGCCCGGACTGCGGCTTCATGGAAAAGATACTCATAGGCTCGCCTCCCCTGCTTTGCCGGCAAATCGGCGCTCTAGGCGGATAACGAGCCAGGCGAGGACTGCCACGAACATGCCTGAGCATAGGAAGAGACCGGAGGTGCCGAGGATCGAGCCTACGGTGACCGAAGCCAGAAAAAGTATCTCGACGGAAAACGCCGTATAGGCGAGGTAGCGAACGGAACCGTTGTCGCGCCCCTGCAGCGCAATGGCGAGAATGGCGGCCGCCAGCGTGACCAGCCCCAGCACAATGAGCGGCCCGCCTTGGTCAAACTCTATATGCAGGAAGAGCAGGCCGATGACGGCAACGAGGAACGCATAGAAGGCCGGCGCGGCGCCGGCACTCCTTACTAGGCCGGATAGCGGGGACGCAGGAAGGCTTACGACAACGAGAGCTGCCATGCCGCCCGCGGCATAGAGAGAGGCAAGCCGGAGATCGGAATCGAGTGTATAAAGCCACGCAAGCCAACCGACGAGCAACAGATAGGCAAGATGCCGGGCACGATCCGCCCTGGTATAGCGCACCAGGCCAATGACGGCCAAAGCCATGACCGGCGGCATCCAGGCATCGAAACGCATCCAGCGCATGTCGGTGGCATGGAGATAGACTGCAAAACTCGCCCAGGCCAGAAACCCCGCAACAGCAGCGACGACGCTCGACCGGAACAGAACGGCCGAGACGGCTGCCACCGCGAACCAGAGATACATCACGGTCTGTTCGTCTCCGGACAGATGATACATCTGCCCGACGAGTGAGATCGCCCCGCCAAAGCTCAGCGTACCGATGACCAGGAGCCCATTAGCAGCCGCTTTCGCCCCGCGCGCCAGCATCGCCGCCGCACCAAGATGGACGGCCCAGATAAGAGCTGTGATCAGGCAGACGCGCACGAATCGTGGGATCGCCTCCCAGTTCGACGCAACAACGAGAAGGATTGCTGCAGCCAACAGTATGGCCGCCAGGATCATCAACACGTTACCGAGGCTGAAGCTTGCGGGGCGCGTGTCGTATTCCTTCAACAACGCCTCAGCCGTTTCCCCAGCCAGCAACCCCTTGCCGACCCATAGCAACAAATCTCTCTCCAGACGCCCGCGGTACATGCCCCACTCCGCAATATGCGCGACGACGCGCCCTCAATCTGCAACGTTATAGACACTGATTGGCCGCCGAGGAAACGGCCCTATGCAAATTCCTATCCTGGGAAATTGGGGGCAGATATTAATCGATCGATAAGCTTCCTTTGCCAACATACGATAAAGACTCAAGAGCCATGCGTCTTGCGCATTGGTACTATGAAAATATTGCACTGCACTATTTTCAATAAGTCATACTATTTAGATGCAAGAAGTATCGATGATGGCGCACCTGTTCGCCGGATGCCTGCGGAGATGATATCCGTAACGAGATTCGGAGCTGCGCACTCCTCCTCCCAGCGCGCTCCGATAGACTGACAACGCTCCTCCTCCCAGTTGTCAGTCATTTACACAACGCCCACCGGATCCTCCCTCGGTGGGCGTTTTGTTTCCTCATTCGAATTTTAAACCTCGGAAACGTCTTGCGTCACAGCGCTTCGGCCACGCTCAAATCGGGATGAGAGCGCCCGCCCACTTGCCAATGACCGCCCACTAGACCCCTGGTGTAAACGACCTCACACATCCCGGAAAAACCGGGCGCAAGGCGGCCTTCACCGCACCTACGCATTGTCGCGATATCGGGAACGCAATCAGCCAAAAAACACCCGCCAGCACCAATTATGCCTATTCATTGACCAGCCGGCGGCGAGATTCCGGGTTTCACATGGCGAGCATTGCATCAGGCGCATACGTGTCGTGAAAACTTGGCTCTACCGCCCCTTCGCGGTGCAACATATCTTATGGCCATCAAATACAGGTCAGCGCCGATGGGCGGCAGCTGGCAGACGCAGCCCTCGGAAAGGGGATCAGAATGAACTTCACACGCTCTTTCAACAACTGGCGCAAGTATCGTCAGACCGTCAGCGAACTCGGCCGTATGACCAACCGCGAATTGCATGACCTCGGCATCGACCGATCGGATATCCATCGCGTTGCACGCGAAGCGACCCGCTAGTATCAGGCGGTCAGCTTCCTCCCGAGCAGATCTCTTACACAAAACGCCCGCTGCCTTTCGGCAACGGGCGTTTTCTTTTGTCTAAATCACTCAATAGCACCCTGGTTGCACAGGATCCTCCACTCACACCTCTGCTCAATTATTATCGCCTGCACGTTCCATGTGCATCACATGCACAATTGCATGGCAGGAGCCTAATAATTGCACTGCACAATTTCACGGCGAACGCCTATATGAATGTCAACGGTTGAGGCGGCAATGACGCCGCCCACGATCATCATTCTGAGGAACTAGACCATGAACCCGATCCGCATTGCAAAGAGCTGGCTCAGCTACCGCCGCACCCTTAGCGAACTTGGCAGCCTGTCCAACCAGACACTCTCCGACATCGGCGTAAGCCGCTACGAGATCCGCAACATCGCTTCCCGCGCTTTCCGCTAATAGCGGAGCGCGTGTAGCTTCAAAAACGGCGCCTCCAGGGCGCCGTTTTTGATTCCAGGGCCATGCTCTGCCGTGAGCGGCGACTTTCGAAGACAAAGGGTTGATCCCGCTCCTCATGAAGCGCCCGCAGCTCCAAGTTCGAGCGCCCGCAGTCTTTGAACCGCGAAGTCCACGAAGCTGCGAGTCTTCGCGGACACATGCCGGCCCTCCACGTGAACGACATGGATGGGCAGCGGTTCTTCTTCATAGTCCTCCAGAACCATCTGCAACTGGCCGGCGGCAACCTGCCGAACGACCTGATAGGAGAGCGCGCGCGACAGACCCCAGCCTGTCATCGCCGCAGCAATGGACGCATCGACAGTGTTGCAATACATGCGCGGATGAAGCGTCACCGCTGCATGCTCTGGGGCAAAGTGCCAATCGAGCGGCGCCGAAGAACCGGTGTTCACGATCGTGACGTGTCGGGAGAGATCGCTCGGTGTCTTCGGCTCGCCAAAGCGCTCGAAATAGGAGGGTGCTCCGCAAACCACTCGACGCACGCTCCCGACCTTGATCGCAGTCTGATCGGAATCCTGCAGGTGCCCGATGCGGATTGCGACGTCGATGCCCTCTTCCACAAGGCTGACGATCCTGTCGAACAGGAGGGCTCGGCCTGTGACGGCCGGATGCAATGCCAGAAATTCCGTCATGACGGGGATGATGTGGAACTGTCCGAACAGAACCGGCGCGGTGACCGTCAGCATTCCGGACGCCGTTGCATGGGAGCCGCCTGCAGATGCTTCCGCCTCCTCGATATCGGCGAGGATCCTCCTGCAATCATCGACATAGCGACCGCCGGATGGCGTGAGCTTCACGGACCGGGTCGATCGAACGAATAGCCGCGCACCCGTGGCGTCCTCCAGAAATGCAATAGCGCGGGTAACCGCCGGAGGGCTCATGTTCAGTTGCCGCGCCGCCTCGGCAAAGCTTGCCGTCTCAGCAACCCTGACCAACACCCTCATGCATTGAAGTCGATCCATGGCCCACCTCCTGTCTATTCCGATATCTGAAACAGTATCTTTCCAAATACCGTAATTCTACACGATCGATGAAACAATTATCGTCTGCTCAATTCAAACGGAGACTAGGCCAATGAAACTCCACGTTCATCCACTTTCGGGCCATTCCCATCGCGCTCGCCTCTTCCTTTCGCTGATTGGCGTCGACGCGGAGATTGTCGAAGTCGATCTTGCTTCCGCCGAGCACAAGAGCCCCGCCTTTCTCTCGCTCAATCCCTTCGGCCAGGTTCCGGTGCTGGAGGACGGCGATGCCATAATCACCGACTCCAACGCGATCCTTGTCTATATCGCCAAGAAGCATGGCCCAGAGGGTTGGCTTCCGGAAGATCCCGCGGGGGCGGCTGCGGTGCAGCGCTGGCTATCGGTTGCTGCCGGTGAGATCGCTTACGGGCCAGCCGCCGCGCGGCTCGTGACCGTCTTCGGGGCGAAATTTGAGGTGGAGGAAGTGATTGCGCGTGCTCACCGGATTCTTGCGTTGATCGACGCCCAGCTTGCCGATCGCGATTGGATCGCAGCGGGCCGGCCGACGATCGCTGATGTTGCGCTCTACAGCTACATCGCCCGCGCGCCGGAAGGAAACGTCGATCGTTTCATCTATCGCGACGTCACGGCCTGGCTCCAGCGGGTCGAGGCCCTGCCCGGCTTCCATCCCTTTCAAAGGACGCCTGTCGGATTGGCCGACATGGCCTGACAATCAATTGGCCCACTACGGCGGATACGGCCATCCGCGAAGGAGAGCGCTATGCTCACGAACGAGAACCGCGAAACAATCTCTCCCTGGCATCAGGGAGAGATTGCGCTGCAGGAAAAAGTGGGCGTCGCCGAACGCATGGGCGAAGTCGGCCGGCGTGTCCTGCGCGATCACCTGATCGACCAGCATCGACAGTTTTACCCGCAACTGCCTTTCGTCGTCCTCGGGACAGTGGACGCCGAAGGCAACGCCTGGGCGACGCTGCGCGCCAACCGCCCGGGCTTTCTGAAGAGCCCGGATCCCCACAGGCTCAGCGTACACCTCCCGCGTGAGCCTCATGATCCCGCAGATCAGGGCATGGAGGACGGCGACGCCATAGGGATGCTCGGCATCGAACTGCACACGCGCCGGCGCAATCGGCTGAACGGGACGATCAGCCGCAAGGCAATGGACAGCTTCGATGTGCGTGTCAGCCAGGCCTACGGCAATTGTCCGCAGTATATCCAGTTGCGGGATTTCACGTTCGTACGCGATGGCACAAAGCCCTCGGGGCAATGTCCTGTCGCGCTTGATCGGCGCGATAGGCGCGCGATTGACATGATCGAAGGGGCGGACACCTTCTTCGTCGCCTCCTACGTCGAACGCGAGAGTGGCGAGCGGCAGATCGATGTCTCACATCGCGGCGGCAAGCCGGGTTTCATCAGGATCGGCGACGACGGCGTGCTGACGATTCCGGATTTTGCCGGCAATCTCTTCTTCAACACGCTCGGCAATATTCTCGCCAATCCGCGTGTCGGCCTCGTCTTTGCCGATTTCGAGAGCGGCGACATGCTGCAATTGTCCGGCGATGCCGAGATCGTGCTTGATTCGCCGGAAATTGCAGCCTTCCAGGGTGCCGAACGCCTCTGGCGCTTTCGCCCGCGGCAGATCGTCTACAGACCCGATGCACTGGCGCTCAGATGGCAATCGCGTTCCGACGGGCAATCTCCCAACTCCTTGATGACCGGGAATTGGGATGAAGCGGCCGGCCGAATCCGCGCGGCTGAGCTTTCGCGCAATTGGCGACCGCTGCGTGTCGCACGGGTCGTTCAGGAAAGCGCAACCGTCCGCTCGTTCTATCTCGAGCCAGCCGACTCCGGCGGTGTTATCGCTCATCTCGCAGGGCAGCACCTGCCGATCCGTGTCAGACCAGAGGGATCTCAATTGGCGGCGATCCGTACCTACACGCTTTCAGCGGCGCCGTCCGATGGCATCTATCGCATCAGCGTCAACCGCAAAGGCCTGGTCTCGACATATCTGCACGACACGGTTCGGCTAGGCGACATCATCGAGGCGCGCGCGCCGGCAGGTGCCTTCACGATCGACGCGCGGGAGGCGCGGCCGGCTGTGCTGCTTGCAGCCGGAATCGGCATTACGCCCCTGCTCGCCATGCTTCGGCACGTCGTCTACGAGGGGCTTCGGACGCGACGGATACGGCCGACCTGGCTGATCTATTCGGCGCACAGCAAGGCAGAGCGCGCGTTCAACAATGAGATCCAGTCACTGCTCGAAGCGTCCGGCGGCGTCGTCAGGCTCGTTCGGCTGCTCAGCGACGCCGCAGGCGCCGTCGCCGGAGAAGACTATGAGAAGCAGGGCCGTGTCGATATGGCGCTGCTCTCGGCGGTCTTGCCGTTCAATGACTACGATTTCTATCTCTGCGGTCCGCCAGCCTTCATGCAATCGGTCTATGACGGCCTGCGCGGCCTCAGCATTGCCGATCGCCGCATTCACGCCGAAGCGTTCGGAGCAGCCTCGCTTGCGCGAGCCGACGATGCAGCGGCAAAGAGCGCGCCGTCTCGGCCGGCGGCAAAGAGTCCGGTACCGGTCTATTTCATGCAATCGGGAAAGGAGGCACGCTGGGAGCCAGGTGACGGTACACTGCTGGAACTTGCCGAAGCGCGAGGACTGGCACCTGAATTTAGCTGTCGGCTCGGCAATTGCGGAAGCTGCCGGACGAAGGTCCTGTCCGGCGCCGTGGCCTACACCAAGGTGCCGACGGCCGATGTCGCCGACGATGAAGCGCTGATCTGCTGCTCGGTACCGGCTGCGGGCAGCGAGGGTGTGCGCCTGGAACTCGATCTCTAGGCGCCCTCTCCAGCGCGGAGGTCATGCGCGCATCGCGATTCTTCGGTTTCCTGCGCCGGCTCGGCGTGATAATCAGCCGCGCATGAACAAGACCTCTTCCCATTCTCCCATCCACGTGGTCGGCGGCGGGCTCGCCGGCTCGGAAGCAGCCTGGCAGATCGCCAACGCAGGTGTCCCGGTCGTCCTGCATGAGATGCGCGGCGTTCGCGGCACCGATGCGCACAAGACGGACGATCTGGCCGAGCTCGTGTGCTCGAATTCGTTCCGCTCCGACGACGCGACCAGCAATGCTGTCGGCGTCATCCACGCTGAAATGCGGATGGCCGGATCGCTGATCATGGCCTGTGCCGACAAGCATCAGGTCCCAGCCGGCGGGGCGCTTGCCGTCGACCGCGACGGTTTTTCGGCTGCGGTGACCGCGGCCGTCCACAGCCATCCATTGATTTCAGTCGTTCGAGAGGAAGTCACGGGCTTGCCGCCGAAGGAATGGGATCTGGCAATCGTCGCAACCGGACCGTTGACGGCGCCCTCGCTCGCAAGCGCCATCCAGGCGGAAACCGGCGCGGATGCGCTTGCCTTTTTCGATGCCATCGCCCCGATTGTCTACCGCGAGAGCATCGACATGGATATCTGCTGGTATCAGTCGCGCTACGACAAGGTCGGTCCCGGCGGCACCGGCAAGGACTATATCAACTGCCCGATGGACGAAGCCCAATATAACGCCTTCGTCGACGCCCTGATCGCCGGCGACACGGTCGGCTTCAAGGAATGGGAAGGCACGCCCTATTTCGACGGCTGCCTGCCGATTGAAGTCATGGCCGAGCGTGGGCGCGAAACGCTGCGCCACGGCCCGATGAAACCAATGGGGCTGACGAACTCCCATAACCCGACCGTGAAGGCCTATGCGGTCGTTCAGCTGCGCCAGGACAATGCGCTTGGAACGCTTTATAATATGGTCGGCTTCCAGACGAAGCTGAAGTACGGCGCTCAGGCGGACATCTTCCGAATGATTCCAGGCCTGCAGAATGCGGAATTCGCCCGCCTCGGCGGCCTTCACCGCAATACATACATCAACTCGCCAACGCTGCTCGACTCTTCGCTGACACTGAAGTCCCGGCCCGGCCTGCGCTTCGCTGGCCAGATCACAGGTTGCGAAGGCTATGTCGAGAGTGCCAGCGTTGGCCTGCTGGCGGGTCGCTTCGCGGCGGCGGAGCGCAAGGGCGAGGCAGCATCACTGCCTCCCGCGACCACGGCGCTCGGCTCGCTGCTTGGCCATATCACCGGCGGGCATCTCGTCGTCGACGAAGAGCCCGGCAAACGATCGTTCCAGCCGATGAACATCAACTTCGGCCTATTCCCGGAGCTTGAGCCGGGTTCGATCGTCAAACCAGAGGGCGTCAAGCGCTTCCGCGGCAAGGACAAGACGATCATGAAACGGCAGCTAATCGCCAAGCGGGCGGTTGCCGATTGCGCGAACTGGCTCGGCCAAACCGTGCACCTTGCTGAGACAGGCTGATTCCATAGCTGCGGACACGGAGGTGTCCGCCCTCCTCGTCGCTTCAGTGAGTGACCGGACCGCTAGCCTTCTTCCAAGCGTCAATGCCGCCTTGGATATGAAAGGCCGACGCAAGCCCGGCGTCGTGCGCGGCTTGAACCGCCATGGCCGAACGTTCGCCGAAAGCACAATAAAAGACCAAGCGCTTGTTGGTTGATTGCGCCAACGCATGCAGCATGCCGCCGTCCCCGATGTTCTTCTCCAGGTCCGGATAGGGAACATGCAGTGAGCCCGGGATCGTGCCATTTCGCTGCCGCTCGCCGTTTTCGCGCAGATCGATCAGGGCAACATTGCTGTCGCCGAGAAGCCCTAGAGCCTGCTGGGCCGTCAGTACCCAGCCATGACGGACCACCTCTTCCTGATTCAGCCCGACGTGCATGTTGGCCGGCACAGCGACATCCATCATCTTCGGGTTGGCGAGCTTCAGGTTGTTCATCACGTCCGCATATTCGTCGGCCGAGTGCACCTGCAAACGCGGATTGTATGCCTTCTCCTCGCCAATGGTCGACACGGTGTCGCCCTTGTAGTCGTGTGCCGGGTAGACCAATGTGGTGTCCGGTAACTTCAGCAGACGCCCGAAGATCGACTCGAATTGCGCCCGCGGATCGCCGTTCTGGAAATCGGTGCGGCCGGTCCCACGAATGAGCAGTGTATCGCCGGTGAACACCCGGTCAGGCAGCGCGAAACTGTAGGAATCGTCCGTGTGGCCGGGAGTGTATATGACGTCAAGCGACAGTCCCTCGATCGTAAGCTTATCGTTATCGGAGAGACGCATGGAGACGATGTCCGCCCTTGTCTGTTCGCCCATGACGGTAATGCAGTGGGTCTTGTCGCGCAGGGCGCCAAGACCGGTGATGTGATCGGCATGCATGTGCGTATCCACCGCCTTGACGAGCTTGAGGTCCAGCTCGTGCACGAGCTGCAGATAGCGGTCGACCTTCTCCAGAACTGGATCGATGATCAGCGCCTCGCCGCCGTGTCTGCTTGCCAGCAGATACGAATAGGTGCTCGACGCTGGATCGAAAAGCTGACGGAAGATCATCGCCATCTCCTGCTTCGGTTGAGAACGGCTCTGGAACCCGGCTACCCGTGCGGCTGCGGCACGATGCGGATGTAGGGTTTCGGAGCGGCCCAGCCTTGCGGATACTGCTTCTTGGCGTCGTCATCGGAGACCGAACCGGCGATGAAAACATCCTCGCCTTGCTTCCAGTTCACGGGCGTTGCCACCTTGTGCCTGGCGGTCAGCTGCAGGGAATCGATGACACGCAGCACCTCGTCGAAATTCCGCCCGGTGGTCATGGGATAGACAAGGATCAGCTTGATCTTCTTGTCGGGACCGATGACAAAGACGTTGCGCACCGTCTGATTGTCCGCAGGGGTACGGTCAGTCGGATCCCCGGAGACCAGAGCCGGCAGCATGTTGTAGCGCTTCGACACCGCGTAATCGATGTCCGCGATCATCGGATAGTTCGCCCTGACGCCCTGCGTCTCTTCGATGTCCTTCAACCAGCCGGCATGGCGTTCGAGCGGATCGACAGAGAGGCCTATGATCTTGACGTCGCGCCTGTCGAACTCTGGCTTAATCTTGGCCATGTAGCCGAGCTCGGTCGTACATACAGGCGTAAAATCCTTGGGATGGGAAAACAGCACCGCCCAAGAATTGCCGATCCAGTCGTGAAAACTGATCTTTCCTTGGGTTGTCTGGGCTTCGAAATCTGGAGCGATATCATTGATTGCTAGAACCATCATGCACCTCCATCGCGTTGTGAACCGCGTTAAAACATTCGCCCGGTGAGGTAAATCTTGGACCTGTTTGGGTTGCAAGGCAACGCAAAACGCTCGAAGCGACGCATCAAACAGGATGAGGCCGCGCTCCAATCTGTTGCTGCGACAACAAATGCCGTTCCGGCGGCGCTAGTGGCGGTTGGCAGCTGTGGGAACGTTCGCCAGAATCTCCCTGTCCGGCTCGGCGAGATAATTGCCGAGCAGCCAGAGCGAAACTTCCGACGCCTCCTTGGGCGAGGCAAACTCGAACGTGCCGCTATGATGGGGCGCGTCGAGGAATTCGATGGTCAATCCCTTGCCCGTTTCAGAGCTCAGGACACGCACCCTGCCCGGCTCGATGAGGTGGCAGGCATAGTGTCTCAGCATATTGCGCATGAGGCCCGCCTTGTTGTCGTGCAGGCGGACGAATACAGCCTGGCCGTTGGCGGTCGCCTGCAGCTGGCGGATTGCTTCGTGCGGGAATGCTCGATTGAACTCGATGATCGCGAGCCCGGTATCGTGCAAGCCCTCTTCCTGGTTCCGCGCAGCCATGCGAACGCAGACAAAAGCTATGACGATCACGATGGCAAAAAGAACGCACCAGACGATAATGCTCACGCCGCTCTCCGTTCAAAACTGGCAACAACGGCCATCATAACGCACGAGCCTTGCGCGAATTTAAACAGCATCAGATTTTCTTCCGCGTGAGGGCCAGCGTCATGCTGATCTGCCGGCGCCACTGCGACTGCTGAAGCGACCGCTCGAATAGCGCCGCGCCAGTCTTCTGGGCCTTTACGAGGACATGGCCCGCCAACGCGACCGGCAGAAAGGCGGGAAACACGCCAGGCGAGATCCCGACACCTCTCGCCCCGGCGAGATGATCGCGCCCGAGCCCGGCAAAAGCCTCTATCGCCGCGGAAATGCGCGCCTTGTCACGCCCCGCGAGAAAGGTATCTCGGTCGAGCCCGGTCGCAGCGAGAATTTCCAGGGGAATGTAAACTTGGCCCCGATGACGATGCAGTGGCATCAGCAGAAGCAACCCGGCAATCGCCTGAGCCACCCCAGCATGGCCTGCGGCTTCAGCGGAACTCACCGCCTCGTCCGGCCCGAGCACGAGACTTGCCAGCTGGATCAAGGCGGATGCTGTTTCGCCAGCATAGCCTTCCAGTGAGACGCGTGTCTCCATGGGATCATCGTAGAGATCGAATATGCGTGCATCGATCATGTCCACAAGCGTCTGCCGCGGCAAGCGGTGAGCTTCGATTGCCGACAACAGAGCGGCAGCAATCGGATTTGCTTCCGTCGCTCCATGGGCATTGCCTTCCAGAAGATCGCGCCAGTATTGCATGCGAACTTCGCCGGGAAGCGGTTCGTGGACGAGATCGCGGACGCGGGCAAGCTCTGCGTTGAAGGCATATAGTGCTGCCAGAGCACCGCGCCTGTCCAGCGGTGACAACAGGCATGCCAGATAGCGGTCGCGATCGCTGTCGCGCAGCATCGCCAGGCAGATATCCTGGTTCCTCGATGAGAAATCGGCCATGCTCAGACCGCGATCAATGCCGCGGCCACGGCGCGGGATTCCAGAAGCATGATGTTAAATGTGCGCACCGCGGCGCCCGTATTCATCGGATCCGAAGAGATCCCGGCCGCCTTGAGCGCCGCCTTCAGGTCGGCCGGTATCGGACTCATGTCAATACCTGTCCCGACCAGCAGGAACTCGATGTCGCCGGCCTCGGCAAGGACCCGCTCGAAATTCTCAATCGACAGCGGCTTTGTCGCATCCATATCCCAGCCGTGGATGCCGGAGGGTAGGCATAGGATCGAACCGCGATGCGACATATCTGCAAAGCGGAAACCGCCATTGCCGTACGTATCGATCGGGGCGCGTCCAGGAAAATGCGCCTCACGTATTTCTATGCCTCTGGCCATATTCTCACACTGCCGAATTGCCGGATTGGGAATCCGGTTCCGCTGCTTTCTTGTCTTGATCGTTGTCGAGCGCGTCCGGGCGAAGTTTGAAGACAATCAGTACCGGTGCTGCGATGTAAATGGAGGAGAAAGTGCCCAAGGCAACGCCGACGAGCATGACGAATGCGAACGAGCGGATAACTTCGCCGCCGAAAAGCGAAAGTGCCGCGAGCGCGAGCAGCGTGGTCGCCGCGGTCAGGACTGTGCGCGACAGCGTCTGATTGATGGACGCATCGATCAGGATTGGCAGTGGCATCTTGTGGTAGCGCTTCAGATTTTCGCGCAATCGATCGTAGATCACCACGGTGTCGTTCAGCGAGTAGCCGACGATCGTCAGGAGTGCGGCCACGCTCGTCAAATTGAACTCTAGGCCTGTGAGGACGAAGAGGCCCAACATGAGAATGATGTCATGCAGCGTTGCCACGATCGCTCCGACGGCGAACTGCCATTCGAAGCGTGCCCAGATGTAAATCAGGATGACCAACAGCGAGGCCAGGACGCCAAGCGTCGCCGCCCTCGTCAGTTCGCCCGATATCGCCGGACCGACGACTTCGACACGGCGGAAATCATAGTCCTCGCCGAGCTCATCCCGCACCAGCGTGATCGCCGATTGCTCGGCATTCTCACCGCCACCCTGGGATTCCAGCTGGATCAGCGCGCTTGACGTATCCCCGAGGCGACGAGCAGAAATAGGGCCGATATTCAGATCGCCCAGGCGGGCGCGGATGTCGTCGGTGTCCGCAGCACCCTGCTTTGCCTTGACCTCTACGATCGAGCCGCCGGCAAAATCGACGCCGAGATGCATGCCAACGGTCGCGAAGCCTATCATTGCCGCAATCGACAGCGCCGCCGAAATTGTAAACGTGTAGCGGCGGATACCCATGAAGCGAATGTTTGCGCGGTCGAAGATACCGGTGTGAACATCCTTGGGAAGATGCTTGGGGTGACGTCTGTGAAGCCAGGTTACGACAATCCAGCGTGTCAGGGTAACTGCTGTAAAAACAGTCGTAAGAATGCCGGCGGCAAGCGTGACGGCAAAGCCGCGTACTGCGTCGTTACCCAGGAAGTAGAGGATCACAGCCGCAATGAAGATCGTGACGTTCGCATCGAGGATCGTCATGATCGCCTTCGAGAATCCGCTTTCGATCGCCTCGGCAAACCGGCGCCCGCTCTTGGCTTCTTCGCGAATGCGTTCGTAAATCAGAACATTGGCGTCGACGGCCATGCCCATGATCAGGACGATGCCGGCGATTCCGGGCAGCGTGAGCGTCGCGCCGATGAGGCTTATCACAGCGAGAATCAGGATGAGGTTCAGCAAGAGCGAAAGCGCGGCGATGATGCCCAATCCGCGGTAGAAACCGAACATCAGGCCGATCACCAGAATCGCCGCCACGATCCCGGCCAAAAGCCCCGCCCGTGTCGATTCGGCGCCAAGAGCAGGACTGACGGTGCGTTCTTCGACTGTTGTCAGCGTGGCGGGCAGAGCCCCGGCTCGCAGCATCAGTGTGAGATCGTGTGCACCGTCTTCGGAAAAGCTGACGGGGATGATGCCCGTGCCGTCGACGATTGGGGCGCTGATGAGGGGGGCTGCCATCACCTGGTCATCGAAAATGATCGCGAGGTGGCGGCCGATATTCTGCCGCGTCTTCTGTGCCAGACGCTCAGTCCCTTCTGCATCGAGCTTGTAGCTGATCGACACCGCCTGCGTCTGAGCATCCGCCGTCGACTGCACGTCGGTGATGTTTTTACCAGCGATGAAGTCCGTGCGGTCGACGAGATAGGGAATCGGTGGGTCGTCCAGCGAGTAGAGGACTTCCGAGGTCACCGGCCAGCGTCCGCCAAGCGCTTCCTGGCCAGACATACTCTCGTCCATCATGCGAACGGAGAGCTTGGCGGGCTCGTTCAGAATGCTCTTCAAGCGCTCGGCATCGACGGAGCCCAATACCTGCACATCGATCCGATCGGCGCCTTCGGCGCGAACGGCGAAATCAGCGTTGCCGGCTTCCGTAATGCGGCGACTGACGATGCCCAAGGACTTCGCCTGCGCGTCACCTATGCCGCTCTCGATCGCGGTATCGCTAATCTGAAGCGTGAGTTGGCCGCCGTCGCTCTGCTGCAGCCTGACGTTCTGGCTCGAACCACCAAGAAAATCGGTCTTCGTGGTCGCAGTCAGGTCCTTAAGGGAAACGATCGCGACCTGAACCTGGTTCGGATCGGTGATCTTCACGGTGACGGTCTGGTCATTGCCGGTCAGGCCTGTGTAGCGAATGTTGGCCTGGCGCAGCTTGCTGCTGATCTCACGGACAGTCGTCTCGAGCCGCTCCCTGACGATATCGGCGCGCTCGATCTGGAAGACCAGATGCGTTCCGCCCTGAAGGTCAGCCCCCAGGGTAACGCGATTGTGGGGCAGCCAGGACGGCAGAAAGCCGAGTCTCCCGTCCGAGAGCAGATTGGGGGCCGCAATCAGTACGGCCACCAGCACCACAAACCAGATCAGAACGGTCTTCCAGCGGGAAAAATGAAGCATTTTCTCTCGACTATATCAGATCCGGGGAATCCGGTTCGCGGATGTGTGGTTTTCACTACGCGGCGTCTGCCTTGACCGGTTCACCCTTGACGCGGATTTCGGAGATGCCGGTGCGGACGATGCGCACGCGCACGCCGTCGGCAATTTCCACTTCGACTTCCTTGTCGTCAACAACCTTGGTGACCTTGCCGACGAGACCACCACCGGTGACAACCTGGTCGCCACGGCGTATCGCCTTCAGCGTCTCCTCGCGCTTCTTTGCCTGGGCACGCTGTGGTCGGATCAACAGGAAATACCAGACAACCATCAGCGGCACGAACAGGATGATCATTTCAAAGCCCGACCCGAAAGGCGATGCCGCGGTGTCGGTTGCGGCCTGGGCGAATGCCGGGGTGATGAACATGCTAAACTCCTCAAAACTTTTCCGAAGGCGAAACGTCGCCATTTCTCGAGTGGCCGGACTATAATTATGGTCTTTGCGAATGCAACAGAAACAGCCGAAAACCGTACCGATTCCAGTGCCTCTTAACCTTTCCACTGGCAAAAGGCCATGCTACCTCCCAGCGAAATCAACAAACCGCACACGGGAGGAGCCGCCATGACCAAGGAGTTGAACAGCAGCGTCATTCTGACGGAACTGCGCCGTCTTGCGGATGCTGTCGAGCGCCTTGCAGGCCCGGCGCCTGCAGCCAACGACTGGGATGCGGCAGACTGCTTCGTCTGGTCTCCCGCCCGCCAGCACCTGCAGCCTGTGGCCCGGCCGAATCGTGTCGCTTTAAAGCTCATCCGCGGCGTCGACCGAGTGCGCGACATCCTGCATGAGAACACCGTGCGCTTTGCCGATGGCTACCCAGCCAACAATGTTCTTCTCTGGGGTGCACGCGGAATGGGAAAATCCTCGCTGGTGAAGGCCGTCCACGAGGATGTCAGGAGCCAAAGCGGCGTGTCGCTGAAGCTCGTCGAAGTCCACCGCGAAGATATCGCCAGCCTGCCCACGCTGCTTGACCTGCTCAAGGATACGCCACAGCGCGTCATCGTCTTTTGCGACGACCTGTCCTTCGATCACGACGATACCGCCTACAAGTCGCTGAAGGCAGCGCTCGACGGCGGCGTCGAGGGCCGGCCGGACAATGTGCTGTTCTATGCGACCTCCAACCGCCGGCACCTGTTGCCACGCAACATGATGGAGAACGAGCAGTCGACCGCGATCAACCCGTCCGAGGCTGTCGAAGAGAAGGTGTCGCTCTCGGACCGCTTCGGCCTCTGGCTCGGCTTCCACAAGTGCAGCCAGGAGGACTACCTGACAATGGTCGACGGCTATGCCGACCATTTCAAGCTGGCCCATGACCGCCAGAGGATGCACGCGGAAGCGCTGGAATGGGCCACGACGCGCGGGGCGCGCTCCGGCCGAGTTGCATGGCAGTATATTCAGGATCTCGCCGGCCGCATGCGTATCGTTCTGGATCGCGCCTGACGCAGAGGATACCCTTTCAAAACGACAAAAGCCCGGCTTTCGGCCGGGCTTTTGCTTGCTCCTCGAGACGCATTACCTATTCGAGGAAAGTGATCGGGTTCACCGGGGTCGCGTCCTTGCGAACCTCGAAGTGAACTTGCGGCTGCTTGACGTTGCCGCTCATGCCGGAGACTGCGACCGTCTGGCCACGCTGGATCTTCTGGCCGCGGGCAACGCTCAGCGTGTCGGCATTGCCGTAGACCGTGACGGTACCGTCATCGTGGCGGACGAGAACCGTGTTGCCGAGTTCCTTCAGGCCGTTGCCGGCATAGATGACCACGCCGTTTTCGGCGGCCTTGATCGGCGTTCCCTGCGGCACGGAGATGTCGATACCGTCATTGCGGCTGCCATTGACGTTGGCTCCGTAGGCGGCGATGACCGCGCCGCGAACCGGCCAGCGATACTTGGAGATGCCGGTCGCCTCCGGAGCAGCAGATGCAACCTCCTTCTTGGCGGCTTCATCGACGGTTTCGGTCGCGACCGGTGCCGTGTAGGAGGCCGGCTGGGCGGCGGCCGTCGCCGTGTCAGCCGCTGGCTGTGCGACCGGCTTCGGCTCGGCCTTGGCCGGGATCGACGCCGTCTTCATTCCATCCGGTGACCTCGCGCTATTCGGCAGGTTGAGTTCCTGACCGATACGGATCGACCCAGCCGAGAGGTTGTTTGCGGCCTTCAGCTCATCGATACTGCTGCCGGTCGCCTTGGCAATCTTGGCAAGCGAGTCACCGGGCTTGACGACATAGGTGCCGCCTGCGCCCTTCGGGCTCTTGCCTGCACCGGGTGTTTTGCTGGTCGGATCGGCACTCGCCAGCGACTTGTCGCGGGCGGAATTCGCACCGGGAACAACCGCGAGGTTCTGCTCCTGCGATTTGCCCGGCGTTGGCGACTGGCCGTTCTTGGAGATGTCGGCTGCCTGGGCCGAGGCTTTGGCGGCATTGCCGCCATTGTAGGTCGGGATCAGGACGATTTGACCGGGTTTGGCGGCGGCAGCCGTCTTCAGACCGTTGGCACGCAGAATTTCCTTCTCCGGAACGCCGTAGCGCTTGGCGAGTATCGCGACGCTTTCGCCAGGCCGGAGCGTCACGGACGGTGCATTTGCAGACGACCAGCCGGAGACCCTGGGGGTTGTTCCGGTAACGATCGCGTCCGTGTCCGCCTTGGGCGGAACGAGGACCTGTGCAGATCTTGTGGATGCGGTCGACGCGGGGAAAGGCTGCGCGAGGGCGACCTGCTTTTCGCGAGTCGGTGAAACTGTACCGGGCGCCGAAAGCTCCGACCGCTGCACGGACACAGGAGCCGAGGCCATGCGGGCACTGGAGCCGTAGGCAGGCTGCGCTGGGTACGGCTGCTGGTTCATGGACTGACCGCCCGCCAAATACCCCCCCTGCAAATCAGCCTGGGGCACTGGATCAGCCTGCGAGCCGCTCGCGCTTCTGCGCGGAATTGAATTGGTCGTAAGCTGGTCCTGACCGGACGAAGAGAACAGACCACCGAAACGTGACACATCGGAACTACATCCCGTTGCGACACTCGCCAGGAAAGCCGCAATCAGGACATTACCGGCAGACTTCCCGAACTTTGGCGAAAGACTGAAACGCATGACTCGACCCACTGAATGACGCAACCGTTTGTGGGTTTATTAAAGCGTGTTAGTATTACCACCGGGTTAAGGCGCCGAAATCGGTGAGATCTTTTTGAGAGATTGCTAACCATAGATTCGCAGGCCGCTCAGAGCTGGGATGCGACGCGCGGCACAATCGGCAGGTAGGGGGAGTTGAACAGCTCTTCGCGCTCGAAACGGCTACCGGTCTTCGTCAAGCGCACAAGACGGCATTCCGTGTCTGAAATCATCAACGGGGCGATCATCGAGCCGCCCGATACGAGCTGGTCCGCATAAAAGCGCGGCATCGCATTGAATGCTGCGGTAACCAGTATGCGATCGAAGGTCCCCTCGCCCTGCAAGCCAGCGCTGCCATCTGCCTGGCGGACGATGACATTGCGGATCCCAAGCGACTCGATACGCCGGTGGGCATTGCCCGTCAACGTCTTGTAGCGGTCGATCGTCAGAACGCGTTCCGTCATGCGAGCCATGACCGCCGTCATGAAGCCGCTTCCGGTGCCGATTTCCAATACACGCTGACCGGGCTTGACCTTCAGGCTATGCAGGACGCGCACGGCAAGATCGACGCCCTCGAGGAAGGATCCGCATTCGATGGGGATTGTACGGCTGGAATAGGCCTGTTCCGCGAACTGCGGAGGCACGAAGAGCGAGCGCGGCGTTTGTTCGACGGCGGTCAGCAGGTCAATATCGGACACGCCCTCAGCCCGCAGCCTCAATACGAGGGCCGCAAACCCTTCCTTCTCGACCAGCCTTGACGTCAACGCGATTTACTCCGTACCCAAAAGCGCCCGCTTCACGCGGTCCTGTACGGAATAATCAGTCAGATCCAGTTTCAAAGGTGTTACCGAAACCTTGCTATGTTTGAGAGCGTGAATATCCGTGCCCTCAATAAGGGCGCCGGCACGCTCTCCGAACTTCAACCAATAGTAGGGAAATCCGCGGCCATCGGCGCGGGCGTCGACCTGCAGGTTGAAGGCAAGCTTTCCTTGCGCCGTCACCTCAACGCCCTCGACCTCTTCGGGCCGGCAGCTAGGGAAGTTGAGATTGAGGAAGGTCCCCTCGGGCAGATCGAGCGCTATCAGTTTTTCGAGCAGTGCCGGCGCGTGTGCCTCGCAGACCTTCCAGGGAACGATGCGTGCACCGTCCTCGTGGAGGTAAGCCTGGCTCAACGCGAAGGAGCGCACCCCCTGCATCGTGCCCTCGATGGCCCCGGCGATCGTTCCCGAGTAGGTAACGTCGTCGGCAACATTGGAGCCAGAATTGACGCCCGAGAGCACGAGGTCCGGCTTTAGCTCCATCACCCGCTTGATGCCCATGATAACGCAATCGGTCGGCGTGCCCCTCAGGGCAAAGTGCTTGTCGGATATCTTGCGCAGACGCAATGGCTCTGAGAGGCTCAGGGAATGCGCAAAACCGCTCTGGTCCGTCTCCGGGGCGACGATCCAGACGTCGTCCGAGAGGGTACGCGCAATCCGCTCCAGCGCCGCGAGGCCTTCTGCGTGAATGCCGTCGTCGTTGGTAAGCAGAATGCGCATCGTCTCAGGCTACCCGTTCGATCTTGGTCAGGCCGCCCATATATGGCAGCAGCGCATCCGGCACTGTCACGGAGCCGTCTTCGTTGAGATAATTTTCAAGCACTGCGATGAGACAGCGGCCAACCGCCGTTCCAGAGCCGTTCAGCGTGTGAACGAACTTGGTCGTCTTGTCGTCTTTACCACGGTAGCGCGCATTCATACGGCGAGCCTGGAAATCGCCGCAGACTGAGCAGGACGAGATTTCGCGATACGTATCCTGTCCCGGCAACCAGACCTCCAGGTCGTAGGTCTTGCGCGAGCCGAAGCCCATATCGCCCGTGCAGAGCGTCATGGTACGGAAATGCAGACCAAGGCGCTTCAGAACTTCTTCTGCACAGGCCGTCATTCGCTCATGCTCTGCGATTGAACTCTCGGCGTCGGTGATCGATACGAGTTCGCACTTCCAAAACTGATGCTGGCGCAGCATGCCGCGCGTGTCGCGTCCGGCCGAACCCGCCTCGGAGCGGAATGACGGCGTCAGGGCGGTGAAACGGAGCGGCAGCTTATCGTGATCGAGGATTTCCTCACGCACCAAGTTGGTCAGCGTCACCTCGGCGGTCGGAATGAGGTAGCGGCCATCCGTCGTTTTGAAGAGATCTTCCTCGAACTTCGGCAGGTTGCCGGTGCCGAACAACGCTTCGGCGCGCACCATCAGCGGCGAGCTGACTTCGGTGTAGCCGTGCTCGCTCGTATGGAGGTCGATCATGAACTGGCCGAGCGCTCGCTCCAAGCGGGCCAACGGACCCGTGAGCACCGTGAAGCGCGAGCCAGAGAGCTTCGCAGCCTTTTCGAAATCCATGTAGCCAAGCGCTTCGCCGATTTCGTAGTGTTCCCTTGGCGTGTGGTTCCAGCGCGGCTTTTCCCCGACCACGCGGGCAACCACGTTGCCATTCTCGTCCTCGCCGACCGGAACGTCGTCGTGAGGGATGTTCGGGATGCGCGAAAGCAGGTCGTTGAGTTCTTCCGAAAACCTGCGGTCGTCCTCTTCAGCCGCCGGAAGCAGCACCTTCAGATCACCGACTTCCGCCTTGAGCTTGTCGGCAAGCTCGCTTTTTTTCTGCGCCATTGCCGCACCGATCTCCTTCGAGGCGGCGTTGCGGCGGGACTGCATGTCCTGCACCTTTTGAACGGCTGAGCGACGCTTCTCGTCAAGCGCGATCAGGCCTTCGGACAAGGGCTCCGCGCCACGCTTGGCAAGGGCTGCGTCCAGCGCTTCGGGATTCTCACGGATCCATTTGATATCGAGCATTGTCGTTCCAGGTCGTTGCAAAAAGGATAGCTCGGTCAAAGCCTGACCGGGCTTCAACCGGATGTTCGGAAGCGCTCATTAAGAGAGTTTCAGGAGGACTGCTCAGACGCTGTCCGTCTTGACAACGTCCGCGGACCCGTCAGCCTCTTTGACCGTCTCACGAGCACGCTGGCGCTCCACGAGTCGCGCCGCGTAGATAGAAATCTCGTAGAGAATGATGGTCGGCAGCGCAAGGCCGATCTGGGACATCGGATCGGGAGGCGTCAGCACCGCCGCGACAACGAAGGCGAGCACGATCGCGAACTTGCGCTTCTCCCGAAGCCAATCCGACGTCAGAAGCCCAACGCGCGCCAGCAGGGTTGTGATCACAGGGAGCTGGAACACGAGGCCGAAGGAGAAAACCAGCGTCATGATGAGGCTGAGATATTCGGATACCTTCGGCAACAGTGAAATCGCGACATCGCCCTCGCCCGGTGCCTGCTGCATGGTCAGGAAGAACCACATGACCATCGGCGTGAAGAAGAAGTAGACCAGGGATGCGCCCATGAGGAACAGTACCGGCGAAGCGATCAGGAACGGCAGGAAAGCGGCGCGCTCGTTCTTGTAAAGGCCAGGCGCTACGAACTTGTAGATCTGCGCCGCGATGATCGGAAAGGCGATCACGAGACCGCCGAACATCGCGACCTTCACCTGCGTGAAGAAGAATTCCTGGGGTGCCGTGTAAATAAGCTGCGCCTTGGACACATCGAGATGGGCCCACATGACCGCCCATTTGTACGGAAAGACCAGCGCATTGAAGAGATGCTTCGCAAAGACGAAGCACACGATGAAGGCAACGAAAAACGCGCCGATCGACCACATGAGCCGTTTGCGCAGCTCCATCAAGTGCTCGATCAAAGGCTGCGGCTTGTCTTCGATTTCACCGCTCATGCGTCGTCCTTCTTCTTTTTGGCTGCCGTCTTCTTCGGAGCGGCTGTGGACTCGACGGCAACGGACGTCGGCTTCTTTGCTGCGGTGGCTTTTGCGGGTGCGCTTTTGGTTTTTTCAGCCGGAACAACGGCGATAGCCGCTGCCGCATAGACCTTATCCGCAGCCTTGGCACGTGGCTTGCGCACTGCCTTTGGCGTCTCCGCAACAGCGGCGGCACCAGGCAGTTCGGCTGCTACAGCCGATTGAGGCGTCGGAGGCGACATAACCGGAGGTGTCTCGGGCAAGCTCATCGACGGTTCAGGCGTGGACATGACAGCCGGCGGGACTTCGGTCTTGTTTTCCATTGTTGTCGACTTCTGCAGGTCGGCCTTGATCTCATTGCCCATCTGCCTGAGCGGATTCATGGCTTCGCGCAGACTGTTGACAGGGTTCAGCTTCTGCGCATCGCTCAAAGTCTGCCGGACGTCATCCAGATCGGCCTCGCGCAAAGCTTCGTCAAACTGGGCCCGGAAATCGCCTGCGACCTTTCGGGCACGCTGCGTCATTTTTCCGAACGCACGAAGCATCGGCGGCAGATCCTTTGGACCAACCACCACAATCAGTACGACCGCGATGACAAGCAGCTCGGTCCAGCCAATATCGAACATTCAAGGCTCCTGGGCGGGCAACGCGGGGGCTGCGTTTGCCCGGACGTGATTACTTCGTTTCGTCGGCCTTGTGATCGACGGTCTTGCCGTTGGTCGTAGCCTCGGGGGCGTCCTCTTCCGTGATGCCTTTCTTGAAGCTCTTGATGCCCTTTGCGACGTCACCCATCAGTTCCGGAATCTTGCCGCGACCGAACAACAACAGCACGATGACCAGAACGATCAGCCAGTGCCACATGCTAAAAGAACCCATTACGCTAACTCCCTGTTTCGATGTCTCTTGATGTAAGAATTTCCAGCATCAATTCCAACATCTAAATTCGTCTCGTATTGATGCTTCATGTCACGGGATCGCCCATGGTGACAAGTCGTCCAGCCTTCGAAAAGTTCTGATGCGCATTGTTTTCGCCATCAGTGGCGAAACAAAGACAATTTGGACTATTCTTCGGCCGCGCCACCGGGGGCCAGCAGGCCAAGCTCTTCGAGATCCAGCTGAGTAATCGGATCTTCGTCCTCGGTCAGTTCGTCACTCATGAGCGGCGATGGGATGTTGAAATTTGCCGGGATTCGACCGGAGAGCAGGCCCGCACCCTTCAGCTCTTCGATTCCGGGAAGATCGCGCAGCTCCTCCAGACCGAAATGGTCGAGAAAGTCGCGTGTGGTCCCGAGTGTCACCGGCCTGCCAGGCGTGCGGCGCCGGCCACGAAAGCGAACCCAACCTGCTTCCATCAGGACATCGAGCGTGCCGCGAGAGGTTTGAACGCCGCGGATATCCTCGATCTCGGCACGCGTCACCGGCTGGTGATAGGCTATGATCGCAAGGACCTCCAGGGCCGCGCGCGAGAGCTTCTTTACTTCGTCCTCATCGCCGCGGATGACGAAGGACAGGTCGGCGGCGGTGCGAAAAGCCCACGCGTCGTCGACCTGCACAAGGTTGACGCCGCGGTGCGCATATTGATCCTTCAGCCGCAGCATGATGGCACGGACGTTGAATGCCCTCGGCAGGCGGTCGGCTATGAAGCCTTCCGACACGGGCTGCGCGGACGCGAAAACCAGGGCTTCGGCGATGCGTTCGGCCTCTGCCACCGCATGGAGGTCCTCAGTCGCCTCCCCGTCGTCCTCACGGTCCACTGCATCTTCGAGATCAGTCAAGCCGGTTGCTCCTGTTCGACGATCTGCAATGTCGCATGTCTTGGTCCACGCCGCAGGTATATCGGCTGGAAAGCGCCGTCCTGGCGGATTTCCAGCTTGCCCTCACGCACCAGCTCCAGCGATGCGGCAAAGGCGCTGGCGATGGCCGTCACCCGATCTTCGGGGGACGCCACGTAGCGATGCAGGTGCTGCTCGAGCGCCGTCCAGTCGACGACTTCACCGATCAAACGCGTCAGCAGCTCGCGGGCGTCTGTCAGCGACCAGACGGTGCGACGGGCAATAGTGACCTGGCTTACGGCCTGACGCTGGCGCAGCGAGGCATAAGCCGTCAGGAGATCGTAGAGGCTGGCATCGTAGGCAGACCGCGTCGGATCCGGGATATGCTCGGGAGCACCACGTGCGAACACATCGCGACCGAGGCGATTTCGGTTGATCAGGCCGCCAGCCGCCTCTCGCATCGCCTCCAGGCGCTTCAGGCGGAAGGCAAGCGTTGCCGCCATCTCCTCGCCCGATGGGCCGTCGTCCTTTGCCTGCTGCGGTATGAGCAGCCGTGACTTCAAATAGGCAAGCCACGCCGCCATGACGAGGTAATCGGCCGCAAGCTCAATCCGGATGCGCCGCGCGCTGTCGACGAACTGCAAGTATTGTTCGGCAAGGGCCAGTACCGAAATCCGAGACAAATCAACTTTCTGGTTGCGGGCAAGATAAAGTAGCAGGTCAAGAGGGCCTTCGAAGCCCGCGACATCGATCAGCAGCGCGGGATCGTTAGACGCGCGTTCGGCGCCGTTGTCCTGCCAAAGCTTGTCCATCGGCGCCGCACCCGCCCGTGGCCGTTCCGAGGCCTTTGTGGTGTTCACCCGCCCTGCTCCTTCTGCGATCAAACCGTCGCGAACAATCCATCGAACTCGGCCCGGATTGCAGCCTCTCGCGCCGCGTCAGGCGTCGGAAAGCCACTTTCTACTGCCTTCGCCCGCGCAAGTGGCCTGCCATCGAGGACCGGCACGTTGACCACGACTTGCTGCATCTCATCCATATGCCCGTTGCAATGCAGCACGATATCGCATCCTCCGGCAATGATATTCGCAGCGCGCTCGCCGATCGATCCGGCCAGTGCGTTCATCGACGCATCATCGGAGAGCAACAGGCCATTGAAACCGATAAGCTCGCGAACGAGCCCGTCGATCACCTTTCGCGATGTCGTCGCCGGATTGTCCGGATCGATCGCGGTGAATACGACATGGCAGGTCATTGCGAGGAGTTCATCCTTCATGGCAATGAACGGCGGGAAATCATGCGCTTCCAGCTCCTCGCGCGAGACATCTACGACCGGCAATTCGTGGTGGGAATCGGCGAACCCGCGGCCATGGCCGGGCATGTGCTTCATGACCGGCAACAGCCCACCGGCCTTAAGCCCCTCGGCCGCCGCCATGCCCATGTCGGCGACGGTGGTGGGATCCCCGCCGTATGCGCGGTTGCCGATGACGTTGCTGCTGCCTTCGACCGGGACGTCGAGCACCGGAAGGCAGTCGATATTGATGCCGAGCTTCGACAGGTCGAATGCATGCAGGCGTGACATCAACCAGGCGGCGCGCTTGCCCCGCTCCTTATCCTGACGATAGAGGTCGCCCAGCTGCTGTCCCGAAGGGTAGTGTTGGAAGATCGGCGGACGGATTCGCTGCACGCGACCGCCCTCCTGGTCGATCAGAACCGGTGCGTGCCAGCCGACGCTTTCGCGCATTTCAGCGACGAGATCGCTGATCTGTTGCGGTTCCGAGATATTGCGTCCGAAGAGAATGAAGCCCCAGGGGCGTTCGGCCTTGTAGAAGACCTTTTCTTCGGGCGTGAGGGAAAGGCCACCGCAGCCCAGGATCATTGCTTTTGATTCGGTCATACTCGAATCATAGTGTCGCCCGGCCGAATTACGAGCGGCGGCAACCGCCATTCACAAAAAAACGGCGGACATTGCCCGCCGCTTTTCAACTGATTGTGTCGAACGTTACTTCGAGATCAGGCAGGAGCCGCCTGCGGCGCGATACTTTTCGCAGATTGCCGCTGCTTCATCCTTGGAGGATGCCGGAATGCGCACGCGGTAGAATGTCCCCTTGCCTGCGATTTCCGCCTTGCGGATCTCGTAGTTGCG
This sequence comes from Rhizobium sp. P1_C7, assembly GCF_056406295.1. NCBI lineage: Bacteria > Pseudomonadati > Pseudomonadota > Alphaproteobacteria > Hyphomicrobiales > Rhizobiaceae > Rhizobium > Rhizobium sp. P1_C7. Next base: position 59,627 of record NZ_JBFUAL010000017.1, read on the forward strand.
GCCGCTGAGCACGCCTGCGAATTTCTTCGATAGGCTGGCATAGGTTTTCTTGGCCTCTGCTTCCGAGGGCAGCGACGCAATCTGCACACCGTAGCTGCCCGATGGCGCGACCGCGGTCGGATGAGCCTGCGTTACAGCAGCCGGCGATACGACCGCCTCTTCCTTCGGTGCTGGTGGTGCTGGTGGTGCCGGTGCTGCGGCGGGTGCAGGTGCGGCGGCGGCAACCGGGCGCGTCGCCGGAACAGGCGCGGTGTCGGTCTTCGTGCTCGTTACAGAACGGACCGGCGGATCGACATTCTCCGGCGTTGCTGCTGCAGCCTTGGCAAGGACATTCTCGGAAGCCTGCGCAGACGAGGGCGTGGCGGCTTCGACCGGCGTCGAGCGGATGTCGGCGGAGGCCATCTGGCCCGCAGCCGGCGTTGTGGTAGCTGGTGCGAGGGCGGACTTGGTTCCCGCCGTAATCTTTTGCGTCTGCACCGTCGTCGGCTTTGGAAGTGCCGCCTGGGCAGCCTCCGGCTCAGGTGCAGGCTCGTCACGAGCCACCAGCGTGCCGTCCGGCTTGACAATCATAGTACGAACCTTGCGGGCAGACACAGACGGCACCCTGTCGGGATCGCTCGCATCATCAGCCGCAGCCTGCGTGGCATCGTGTGTCGGCAGCAGACGCGGATCCTGGGTATCGTCGACCGGCGTTGCAATCGCCGGCGTTGTCGTATCGCTGTCATTATCCTCCGGCAGCGTTTCAGGTGTCAGCGTACGTTGGACAACATCGACCGGTTGCTCGTCGCTTGAAACCAGAGCCTTCTGTTTCGGCGCTTCTGCTGCGGCGCCGCCGACGCTGTCGTATACGGCCTTGTCCTGGTTTGGCACCGTCTTGCCGCCCGGATTTTCGGGCACGACCTTCACCGGTTCTTTGTCGGCGGTGATGACACGCGGCTCACCGGAGGCAATACCGATACCGCCGTCACGCGTCAGGAACGAATAGCCGGCATAGACCACGCCGCCGAAGACGACGATGATGGCGGCAGCCGCCAACATGCGCTTCATCGAACGGGCGCGGCTCATATCCTCGGCATCGCTCGCCGACTGGATCTGAACTTCCGAAATGTTCTCCCTACGCTGCTGCACGGGCTCGTTGACGCTGCGGCGGAAATCCTCTTCGAGAGCCCGCTCGAACTCGTCGAATCCCTGCGACTGGGCTGTCTGCCCGGCTGCTGCCGGTGCAATCGGAGCGGCGGAAATCGGGGCGCGCGTCCGCCAATCCTCGGCGGACGATCTGGCTGCCGTTTCGACTGGCTTGGCAGGCGCGAGCAGATTGGCGATCTCGGCATCGACATCGAAGTCGAAGTCGGAGGTTGCTACGACCGGCTGCGGCTTCTCGACCGGTGGAAGCGTCGGAACATGCATTTCTTCGACGGCTTCCGGATGATACTCCGCGTCCGAGATCATCGACGGGTCAAACGGCAATTCGTCTCTGGCATCGGCAGCAAACTCGGCTGGCACTGCCGCCATTGGGGCAGCGGCAACAGGCACGAAGGGTGCCTGTTCAAAGACAGCCGCTGGTGCATGATACATCGGCGAGGACGGAATGATGGGCGCGGGACGCGGCGTTGGATCAGGCTGATAGCTGGCCACAGGTGCGACCGGCTGAAGCTTCTCCTGCTCCACCTCGCGGGCGACGATCGGCTCTACGAAATCGAGATCGGCCAGCTCGAGCTCAATGCCTTCCAGGTCGAGCTCGAAGTCATGCCCGGCGAACGGGTCTTCTGCTTCCGGCTGCGCCTTGGCGACAACGGGCAGCGGCTCTGGCTTGCGCTCCGGCGCTGCTGCAACGGCCGGCTGGGGAGTATAAACCGGGGCAGGCACCGCCGGCAAAACCGGCGTAACGTCCACCGCGGAAACCGCCGCGACCTGCCGCTCAGGCACCGGATAGTGTGAAACATCAGCAAGAAGATCGTCTATGTCGAAGGCGACTTCGTCGACTTCAGCAGGCGCTGCTTCAGTCAGGCCTGCATCGGCCTGGACAGTACCGTCCTTTGCGGCGGCCGCCAGATCGAATGCCTCGTGATCGATGAATTGTTCAGGGGCCGGCGCCTCGATCGCTGCTCCCAACGGCTCGTGTCGGTCGATTTCCGCGGGGAACCCGGCCGCTGTTGGCATTTCGAATTCGGTCACAGGCAAAGCAGCAACCGGCGCGTAAGCCTCAACGGGCGCAGGAACCGGCACGTCCGCTGGAGCAATCGGCTCTACGCGACGCGCGGGATGGAAGTTGGCGATCGGCAACCGAATGCTGGCGGCCGACCATTGCGGCGCCTTTGCCGGTTGCACAGGTGTTGGAGCAGCACCGATCGAGAGCTCCAGCTCCTCGATCAGGTCACGGGCACCGCCGGATACCGGCTCAACGGGCCGAGACACGCCCGACCCCGCCCAATCGACGGACGAAAGAACGGAACGCATGTCAGGTTGCTGCTCGACAACAGGAAATTCGTCCTCGCGGACCGGCTCCGAACCAAGCGAGGCCTCATACGCGGCAGACTTCGCGTCATCATATGCAGGCTCCGGCTCGACATAGGCAACCGGCTCGACGAACACTGGCTCAGCCGGCTGATCGACAACCGCCGGCGCATGCGGGGCGTCATAGCGTTCGAATTCGCGCAGCAACTCGTCTTCGAGATTGAAGGCCGGCTCCTGCCGCGGAGCGTCGGCGACTGTATTGGCCGCCACGCGAGGCTCGAAGCCGACGATGCGCGCAAGTTCCGCCAAAGGATCATCGTCGGCAAAGAGGTCCGTATTCTTACGCGTGTCATACGCCCGCTGTTTGTCTGCCATACTCATCCACTCGCAAATGCAAAGGTTTCGTGCCAGCGCATTGTGGGTAAATGGTGACGCTACCGCATCTCTTCCGGCGCAGCGGTCCCTGCAATCGCAAGTCCCGACTTCAAAACCGACGCAACGGCGTACACCAGCCCTAGTCTGGCTATACTCGATTCTCGGCTCTTATCGTTAATAAATCGTAAGTCTACCTGATCCTTGCCTTTATTCCAATGCGCATGGAAAGAACTTGCCAGATCGTAGAGGTAAAACACGACTCGATGCGGCTCCTGTGACTGGGCTGCCGACTCGACAAGCCTCGGGAACTCCGCAACCTTCGCAACCAGTTGTAATTCCGCAGGATCAGATATTCCGGCCACCGCTGCGGCAAGGTTCGCAGGCGAGACGTCGAGGTCAGAAAATGCCTCTTTCGCCTGCCGAAAAACGGACATGCAACGAGCATGGGCATACTGCACGTAAAAGACCGGATTGTCTTTCGATTGCTCCGTTACTTTGGCGAAATCGAAGTCCAGCGGCTCGGAACTCTTGCGGTAAAGCATCATGAAGCGCACCGAATCGCGGCCGACTTCCTCGACCACATCGCGGAGCGTGACGAAGTCACCCGAGCGCTTCGACATCTTCACGGGCTCGCCATCACGGAACAGCTTGACCAACTGGCACAGGAGAACGGTGAGCTTTGCCTTGCCCTCGGAGACGGCGCGCGCAACCGCTTCCAGGCGCTTGACGTAGCCGCCATGGTCGGCGCCGAGCACATAGATCATCTCGTCGAAACCTCGGTCGAACTTGTTCTTGAAATAGGCAACGTCGGCGGCAAAATAGGTGTACGCACCGTCCGACTTGATCAGCGGCCGATCCATGTCGTCGCCGACTTCGGTCGAGCGGAATAGCGTCTGTTCGCGATCTTCCCAGTCTTCCGGCAACTGCCCCTTCGGTGGCGGCAGCGTGCCCTTGTAGACATGGCCCTTGAAAGTCAAATCGTTGATCGCCGTGCGGATTGCGGACGCGCCGTGGGCATGCAGCGTGCGCTCGGAAAAGAAGACGTCGTGGTGCACGTTCAACGCGGCGAGATCCTCGCGGATCATAACCATCATTGCGTCTATCGTGCGATCCTTCACAAGCGGCATCCACTGATCTTCCGCCATGCTGTGCAACCGGACGCCATAGTCACGCGCCAGTGACTCGCCGACGGGCACGAGATAATCGCCCGGATAGAGACCAGACGGAATCTCGCCGATCCTTTCGCCGAGCGCCTCGCGGTAGCGCAGGAAGACCGAGCGAGCCAGCACGTCGATCTGCGAGCCGGCATCGTTGATGTAATATTCCTTCACCACGTCGAAGCCGGCAAAGGACAGCAGATTGGCTAGCGCGTCGCCGACAACGGCGCCACGGCAATGGCCGACGTGCATAGGGCCGGTCGGATTGGCGGAGACGTATTCGACGTTGACGCTCTTGCCGACGCCAAGCGTCGAGCGACCGTAGCCGGTGCCTGCCTCGATCATCGACGCCAGGAGGCGCTGCCAATAGCCGACCGCGAGCCTGATGTTGATAAACCCGGGACCGGCAACCGAGACGTCGGCGACGTCGGCATCCTCCTTCAGCTTGGTGGTGATGATCTCCGCCAGGGCGCGAGGGTTTGTCCCCAGCGGCTTCGCCAGCACCATCGCAGCATTGGTTGCCACATCGCCGTGGCTTGGATCGCGCGGCGGCTCGATGGTGATGCGGCCGAAATCGAGCTCGGATCGCTTTTCCTTGACCAGATCAATCTGTTCGAGGGCGGTTTTAATCCTGGCTTCGAAATCGGTAAAAAGGTTCATCGCACTGTTCCACGCATAGGCTAGCCACAAGGCATTACCCGACTTTTGCCGGGCGACCGCTGCCTATCGCAAATCCGGAGTATGGTCAAACAATCGCCTATGGGCACTGATTGCATAGGTGTCGGTCATGCCGGCAAGATAATCGCCGACGTGCCGCGCCTTCGGCGCAGTTGCCAGGCCGGCGATGTGATCGACCCAATAGTGGCTCTGCATCTCCTTCGGATTGTCCATGTAAGCCCCGAACAAATCCGTAACGATCCGTGCGGCGCCAGCGCGAATGCGCATGATCTCGGGATGACGGTAGATGCGCTTGAACAACATCGCCTTGATCTGGCTGTCCGTCTCCGCCATCGCCGGGGAAAAGGTTGCAATCACGCGATTGGCATGGCGGACGTCATCAGCGCTCTGCGGCTTCACCTCGGCAAGGCGCTCCTGCGCGACCGAAATAACGTCTTCGACCATGCGCGTGATCTGACGGCGCATGATCTCGTGGGTGAAACGGCTCGGCTCGAGGGTCGGATAGCGCTCCCTCACCTCAGCCATGAGGTCAGCAAGAAAGGGTATCTCCTCCAGCATGTCGAATGTCAGGTAGCCGGAGCGCAGACCGTCGTCGATGTCATGCGTGTTGTAGGCTATATCGTCGGCTATCGCGGCAGCCTGCGCCTCGAGGCTGGCAAAGGTATTGAGTTCGAGGTCATGAACCTCGCAGTAATCGAGGATCGGCTGCGGCACCGGACCCCGCGTTCCAACGCCGTCCTGGGTCAGAAGTGGGCCATTGTGCTTTACGAGTCCTTCAAGGCTCTCCCAGGTCAGGTTGATGCCGTCGAAGTCGGCGTAGCGGCGTTCGAGCTTGGTGACGATGCGCAGTGATTGGGCGTTGTGGTCGAAACCGCCATAGGGCAGCAATACCTCGTGCAGAGCGTCCTCGCCGGTGTGCCCAAAGGGCGTGTGGCCGAAGTCGTGGACGAGAGCCACGCCCTCCGCCAGGTCCTCGTCCAGCTTCAGCGCCCTTGCGAGCGCGCGTGCGATCTGCGCCACTTCGATTGTGTGGGTCAGGCGCGTGCGGTAGTGATCACCATCCTGAGCAATGAATACCTGCGTCTTGTGCTTCAGGCGGCGGAAGGCCGTGGTGTGCACGATGCGGTCGCGGTCGCGCTGAAAGTCGGATCGGGTGGGGCTTGAGCCCTCCTGATAGAGCCGTCCGCGCGTCGTCCACGGGTCCGCCGCATAGACCGCCCTGTCACTGTTGCCGAAACCTAATGCACGCCTGTCGATCGTCATTCTTCACCGTTACTTGCCATCTCGCAGCGGCTGCCCATTGACGCCGCTTTCCGCTCTTCATACCTATAGAGACGGTAAACGGCAAAGAGGCCCTTTCTAGGCTACTTTCCCGCAAATTGCAGTTTCGTGATATAAGGCGCAAGTGCCTTTGAAATCAGTCGTTTGTAACCGGCGGCTAAAATACTATTCTCTCCGGATCTTGACCCCGGCAGGAGCAGATATGACCGATACGAGTGTAACCCTTTCCGACGCTGCGGCAAAACGAATAGCTGTAATCGTCGGTACCGAGCCCGGCAAAAGCGCATTGCGCGTGTCTGTCGAAGGCGGCGGCTGTTCGGGCTTTTCCTATAAATTCGATCTCACCGATGGCGTACAGGCAGACGACACCATCGTCGAGAAGAACAATGCCAAGGTGTTGATCGACAGCCTCTCCCTCGTCTACATGGCGGGATCGGAGATTGACTTCGTCGACAACCTCCTTGGCCAATCCTTCCAGATCAAGAATCCCAACGCCGTCGCGAGCTGCGGCTGCGGAACCAGCTTCTCGATCTAATTCCATTTGGATCTATCCACATCGAACCGGCCGAAGAATGCCTTCGGGCCGGTTTATCGTCGTGCTGAAGGAGCGCGGTAGAAGAAGGCGACTAGCGGAAACAGGACCTCCCATGAAGATCGCGACCTGATCTGGACGATTGCTTACCCTTGACAGTTGAACCTTTCGCCATACCTCTGACTTGGGTGCGGGGGCGTTTCTTCTGACAATCAAAAGGGAAAAAGAAATGAAGATCAAGATCCTCGCTGTGATGGGTCCTTTCCTGGCCGCGTCCGTCGCTCTCCTAGGTCCAGCAGGGATCTCCAGAGCTGCTGAAGAATGGTTCGTGCTCGGCCAGCAGACCATCAAGTCCGTAAATCCAAGCGTCAACATTAACAGTGAAGGGGATCGATGGAAAAAGGACGTCAAATGGGTGAAGCTCGCTGCCGATGGCGCGGATGTGAAGCTCGATAAAGTTGTGCTCCACTGGGACAATCGCCCTGATGACACTGTCAACGACCTCGGCGTCCTGAAATCGGGAGGTCAAACGGCTGCGAAGAACGCTCCCGGGCGCAAAGGGCGCCTCACCGGTGTTACCGTCCAGTACCAGATCCTCAATAACGCAAAAACGGCCACCCTCAAGGTCTTGGGATATGACTGAGCGATAGGCCTCCAAGCCAGCCGAATGGTTTTAAACTGCGCGCTTGCTACTCGGCGCGGCAAGCGCGCTTCACGCTGGCGACCGATATGCCGAATTGCTGAGCGGTAGCCGATATGCTGGCACTGTTATCTTTCCGCCATACGGCAACCTCGACATCATTGATTGTCTTCTCACGCCCCAGCGCCTTACCTGCTGACTTTGCGCGGGCAATCCCTGTCATCTGGCGGGCTTTGATGTTGGATCGCTCCAGTTCGGCCACCGCCGCCAGCATAGTGAACATTGCCTTGCCTATCGACGTGGACAGGTCAAATCCCTCTCGCAGGCTGATGATTGAGACGTCTTTGCCCAGGAGCGCCTCGACAGTGCCCAGCACATCGATGGTATCGCGCCCGAGACGGTCAACAGCTGGAACAATGAGCGTGTCACCCTTACGCACGTACTTGACTAGCGCAGAGAACCCGGGTCGCTCCAAGGCTTTGACTGCTCCCGATATTCCCTCATCCGCAAACCAAACTTCAATCCTGTGACTTTGCTCGATACTGTGGCGCTGCGCCTCAACGCTTTGCTCACCCGTCCTTGCCCTTATATAACCAATGACAGCCATAAATCCCCCGGAGAACTAGCTCAAAACCTATGGCTCATAATATAGGCCATAGCTCAAATTTGAGCAACACCTTTGAGCCAGTAAGGAAATCACAGTATCGGGGTGGGTCACAGGGTGCACCTTTTGAGCCGTCGGCACGACGAGGATATGCCCTGCGCGAAACAATTTTCTCGGGATGCCCTTGGGGAGAACTTCGATTTTCCTATTGGGTAGCAACAAGCACATGTTAAATAATGCCAAGAAAGTTCCTGATTCACAGGGGCAAGCAGGAAAAAATCGTCATTCGTATGGTTCCAAACTGGCGGCACGAGGTTGATGAGACGGGGTTTGCATGAGTGACTTCACGGGCTTTCGTTTCATTGATCTTTTCGCAGCATTGGTGGACTTCGGCTGGGTTTCGAGGCGAACGGGGGAGGCGTTTTTACGTGCGAAATGAACAAGTATTCGCAGGAAACCTACCGGGCGAACTTCGGATCAGACCACGAGATTGCTGGCGATATTACACAAGTCGCGGCGCAGGATATCCCTTCCCATGATCTCCTCCTTGCCGGCTTTCCCTGCCAGCCGTTTTCAAGCTCATGCATCGCAGAAAACGTATTATCTACAATTAGTTAGGATAAATAGTTGAAGATAGCGACATGGAACATAAACGGCGTCAAGGCGCGCATCGACAATCTCACGCAATGGCTGAAAGATTCCGACCCGGACATCGCCTGCCTGCAGGAGATCAAGACGATCGACGAGGGGTTTCCCAGGCTCGAGATCGAGGCGCTCGGCTATCATGTGGAGGCCCATGGCCAGAAGGGTTTCAATGGCGTGGCGATCCTTTCCAAGTCCAAACCGGACGAGGTCAGCCGAGGACTTCCGGGCGATCCGCTGGACGAACAGTCGCGGTTCCTCGAGGCGGTGTTCTCACTGCCGGGCAATCGGGTCGCCCGTGTCTGCTGCCTCTACCTGCCGAACGGCAATCCAATAGAGACGGATAAATATACCTACAAACTCGCCTGGATGGAGCGGCTGCGCAAATTCGCCGCGGAGCGACTGGCCTACGAAGAGATCCTCATCCTCGCCGGCGACTACAACGTCATCCCCGAGCCGCATGATTGCTTCGATCCGAAAGTCTGGGAGAACGATGCGCTCTTCCTGCCGCAAACCCGAGAGGCTTTCCGCAGGCTGGAGAGCCTCGGGCTCACCGATGCCGTCCGGGCGACCACAGATGCAGTTCCGGCCTATACGTTCTGGGATTATCAGGCCGGTGCCTGGCCGAAGAACAACGGCATCCGCATCGACCACCTGATGCTCTCGCCGGAGGCGGCCGACCGCATGACATCGACGGCAATCGAGAAGCATGTTCGCGCCTGGGAAAAGCCCTCCGACCACGTACCTGTCGTCGCATATTTCGACTTCGCGGCCTAGTCAGAGCCACAGGTGACGAAGGCATCCGCCCCCTAAGTTTGCGGCAATCTAATCCGTGTTGCTTGTCGCGATCTTGTGCGACATCGAGATCGCGGTACGGCGGTCGCTTTCGGTTGCCACCGAAAATGCCTGCTCCTGCAAGGACTCCATCCAGCTGCAATCTTTGGGCTTGCAGCGATCGAGCGCCGCGGTCATCAGTGCCAGACCGTTCGCGGCCTGGCCTTCCTGGAAGAGAATATTGCCGAAAACGGCCATGGCACCCGGATGGCCGCTTTTGCGGGCCTGATTGAGCCATTTCTTGGCCTGCTGGGCGCTGGTGCCGCCGCCCTCGCCCGCAAGCATCATCTGAGCGAGCTGGAACTGCGCTTCGGGCACGCCGAATGTCGAAGCAACCTGGAAATAGAGCTGGCGTGCCTGGCTGAGATCGGTCTTCACCGGGCTGCCCGGGATGCCATGCTTGTAGTAATTGGCGAGCGAAAGCAGTGCATTGACGAAAAAGCCGGTATCCTCGGAGCCCGGCTCGACGCCCTGTTGCGCGATCTCGCTATAGATCTTGAAGGCTTCGAAATCATTCTGCGTGACGCCATCGCCATCGGCATACATGTTGGCCAGGGCCCAGCGCGAACCGGTATGCCCCTTTTCCGCTGCATACTTGTAGGCTTCGACGGCCTCTTCCTTCTGCCCGTTTTTATAGGCCTTGAAGCCGAACTTGAAGAGATCGAAAGGACCGGATTCCTTGGTGACGCCCGACTTTATGTCGAACGCGCCGGCCGGACAGGCAAGCGCCGCGAAACACGCGACGGAAAGCCCCATAAGCATCAATCTGAAAGGTCTGAACTCGGACGTCAGCATTTCACTCGATTTCTTTCGTTTCCACCCATGCCAGCCATCGCGGACGTTCCATCTCTACGACCTGCCGACCCAGTCCTTTCGGCGAGCGATCCCACGGTGAGCTCAAAGGCCCCTTTGCCCGCGTCGCATCCAGCCTTACGCCCTCCTCCAAGAGGCTCCATTCCCTGCGCATCGACGTTGTCCGCCCGCTTCCCGGCGCGGCTCGCCTGCGATGCCAGCAACTTCGTTTTTGCGAAACCGCGGTGCGGCATTTCGCTTCCGGAACATAGGTAGTCAACAATTGTGACAAAACCTGAGCGGTTGTTACCGGACACCGATTCCGGCAACCACACCGTCCTGAAAAGAGAAGGGAAGGAAGGCTGGAAGGCGCTGGACCCGAGCCAAGCGTTTCGGCTGAAACGTCCTGCAGCCAAAGCGAAACGAAAGAAACGGCATCAACATTGCCGCACCGATCACTTGCCTCAACTGCACTTGGTGAAAACCGACCCATCTTACTCTTTACGCGCGTCCCATGCCTGTCATTCCCTCGCCCGAGCTTAGCGCTGCGCCTAGTTTGTGGCGGGAAATGGACATTTTGCCCTGAAGCCGATCTTACGTGAATGCTGGTAAAAAGCTGTTGCTGAATCGTCACAAAATGATACGGCGGAAGAGCATGCTTAACGGTCTGTAGACAAAGAAAAGCCCGACAATTTGCCGGGCTTTGATTTGCACTGATCTTCAGAAGTCAGAACTTGACCTTGATGCTGGTCGATATGGCGGCGACGAGATCATTGCCGAAGGAATAGCTTACGTCGTTGCCATATGTGACGCCATCCTGCATCAAAGCACCCGATGATCCACTGGTAAGGACGCCAACCGCACCCGCGAGGCGCCATTCAATATTTTCAGTCGGGCTATAGGCGGCGCCGAGGCCAAGCGTCCAGCTATCGGTCTGCGCACCATAACCATGACTGGTTCCACGATCCCAAGTAACGCTTAAAGCGCCGCTCCATTGATCGTTGAACTTATGCCCCACCCCTCCTGTGACCGTCCAACCGTCTTGATAAAGCAGGTCGAGGGACGTCAACTGGTTTTTGTACGTGCAGCTCGTGCCCCGTGTTGACGTGGGGCACAGGGCGATCGATTGCAATACACTCCAGTTTGTCCACTTAACCGAGCCGAATGCTAACCAATCCGGGGCAAAACCCGTCTGCAGCCTCATTTCAAGCGAGTCTGGGGCTTCGGTCTCACCATAGACATTGGTAATCGCACCGAACGGTGCTGCATTCAGAGGCACAAGCGGTGCCGAGACTTGCGTTAAGTCAACCGTACCGCTCAGGCTGTCATACTTAACTCGGCTATTGTAAACTAGGCTTGCACGCATCGCATATTCAGGAATTTCATAGGCAAAGCCGGCGCGCCAACCCCAACCGCTATCCTCAAGATCCAGACGACCAATGCCGGTCCCTGTGCCAAGTGCCGCAGGAATCGTGCTGACGAGGCGCTCCTTGAAGCCATCCACCTCTTGATAGAAAGTACCCCCGATTAGGCGAAGCTGTCCTGGCCCCACGTCAAATTTGTAAGAACATGTCGCGCCGTAGTTGTGCGTCGAAATCTTTGTTTCGATGTTGTTATTGGCGCCGGCCCAATTCGCGCCCGGGTTCGTATGGGCCCCAAATGGCTCGGAATAATCGAACAAGCAATCGACCGCATCGCCCACACCAGCCTTGAAGCCAATGTACGGAACCGCGTAGTTCTCCGTATCATCCGCAGTGTTTGGTCGGTTGTTCAGGTTCCCGCCACCGGGGTATGCAGTCGTGTTCGTATCCCGAACGTTATCTAGCTTGCGCTGCGGCATGACATAAATCACGCCCGACTGAATAGAAAACTGCGATGCATCGAACAGCTGGTCGATGTTATAGCCGCCACGATCTAGCCCGCCCGCGAAGGAAGGCTGCGCCAGCGTTGAAAGTAGAGCAAGCGATAAGCCGCCTGCCAATGCCTTACGAGATGCCAATGTGTCTCCCCCACTCCGGCAATTAGAATTGAGGGGGACTGTGCAGGCGATCCCGAGAAATGGCAACTTTGCGAAGGGATCGATTGGAAAGTGAGCTAATGGATCATTTACGTAAAAAATTGACGGGCACGTCAATATTTTGCCTAAATGGAAAAAAATTCCAACAATTCCGTAATTATCCCCAAAAAGAGGGTGATCGTGCCCCTCAGGCGACAGTATGTAACCCCCAAACAACACTCTTATTTTTCGCCGTGAGAATGTGGAAAAGCTGTGAAATCAGGCGTGAAAAGCGCTTTGGGCTTCAAACCACCACAATGAAATCACAAAATCCCTAGTCCACGACGAAAAAGGCGCCCGATTCTCTGTCGGGCGCCCTGGGAATTAAATACTACCTTCCGTTGATCTCACGCCGCTTCGGCTACACGCGAGAGTGCAACGCGCAGGCTGGCTATCTGTCCCGTAAGCTCTTCCAGGCGGTCGCGCTCGGCGGTCACGACTTCCGGGTTGGCATTGGCCACGAACTTCTCGTTCGACAGCTTGCCGTTGATCCGCGCCATCTCGCCTTCCGTCTTGGCAATCGCTTTTTCGAGGCGTGCCTTCTCAGCGCCGAGATCGATAAGGGCACCGAGCGGCAGGCAGGCTGTCGCTTCGCCCACGACGATCTGCGCGGCCCCCTTCGGTGCCTCAGAGGTCAGCGAAACTCCATCGACGCGGGCCAACCGCTTGATTGCAGCGTCGTGTCGGGCAAGACGTTCGCGGGTCAGACTGTTCGCGTTGACAACGACGAGCGGCGCAATTGCCGAGGGTGGCACGTTCATCTCGGCGCGGACCGAGCGAATGCCGGAAACGACGTCGATCAGCCAGTTTATCTCGTCTGCTGCAGCGTCGTCGGCGTAGGATGGCGCGGGCCACTCTGCATGGCAGACCAGGCTGTCACGCTCGACACCATCACCGGCAGTATGCGCCCACAGCTCTTCGGTCATGAAGGGCATGAACGGGTGCAGCAGCTTGTAGATCTCTTCGAGAATATATGCGCTGCAGGCCTGGGCTTCCTTCTTGGCGCCTTCATCCGCACCGCCGAAGACCGGCTTGAGCAGTTCGAGATACCAGTCGCAGACCTGATTCCAAACGAAGCGATAGAGCGCGCCGGCGGCGTCGTTGAAGCGATAGGCCTCGATCGCTTCCGTGACATCGCGCTCGGCACGGGCAAGTTCCGTCAGGATCCAGCGGTTGATCGTCAGTTCCGCGGCTTCGGGAATGAAGTGCGGATCGCTAATGGCGCCGTTCATCTCGGCAAAGCGAGTTGCGTTCCAGAGCTTGGTGCCGAAATTGCGGTAGCCGGCGATGCGGGCCGGGTCGAGCTTCACGTCGCGACCCTGAGCAGCCATGATCGCCAGCGTGAAGCGCAGCGCGTCGGCGCCGTATTCGTCGATAAGCTCGAGCGGGTCGATGACGTTGCCCTTCGACTTCGACATCTTCTGGCCGTTCTTGTCGCGAACCAGCGCATGAATATAGACCGTGTGGAAGGGTTCGAGGGGATTTCCGTCTTCATCCTTCATAAAATGCATGCCCATCTGCATCATGCGGACGACCCAGAACGGGATAATGTCGAAACCGGTGACAAGGACATTGGTCGGATAATACCGCGCAAGTTCCGCCGTCTGCTCGGGCCAGCCGAGTGTCGAGAACGGCCAGAGGGCGGACGAGAACCAAGTGTCGAGGACGTCTTCGTCGCGGGTGAGAATTTCGCCCGGCTTGAAGTTCTCAAGCAAGTCCTCGACATAGGCCTTCATCGGCCCCTCGTGCGAGAGGTAGTGCTGGATGGCGGCCTGCAGCGCTTCCTCTTCGGTCTTCTCAACGAAAACCTGGCCATCCGGACCGTACCAGGCCGGAATCTGATGTCCCCACCAGAGCTGGCGAGAAATGCACCAGGGCTGAATGTTCTCCATCCATTGGAAGTAGGTGTTTTCCCAGTTCTTCGGGACGAACTTTGTGCGGCCTTCGCGAACCGAAGCAATCGCCGGCTGGGCCAGCGTTTTGTTATCCACCCACCATTGCTCGGTCAGGCGCGGTTCGATCGGCACGCCACCGCGATCGCCGTGCGGAACCATATGCTTGTGTGGCTCGATCCGGGCGAGAAGTCCTGCTTCTTCGAATATCTCAACGATGATATTGCGCGCCGTGATACGATCTTGGCCTTCAATCCGATCCCAGGCCCCGTGGAGGGCAGCAGGGTGATCTAGGCCCTCCAGGAAGTCCTCGTTCTCCTTGATGGTAATCGTCGCATCGACATTCATAATGTTGATTGCGCGCAGACCCCTACGCTTACCGACTTCGAAATCGTTGAAATCATGTGCAGGTGTCAGCTTGACGGCGCCGGTACCCGCGGTCGGATCGGCATAGTCGTCGGCAACAATGGGGATCCTCCGGCCGACGATCGGCAGGATGACGTGTTTGCCGATGATAGCCTTGTAGCGATCATCGTCCGGATTGACCGCAACGCCGGTATCGCCGAGCATGGTTTCCGGCCGGGTCGTGGCAACCGTCAAATAGTCCCGCGTCTCAAACTCGGTCGGGTTCCCGTCCTCGTCAAAGGCGACAGGGTGCCGGTAGGTAACGCCCTCTTCCAGCGGATAACGCAGGTGCCAAAGATTGCCCTTGACCTCGATCTGCTCGACTTCCATGTCCGAGATCGCCGTCAGCAGCTTCGGGTCCCAATTGACGAGCCGCTTGTCCTTGTAGATCAGGCCTTCCTTATAAAGCGTTACGAAGACTTCGAGAACCGCGGCCGAAAGCCCCTCGTCCATCGTGAAGCGTTCGCGCGACCAGTCACAGGAAGCGCCGAGCCGCTTCAGCTGATTGAAGATCAGGCCGCCGGATTCCGCCTTCCATTCCCAAATCTTCTCGACGAAGGCCTCGCGACCCATCTCGCGACGGCCAGGCAGCTGGTGCTCCATCAGCTTGCGCTCGACGACCATCTGCGTGGCGATGCCCGCGTGGTCCATGCCCGGCTGCCATAACACGTCCTTGCCGCGCATGCGCTCGAAGCGGACCAAGACGTCCTGCAGCGTATTGTTGAGAGCATGGCCCATGTGGAGCGAACCGGTCACGTTAGGCGGCGGGATGACGATCGTGAATGTCTCGGCGCCCGGTTTGGCATTGGCGCCCGCGCGGAAAGCATCCGCCTCATCCCATCTCGCGGCGATTTTCGGTTCAACGGCAGCGGAATCGTAGGTCTTATCGAGCATTTGGGGACCAGATCTGGAGGTTCTATGATGCGGTTGGTAAATAGGATGGCTGCTGGCAAGTCAATAAAAAAGCCGCCCCGGAGACCGGAGCGGCTCTGAAGACAAAGCTGTTCCGATCAGCGGCGCGGACCGCGCGCCACGCGCTCGATTTCCTCACGTACTAGCCGTTCGACCAAGGTCGGCAGGTTGTCATCGAGCCAATCGCGCAGCATTGGGCGCAGCATATCCTCGGCGATCTCGTCCAGAGAGCGCCGCTCGGCACCATCGATCGCGGCTGCAAGCTCTTCGAACGACCGGGCGATCTGCAAACCTGCATCCTGCGAAAGGAGCGCCGGCTGTGTGTCTTCCACGATGCTGGGGAGCATGCGCTCCGAAAACGGAGCAGCAAAAGCGACCTCCGCCGGCCCATCCGCGGTCGGGACAACACCTGCCTGCGGTTGCACCGCAGGCAGGGTCGGCACGTCGTACTGCGGTGCTACCAGCTTCTCTGCCGCGATGGCTGCCTGCGGGGCCGGCGTTGCAACCGGCGCAACTGAATCTTCAACGATACGGGGCATTTCGATCGGCTGCTGCGGTGCCTCGAACATATGTGCCGGAGCGTCGGGGCGCATTTCCTGCTGTCGGAAACCAGGCGGCACTTCTCGCTGCAGCTGAACGGTGTTTCGCTCGGAGGCAGCACGAACGCGAGCGGCAACATCTGCAAGCGACATCGCGCGAGCAGGCGCTTCCAGTGCTGGCGCGGATCCTGCGGAATTGGCTGCGACAAAACGCGGATCAGGCTGAGGGATCGTCTCTGGGAACTCGACGCCGGCATATGCCTGGTCGACGGTCAAATGAATGTCAGAGTCGCGGTCGTCCTCATCGGCACCGTAGACCGGCGGCAGCGATGCGGATAGTGCCTTGCCCGCGCCCGGTTCATTGCTCTCGATGATCTGGCGGATCGACGCCAGAATTTCTTCCATGGACGGTTCACGCGCTACGCTTGGCTGAGCCATATCTATCCCCGTTATTCAGAAACAACGACCGGATTGCGTGGAGTGGGCATCCGAATCACCCAGACTGTAGGATAGCCGAATGGGGAAAAAAATCATCGCGAATCAAATGAATGCTGCCATGCACAGTTTTCTCCGACGCTGCGGCATGGCGCAAAAGCGACGGAACAGAAACGGGCGCCAAAGGCGCCCGCTGCGAAAAACGACCCGGCAATAAAAAGGGTTCAGAATACGAATTCTCGGGCCTTGGCAAAGCCCGGAAGCGGCTTCACGGAGGCATTGAAGAAGACGTTTTCCGACACAGCGCCGCGCTCGCAGACGAAGACCTTTGCGCGCGCCGAGCCGCCGTATCCCTGAACCGTCACGAGGCGGCCGCCATCGCGAAGCTGGGAAAGAAGCGCCTGCGGAACCTCCTCGACGGCACCGTTGACGAAGATCAGGTCATAAGGCGCGCCGGCGGCGCTGCCCATGCCGAGAGGTCCCGTCACGACGGAGACGTTGGGATAACCCGCCAAATTGGCCTTGGCGGCTGCAGCCAGGTCCTCATCCTCTTCCACCGCGACCACCGAGCCCGCCAGGATCGAGAGCAGCGCCGACACGTAGCCCGTGCCGCAACCGATTTCGAGAACGACGTCGTCCTTCTCGATCTCCGCGAGCTGGAGAAGCTTGGCAAGCGGGGACGGCTGCATTAGGTAACGAACCGGGTTGCCGGCTCCTGCCGGACAGATTTCCACATCGTTGTCGAGATAGGCGAGCGCCTTCGACTTTTCCGGGACGAATGCCTCGCGCGGTACCGCAAGGAACGCCGTCAGCACGGAATGCGAGGTGACGTCCGTCGTGCGGATCTGGTTGTCGACCATATTGGCGCGTGCTGTTTCGAAATTCATCTTGTCCTCTCGCCTAGTGAAAAGCGGTTCTGTCTGCTCGTGTCTTAGTCTTCAGGCAACAGCCTTTCAAGGCTTCCCCGCGACCTCAGGCAAGAATTAAAGGGGCAGCGACCTCATGGCAGCCCCCGACGCAATCCCCCATACAATTAGGGGACACCCCTGTGATATTATTGCAACCGGACGAATTTGAGGAGGAGGCGCATCATGTCCATGATCGTTGAGTATTTTTCGCTGTTCGACTTCTTCATTGTTGCCGCGCTGCTTGGAATTTTCTGCTGCGGCTTGTTCGACGGCAAAACAAGCTGAAGCTTCCATTTCTCGCCGGGCGACAACCGCCGCGAGAGCGTTCAGGTTGCTGTCAGGTTCGTACTTGATATTCACGCCTTGAAGACTCGGCGAGTGGAATAGTGAACAGATCTATCGTTTTCGGCGGGGTCTTCGTCTGTACTCTGGTGACGTTGGTGCTCGTGATACCACTCATTCACCGTGGCGCACCCAATGTCACCACAAACGGCATTTCACCGATACCTTCCCTGCAGCGGATCAATTGACTGCCCAGCACAGCAGATTTCGGTGGGCGCCTCGCTTCGTGGGGCGCAGGCTATCCATTCAAGCCCGAACAGCAAAACCTGCAAAGTATCGGGGCGTTTGTGGCGACGCTGTCCGTTCGCTGTCGTTTTGATTACCCGTCATGAAGCTGGCACCGCTGCAAAAGCTGGCATCGAAGTAACCCCGCCGCCAATCGCCGCTCAATTACTGCTCCCATCGAGCCGTATAGCCGGTACCCTATCCTCAAGCGATCAAATCTGCGCGCGCCGCCCCCTGAGGATAATTCCGCGGACCGTCGCCCAATCGGCGTTTCGGAGAAGGTCCCTTGCGCTATTCACACTGCCCTCCACGACCGCGGCGACATTTCCAGAGCTCTATCAGCTCGTTTTGAGCAACGCCGGTTTGCAGCAGTATATCGACCACCGCCATCAGCGCGTGGCGGCCCATGGTCATGGCTGGCGTCGTATTTTCTGGCGGGAGCGACGAATTCGGAGTTAGCCCTTTCTACGGAGTCCGGTGTCGCCGCCAACCCCGCGCCTTCCGATTGAGAGAACGCAAGGCCACCAGACCAAGAACCAGGGCAAGGCCACCCACTTGAAAGAGTTCCCGTAAGAAAGCTGCATCGAGTCCTCCCGTGTTCGGGTCGCGCAAGGATCAGAGAATGGCGATCGTCAGCGCAACCAAAAGCAACCAAAGCTGGTGTCGCGCTGTCCAGATTTAGCGGGCTGCGCGGACAACGGCCTACCCGGTGAACCTGCAACGTGGCGTTGGTCCTTGATAGTTTCGAGCTACGATTGAATCGGTGCCAAACTGCGGCCCCTCAAGGACGGAACCGAAGGCGCGAATGTATTGCCGAACCTTCATTTTGGGGTGGCGGAACGGCGCACTCCAGACTGACCTGCAAACATACAAGCCATCGCTTAGTCAGCCGCGTCGCTAGTTCGCAATGGGTCATCCGCCTTGCGCGCGTTGAGAGATACGCGCTTTGGAGCTGATGTCGGGCCCGCCGCATTCACATTGGCGTGACTGTAGTTTAATGTGGCACAAAACCCTCTCTCAGCCGTTTGCCTGTTGAAAGCACATGGTGACTAAAATGATGAAGGTCGCAGTCTTTTGCCTGTCTCTGGTGGCAGCATTTTCGAGCGTGATGCCAGCTGAGGCATTCCCATACTTCAACCGGCCGACGCGACAAAGTACCGACGGCCAACTGATCCAATATCGCGGACACTACGGCGGAAACTACGGTGGCTCGTGGGGCCGCTATAGAAACTATGGTCGCAGCTATTACGGCGGCTATCGGCCTTATGGTGGCTACCGCTACGGACGCTATGGACACTATGGCGGCTACAATGGCGGCGGCTACTACGGCGGCGGCTATTATGGCGGCGATTACAACGACTTAGGACTGCTATTCGGCGGATTGGCGACTGGAGCGATTATTGGCGGTGCGCTCGCCCAGCCAAGGTATTACTATGATCAGCCAAGGTACTATGATCAGCCTCGATATTACGGCAACTCGCACGCCGACTGGTGCTATTCGCGATATCGGTCCTATAGGGCTTACGACAATACGTTTCAGCCATACTACGGCCCACGGCGCCAATGCATTGGTCCTTGATGCGCCCCGCGCGGAGGACAGAACCGAGGTCTGAAACGGCAACGCATTGCCACACCTAGCTATTGGTGTGGCGAAGCGGTTCACTTCCAGACTGATCTGCAAAAACATGCAGAAAAATCATATGTTTATAATATATAGAGAAGAAGTATTGGAGGCCTCGCCCGGAATATCGAAATTAAGCGATTTCAAGCGGTTGCGGCCAAGATTGCCACACTGGGGCTGAGATATTTTCCATTGAATTTCAATGGCGACTGCCACACCCTGCCACACCTTTTCAGCATATGCGGCAGGTGCGAGACAATGCCAGGAACGACACCCTCGCTGGCCATAGGCCCGCCGGCCATAGGCTCTAAGGCTCTCAGCCTTTGAGCTCTCGGTGCACCACGCGATGACAATTCGCGCACAGACATTGTAGATCGTCGAGGCGGGTCGTGTGGGACGTAATCATTTCAGCGACGTGTACCGCTCGGTGATGAACTTCGATACATGCATCTCCGTATAACTCGCCATAGACGTCCGATGGATCCATTTTGCATCGTTCGCAGAACAGTCTTCCATGTTCTCGAACAAACGCAGCTCTTTTTGCTCGCGCAAGACCACTGGCCCGCTCCCGCTTGAGATGGTTTGAAAGCCTAAGGCTTCCTTCGACCCATTCGCGGTCCTCCGGAAGTGGCGGAATTACCTCAGCCTGCGGAAGCTGATCCTTCGGCACAATTTCATAGCCACCGGTTTCCAAAATGGTAAAGCAAACTGTTCCCACTCCCCCACTAAAGTGTCGCGGCAGCACTTCAAAGCCAAGCGCTTCCGAGGCGGCAATGCCAAATACCGTCTTTGGATCAAATCTCTCACCGTCTGCAATCAAGTCATACTCTCTCGAGAGATGGAACTTATGATCCAGGAAGCCCTCCCGAAGCTTTTCAATCGCTTTCCAAAGGTGCTCGGGCGTCACCTTCCTCAATTCGTCGGCAGGTAAGCGGTCCCGGCTACGGACGTCTCTTCTTGCAAGCCGTCCACCCAATATCCTAAGAAAGTCCTCCTGAGACGGGCTGTCTGTGACTTGGATTCGGATTCGTCTGGTTGCATTACCTGGACCTCGAGCATCATTATCGCGGCCAATGTTTTTCATACGGTTCGCGAGAAGTGCGGCTAGTTCTTCTGCACCGGTTCTCGGGTCGGAAGGAGTGAGAAGCACGCGCTGGTCAAGTGGGATATTCTGAACTCTGCTGCTATCCAACCAAGCTCCCTCAATTTGTAGCTGTGATGCCGCAATTCGACTTAGCAGGATGCGCAGAGCACGATTGTAGTCGGAGTTCAGTGCATCCCCATTTGCTTTGCTGCCCCCCCGACTGTGGAAGACAATGTCCGGGCCGTCCAACTCGAAGTGGGCGTCCATGGCGACGCCACTGTCGTCTATAACTTCGTAAGTCATCAAATCCGCCCCTCGTCGCCGTACTTAAGGTACGAATGTTACCCCGAGCTTGAACGATTAAAAATAATATCCCGCGGCTTAATACTCGGCCCCCTCGAGCGAGGCTACGATTCCTATACTCATCCCTGCTACGGTGAAACGGTTCTTTCCAAGGAGTGAACCTGTGATACCTGAAAGCGTCGGAGCCACCCCGTTTGGGATATTTCTTCTTGCCGATGAATTCCTTGACGCTGCGCGGAAAACCCATTCAAACCAGCGAGCATCTACCCACGGGCCCGCGCGAATGCTCGCCTTCCACGCATGCGAGCTTTATCTGAAGACGTTCCTGAGATCACACGGGAGCTCGATTAAGGGCTTGCGGCGGCTCCAGCATGACCTTTCCGCCATGATGGAGGAAGCGAAAGCGAGGGGACTTCAGCTCCCGCATCAAACACAAGTCGGCTTGGCAGCCGCGGCGAAAGACAACGAGTATGTACGGACGAGATATCTGGTGAGCAGGGCGCCGGGAACCGTAAGGCCTGAAACCATTTTAAAGCTGACAGAGGGGCTCAGGGAGTGCGTCCGGGTTGCTTTGAATTTCGATAAGTTTGGAAATCCACAAGGAGAACCTTGGGCGGCTGGAGAACCTAACGACCTTTTGGAGGCTAGGACGTTGTGGCGAAAGCCATAAAACTTGCCCTGGCAGAAGCTTGGGAAGCTCGGCTTAATCGGCCTTTATCAAGCACTTAAAAGGAAAACTGCGCAATTTCTGTTGGAGATTGCTGAGGCATCCCCCCGGTCTAATAGGGCGCGGCGCCTCAATGTCGCCAGAGCTAATGATTGCACAATCGCTCAAACCAAACGCGAGAGCACACCCTCGGGTAAGGGTGGGTCGGTGGTTCAACCCCACTCGGCAGCACCACCAGCGCGAAATGGCCATTGCGCGATTCAACCGGACGGAGTATTCAACCGCGATACAAGCTGGGGAGAAGAATGGCAGGCCTTACTGATATGGAAGAGCTATCGGGGACGGTAGCAGATCCCGGAATTGCAGATTATGTTAGAGAGGCTCTCACTTGCTACAGCGTCGGCGCGTTTCGCGCGTGCATCGTCCTGACCTGCAATGCGCTTTTCGAAGATCTACGGCAAAAAGTGCGAATTCTTTCGGGCGTTAGTTCCGACGCCAAAAAGATCTCAGACGATATTGAGATCCTAGCAGCCGATCAGAAGCCGTTTGAGAGCACGCTGGTAGACCGGCTCAACTCTAAGTCAATTATTTCCACACTGCAGGCGCAACGTCTTAAGCAGCTCATTGATCACAGAAACAAGGCCGCACATCCGTCCGGCCTGCATGCCTCAGCTGAAGAGGCGAGGTTTGTATTTTTTGAAGCGATAGATAAATTCCTGAGCGCGCCTATCCTATCCGCCAACATGCAGGTTGATTTGCTGTTGCAACGATTGGTCGGTGCGAATTATTTCCCCGATCGCTCTTTGATAAATATTAAAACGGTCGTTGCAGATGAACTAGAGCAGATTCACTCGCTTGCTTATCCGTATTTGCTGCTGAAAGTCGTAGCTCTATGCAAGAGCGCCGTTCCGGACGTGAAGCGAAACGCCGAGAATTTCATCGTGGGCATGGCATCGCAGCGCAAGGCCGATATACGAACCGTTCTGGATAAACATTTTATCGTCAAGGAAGCGCACGATCTCAGTTTGTGGCAGACTTTGACCGCCACGCTCGCAGCTGACCCGCAATTGCTCGCGAACAACGACGCGGCTACGAAGCTGAGGCTTGGAAAGCTCTTGGTGCACACCGTTACCTCCACGGAGGATAGCTTACCGGTCACGACACTAAGACACCCTCTCTATCTGTTGCGCCAAATGACTGCCAAACTCGGAGAGCCAGAGCTCATGACGTTTTGGGAGTTTGCCGAAGCGTCCGTAGAAACCTACTGGCACAACCCTGACATTGTGAAGTCGATGGAGAAATCAACTCCCGTACGGGCAAAAATCCTAGAGACACTTCTCTCAAAAGCTGGCTCGTCGCAATACGATACGGCCAACCGTTTTGCTCGGGGCCTTCCAGACTACGAGGCCGAGCTGGCGTCTATACTGACGGACGACGAGGCACTTCGCGTTTTAGCTGCCGTGCAACAGGCTGGCATCTGGGGGGCGTGGGGTGCAAAGGCACTGCAATCGAGCTACTATGAACGAGTACCTTCGCTGAAGAAAAAAGCTAAGGAATGTTGCATCCAAGATGGCGCCGCCGCGTTGGCTTTGGTGGAAGAATATTCGGGAGCCGATTATTCAGAACTTTACTCACACCTGGTTGCCACTCCTGTGTGAGTATGGTGCCCCATGCCGGACTACAGCAAGGGACCAAAATCAAACGATTGCGCGAGCGTGAGGCAATTCAGGTCCTTATCGATCTGCGGTGTTTTTCGGCGCGTCTGTCCACTATTTTGGCCCAGGCACTCGCACATTTGCGAGTATCGCCGGGCATTGCATAGCGCTTTGACCTCCCTCCGAAGGGAGAACCGCAATGCGGACACCGCCAAGATACGATCAGATGGCGATGTACTGCGAGCGATGTGCATCGCCGCGGTGATATTCTGCTCGAAAGCTCGCGAGTAGTTCGACGGCATTCCGAGGTCTACTTGGGAAGACATCCTTGCGGAGGTCGAGGCGCGCGGGTTGGTTGCCGCCGCGAAGTTCGGAGCATATCAATTAGGCGAGTTTCCACGCTTCCGTTACCAGTGACCGCTCCCGGCCGACAGGCGACAACGCCTCGGCTGGAACGGGCCAATAACGGCCACGGGGGGCGACGGAAGCCTCAGCCGCTTCGCGCGCCCCGGAGCGGCCATTCGTTTATTCCTGGCCTTCCAAACGCTCCGCTAACACGGTGCGTTTGGCGTCGGGAATGCCTGGCTCGCTGGCAAGCGCCCTTGTTTCCCTGTACAGGAGAAGTCAGCTGACGTAGGCGGCAATGGGTTGGTTTATCGGAGCAAAGCTAAGCAAATGTCGATCGACACAATCATCTCTGCCACGACGAGCCAGCACTATCACGAGTTTGCGACCATGGTCCGCGAGTATGTCGAATGGTGCCGTGAACGGTATGAGGGAGACAGCTGGTTCGTTGACGCCGCGTTCAGCCATCAGTCGCTTGATGAGGAGTTGCAAGAGTTGTCGTCCTCGTACGGCCCCCCGAGCGGCCGAGCGTTTCTGGCGCTATCGGGGGACGAGGTCGTTGGGTGCATCGCCTACCGGGGCCTGTCTGACACGATCTGCGAAATGAAGCGGCTTTTCGTTCGGAAGAGCGGTCAGGGGCACGGCACAGGACGGCGTCTTTGTGCGGCATTGATCGATACTGCGCGAAGTGACGGCTACGCGCTCATGCGGCTAGACACAGCTAACTTGCTCACTGAGGCGATCGCTTTGTACAGGTCCGTCGGCTTCCGCGACTGTCCTGCCTACAACGACTACCCGGACGACCTCATGCCATACATCATATTCATGGACAGACCGCTCGGACCTGAGACGGGAATTTAACCGCGGCGGAAAATCCATGAGGAAGGCCCCTTCTGTGACCTTTTTTAGTCTTCAGAACACACGTTACTGTGGCCGACAACGGCCTCAAAGCGGTCGCTGATTCGATTGGACGCGAACGTCTCTTATTGGCGCGAAGCGGCCAATGTCGGCTCTAAGTGGTCGACCGCCGAAGGGAGCTTGAGGGCGCTTGCTGAATCACGCGCTCGCCGACTGTTGTCGGCATTCTATGGGCCCAGTCAACGTTGGCTGATAGCGGGATGAACCGCGTCGACTATCAGTCGCTAGATCCGACGTGAGCAGCCGTAAACTCGCTTCCAGTGCGACGTTGTTAGCGGAACAATGCCCAGTCAGCGATGTTACCTCCTTGTTGCTCGTGCAGCATCCAAGGAGGATAAGATGCGCTTCAAAGTTCTAGCAGCCTCGCTGCTTGCTATTGGCATGGCCGGATCGGCGTTTGCCCAATCGAACCCAACACCTGACGGTTCGACAATGGACAAGACCCACCCGAAGGCTGCCACCGGCACAATGAACATGAAAAAGGTTGATAAGACCGTGACCAACAGCACGCAGAACGTTAACAAAGAAAAGTGCAAGAGCGTGACCGGCAAGGGTTCTCTGCAGACCCAAGGCGGCAACAGTGGCACTGAGAATGCAGAAGACACCTGCGCAGACAATAACAACTGATGTCGTAGTTCCCGCTGATGTGAGGTCGTCAAAGCGACCTCACAGGGCTCAATCCACCACATAAACCGCGGCATTGTCCTGCACCTCGCGTAGCCCCTTGTAAGATGCATGCCTCAGCTTGCCGTCATGCGTCCAGGCGCGGTACTCGATCTCGGCAATCAGGGTCGGCTGCGCCCATACGAGGTTCTTACGCTGGCCGGCATAAGCGACCGGCGGCGTTTTCCGCTTTAGGCGATCGAGTAACTTCCGGAGCTGCAGTGCATCGCGCTCTTTGAAGCCCGTCCCGACCGATCCGACATACACCAGGTCGTTTCCCTTTCGGGCAGCCAGCATGAGACTGCCGATTCCGCCTCGCGCCGACATTGAGTGCTCGTAGCCGACGATCATGAAGCTGTCGCTTTGGATGCACTTTACCTTCACCCAGTCGCCAAATCTGCCGGAGCGATAGGAGCTGTCCCGATCCTTGGCGATGATCCCTTCGAGGCCGTGCGCGCAAGCGGCGCTGAAGATTTCACCGCCGTCCCCCTCGATCTCCTCAGAGATCCGGATGGCGCCCTCCTCCCCACGCAGGAGTGATTCCAAAAAGAACCGCCGGGCAGACAACTCCATGCTCCTGATGTCGTGGCCGTCGAAGTAGAGAAGGTCAAAGGCGTAGAGCATCGCGTTGCCGGCCGGTAGCTTGCCGCCTCGCCCGCCGAGCAAGTTCTGCAGTCTGCCGAAGTCGGGCCTCCCCTGCTCGTCGAGAACGACCGCCTCGCCGTCGAGGATGGCCGTCGCGACGCCGAGCCGCTTGGCAGCCTCGACGATACCGGGAAAGCGATGCGTCCAGTCGTGGCCGCCGCGGGTGATCACGCGGACGCGCTGCGGCTCGATGTGGACTGCTACGCGGTAGCCGTCCCATTTGATTTCGTAGGTCCATTCCCTACCAATGGGCGGCTTCGACTTGAGCAACGCCAGGCAT
The DNA here is from genome assembly GCF_056406295.1 of Rhizobium sp. P1_C7. Classification (NCBI taxonomy): domain Bacteria; kingdom Pseudomonadati; phylum Pseudomonadota; class Alphaproteobacteria; order Hyphomicrobiales; family Rhizobiaceae; genus Rhizobium; species Rhizobium sp. P1_C7. The sequence continues at coordinate 85,511 of NZ_JBFUAL010000017.1, forward strand.
GGTTCGATGCGCTCTGGCATAGGATCAAAAGGTAGGTGCGGTTGCGCTGGATCGCGCGGCTTTCGAGCGCGCGAGCGCAGTGGCTTGTCAGAAGTAACAAGAGGCTTTGAACGCGGCGCCATGAGTGCGGGCTAGCCTGCCATTTTCATCTCTTCCATGTCATCGGGGAGCACATGCATTCCTGCCGCGTGTGCCGCCTCGACGAATGCTGCTCGGGCTGTTTTGGCGTCGGTGTAGAACTCGAGCGCCTCTAAGGAGCTCACAAGCGCATGATGAAACGGCGGACCTTTGGTGCCTGTCCAACCACTCAGTAGCATAGCCGCCAAATCCTCTACTGTCTCTGCTTGCCGGTACCTAGCAATTCCTTCGATCTCAACGTGGAGCGGGGCAATGGGAATACGTGTGCCATCCATAACGCTTTACCTTCTTGACATACCGCAGATCAGTAGATGGCGAGTGATTCGTTTTCGTCCAGATTGACTCTTGGAAATGATCGGAACAAAGAAGGAACATGATTGACTATCAACCTAAATATAAATGGCGAGATTCGTGGCCGGGCGAGGCCGGCACGGACGCAAAGCTGCTGCAGGTTTTCCAAGGATGGGATGGGGAAGTGCCGGTCGGACGCATACGGCTTGAGGATGCCGGGCCGATGAAAGGCAAGTGGCAATGGAGCGGTCATGGTCCCTATCGCGGGATCAAGAAAAGGCTCACACCGAACCAAGGCTACTGCGCTACAGCTCGGGAAGCCTCGCGTATGGCTGAGGACTACTATGATCGACTGACGAACCACAATGGAATGAAGGGCAGCCAGGATGTCGAATGAAGGTCACTCGAACGCACCGGGCGCCAATATCCACGTTGAGCATCTATGCTCCGTGGCCGGCTGCTTGAAATGGGGAGGTTTTGGCTTCTCATCAGCAGCCTCCGTCGAAACGCGCTGGTGGTGCTGGGAGCATTACCCCCGTAAGGAGATGCCGCGCAGATAACCGGCAATCTCGCGTCGCACCACTCCTTCTTGACCACTCCGCTACTTGCGTTACATTTTTCCTTATTGAATTCGTCTCTGACTGCTGACCACGGATGTACTGGCAGCCGTTGTCGAAACGGGTCGAGGAAGGTCGGTACGAGGATTCGTCCCGGCCTTTTTCTTGGAGTGATTGCAGCGTGTGGGATTCCATTGATTAAAGACATCTTGGCGGCGATTGGAGCGGTCAGCGGAACGTTTGCTTGTTTCGTCCTGTTTGTGATTGGCATGCCAGCTTGGACCTGGGTTTTCCCATTCGCCTTGTCAGTGTGGTGCACTTGGCTGATCGCGCGAGCGGTTCCCAACGCAAAATCTCTTCCAAAATTTCCGAAGAAGTTTTATTTTGGGGGTGAGGGAGTTCGCCAAATGCAGCAGGTCGAATTCGACATGTATCGCTACGGACTAGCGACGCTTTTGGTGCGCCGCCCACACCTTCGTGCATATGCGCCCGCTGCCCGCTGGTGGGCCGACCTTGTCGAAGAATACGGCGAGGCCGTCAGGTACCGCGACAAGCTCCGCAGCGAGGGTGGCCATGAGAACGAATTAGCCGAATACGAGCACATTTGTCGGGAAATTGAGGACGAGTTGCAGGATTATCTATCTGCCTGTGTCACTCACTCGTAGCGAGCCACTACCAACGAATCCAAAGCGGCACTTATACGCAAGCTTACTGCCCGGAGAGGGGAACCCCACCTACAGCACCTCCGGGCAGTACGGCAGGAGGCCTCTAGGCGCATTAACCGACCCGCTATCGGGAGCCTAGGGTCCCCGCTGGATACGAGAGACATTCTTAAGAGCAGCCTCGAGTAGTAGGTAGCACCGACTTACGGGGTACGAGACGATCAGACTTTCGTCCATCGCGCGATGACCCTTGAACTGGTAATTCTGGTTCTGTCCACGGTAGCGCAAATTACTCCTGGACGGCTTAGCTGGGAGGTCAGGTGACAGCCTATCCCGCCTCCCGGCTAAGTCCACCGGTTCCCCCAAGGAGGCCTTGAGGGGTTTCCCGGATCGGAACGAATCCCCTGCAATCCCGTTGAGTCTAGTCTGCGGAGGATGCCACGCAAGACGACCCCTCACCTGTACCAAGACCGGTTCGCTGAGCGGGGATGCCAAGCAGAAGCGTGAACCGAATGACTCAGCGATCAAACCGACATGACGAGCCATCTGACTTCGGAAGATCTGACAAAATGTCAGTTAATCTGGGAGGGCTATTGTCGCCGAAATGACGTCCAATTGTGGTCGAGCGAGGGACCTCTCATTAGAGCGATCATAATCGAGATTTACCAACACGCGAAACGCTTGCGTTTTCCGCTGGATGAAGAAGGAAGCGGGTTTGATAGCGCGGACCCAAAAATTCACTTTTGCGTTCTTGAGGCAGACGTCGTCGGCCATACGGCGAAACCTACCAAAAGTCCCCAACTTGTCCCGGCACAAGAAGATCCCGGGCCTTTTCGGAATGAAGAGAAAATGATGACAAGAGCTCTACGTGAGGCACGATTTGAGGAAACCACCAAAGTCGCCAAAGAATTGATCGAAGCGGCTGCCAAAGCCAAAAAGGAGAAAAGCGAGCGCCTGCGAAACGAACGTTTGGCAGCCCAGAGCTCTGCTGCCCGTTCTCCCACTGTAAAAAAACGCAAACTAGTGTTCACACCCGCTAGAGGAGCTTGAGAAGAAATGACTGGGCGATTTCATCGGCACGACGAGCCGCTGACATCAGAAGACTTGGCGAAATGTCAGTTGGTCCTTGAAGCCTATTGTCGGAAAAATCACGTTGGCTTGGCGTCTGAGGAAGCCAACGGTGTCGGGCGGATCATTATCGTCGCCTATCAACGAGGCGTCAGAGATGAGAAGCAGCTGCGCATACTGGTGGATGCCGCGCGTGACGTCATTCAAAAACAAGGAACCAAGGTTGTGGCATGAGCGTTTTTTGAGCGCATGCCGGATGCCACCTGCCCCGCCAACACCGCGGGGCTTTTTTTGGTCTCAGTATTCGGGGTGGAGGGCCACCCACCTTGACCGCTGCTCTCCCTTTTTACTCTAGGGTTTAGACGGCATCGGGGAGGGTGCGTTGGTCTATCGTCCTTGGAAAACAGTAGTTGTGATTGTTTGGCCTCGGAGCGGTCGAGTGGATGCCATTTCATCCACAAAGGACGCGCTTGATCTACTGACACCGGCTTGGCAGCTTGTCGGAGGTGTAGCTTTCTATTCGGCATTGGAGGTCTGCGCAGAGGTGGCCGAAGGGTCGGCAAACCCCGATGACGCGACGGTTGCTTTTCTGGCTTCCGCTAAAGTGGCACACGTCGTCTACGACCTGGAGCCGCCCGTAGACCACTCATCAACCAAACTGAATCGACAGCCTGAGCGATTAGTGAAACGATCCACGCACTCGGAAGAGGAGGACATCGCTATGCCGAGAACCGACGAAAACGACACCCGCAAGGCTGCGGACCAAGAGGCAGAGCGCAAGCGCCTCGCCGAGCAGCAGCCAGAAGGCGACAAGAAGGCGGTAGAGGAGCCTGAAAGCGCGAAGCCCCAGCTCGAAGGCGGCAAGATTATCGGGAACGTATAGACCTCGTTGGCGCGACTTCAGCTTGCCATCGATGAGTGTCGCGCTCTCGGTATGGGCAAGGCATAGGTGGCGGCTCACAGTCAGAACCGCCACCGTTGCTAGTTAGCTATGACTACCGCTGTTCAGGCGTTACTTGCCTTTGCCGCCAGCGTTGTTGCTGCCTGCGAAGTTGCCTTCAACAGCGTCGGGACGCGAGTGCGGGCCGGTGGTCTGGTCGGAACCCGGATGGCTGGCTGCGTACGTGCCGTTGCCGCCGATAACGTCGCCGTTGCCCTTGTAGGACGATGAGGACTGGCCGACATCCGAGCCCTGCGAGTTCGTGCCCTTGCTGGGATCAAGCGTTGCGCCAGCGAATGCTGCCGTTGCGAGCAACGAGAGACCCGCTGCCAAAATCATCTTCTTCATGTTGTCTTCTCTTCCCTGTTCAGCACGGACAATTCCCTGCCACCTCACACATAGGATGAGAGCTGAAGCGTTGTTTGATTCGCAATGCCAATCTTTTGTTCTCAGCCGCCATTTTTGGTGGGAAAGCTTCCAGCCTGCAAATCGATGGCCCCAAACTGGCAAGAACCCGTCCTGATGGGTCCCCTGTCGAGTTATACGTTTTTGGCAGAAACAGTATAACCGGATGACGGAACGGCTGGAGAATCAGGATGATGGGACGGTCGATGGGTCCCCGTCTATGCTGCATGTGGTTGATGTATTTCAGACTGCAATCAATCTTTCCGAAGAGCAAATTACCACCTGCATCTCGGTTTGTGCCTTCTTGTAAGGCGTTGGCAACAGCGGCACCAAGGCAACGGCGTACTCCGCTTCTGACCGGTGTGGTATCGAGGTTGTCTTCGTACCGGAGATCACCGTTGCCCCTTGGCCGGCGAAGCCGCCGAACGGCTGAAGGCGTGCGAGGATCTTTTCGACACTTTCGCCAAAAGTGTCTTTGAGGCCCACGAAGAAACCCGGAGCGGGTCAAGCTCGTTGGAACAGAGGGATTGACACATGGAGAGTAGGAACGAGGGTCTGCGGCGTGTTGTCCTCTGGGTCGCGATATTGAATTTGAGTTATTTCGGCATTGAATTCGCCGTCGCGCTCCGTATCGGGTCCGTTTCACTGTTTGCCGATAGCGTTGATTTCTTAGAGGACGCGTCGATTAATTTGTTGATTGCCATTGCGTTGGGATGGAGCGTCCGCAACCGCGCGCGGCTTGGTATCTTGCTCGCGGGCATTCTAATGGTTCCCGCGATCGCCACGCTTTGGACCGCGTATGAGAAGTTCTTGCTTCCAGTGGCGCCGGAGCCTTTCGCTCTGTCGATGACAGGCCTCGGAGCGGCGGCCGTCAACTTTGCCTGCGCCTCGATGTTGGTGCGCTACCGTCACCACGGCGGCAGCCTGACACGGGCCGCCTTCCTCTCCGCCCGCAATGATGTCATCGCCAATATTGCCATTATCGCGGCCGGTCTGGTGACCGCGTTTCTATCGCAAACAGCGTGGCCCGACCTTCTCGTCGGCCTCGCGATTGCTGCGATGAACGCGGATGCGGCGAAAGAAGTCTGGGAAGCGGCTCGGGAAGAACACCGTTCTGCGGAGGCCTAAACGACTCACAGTTGGCTTTAGAAGGTCGCCCCTCGCGGGCATTTTTATCCCTTGGCAAAACAGGTCAGAAAAAACGACTGTGGGCGCTGTGGGCGAGCACGATAGCGTTTATCCCTTGCTCGTTGTCTCCCGGCCGTTGCTTGTTTCTCCCACTCGCCCGCATTTCGCGGGCATTTTCTTGTCCGGCTTCATCCCTTGTCACTGTTTTTGAGAAGTGTTGCATGTGACGGTTTTATGACAGATGGTGTCGCAAATCGACGAATGGAGGCGGCAATGGGCGAGAAACGGAAGCGGGTTTATGAAGCCCTGCTAGACGGAGCGACAGAGGGTCATTCCGATAAGGCCCTTTACGATTTCGTCATGGAACGCTGCCCAAAGGCGACCAGCAAGAAGATCGTACGTGCATCCCTGCTTGCACTGACCGACCCGCACGTGACCGATAGGAACGTCCTCCATACTATTTACGCACTAGCGATTGCGCATCGAATGGACGAAGTCGGCGCAGAGTCCGATCCGGACGATGATGAAGACCCAACGGAAAAAAGTCCGGTGCTCCGCAAGCTGAAGAAGAAGGCCCTCGCTTCGACATCGTTAGAAACCCCCGAGGACTGAAGAGGAATGCGGCTTCTGACCTCCGCTCCGGCACTGACATCAACGGTTCATATACTGGCATTATCACGTCCCAGGGAGGTTTAAATGTGTTGCATGCGGTGATCGCTCTTGCTGCCACCGCCATCTGAAGGACAACGCCAGTGAACCGTACACTCTACTTAGTTTCAGCAGTCGCTGCGCTTATCAATCTTTCGAACTTTGAGCCAGTCAAGGCGGCCTCAGTTTCATCGACACAGCAATCCAGCCGAACGGCAGTAAGTAAGGAACACACAGCGTCGACGACCCCGACAACCAATGGAATGCTTACTCCCCGAATGATGGATCGCAAGCGTCCGATGAATCCAATCTGTGGCCACGGGTTTAAGCCGCGCGCCCCGTCCAGCTGTCATTATTGACGCTCGCGCGTCACCGCAGGTACGTCTTCCTCAGAGGATGAAAGAGAAGAACAGGGCCTTATCTTATGCCCATCGAAGCGCTCTAGCGCGATGTCCAGAACACTTGCCTCGCCACTCTTGGCGGGGCATTTTTTGTCCGATTTTCCGGCTGGAACGCGGTGGCACGGAACTAGAAAGCCACTTTTCCGTTTTACCGGTAGACGCGTTGTACAGCATGCGACGCGAGTTTCCATTGTCCCACTGCCCCGCCAACACCGCGGGGCTTTTTTTGGACATCTTATTTATCAAACATCTCTGCACCGGGCCACCTGAACAGCCGTGGGGTGGGTATTAAGACGGATGGGCCTTCCGACCGCTCAGATGGTTGTTCAATATCTAAATATATATTCGTAAATTGCAATTCATCAAAATGGTGAGGCTTGGCGCCAGTTAGTGCGCCGTCGGTGAATGTCCGCGCTTGGCCTTCCGTGGCCCGGGCTTCGACCGCTCCTGGATGTACTCTTCCCTGCCAATGAGCATTTCTGCGGCCTGTGCTGCAGCGACAAAGGCCTCCCTCGCCTGCTCTGGATCGCGAACGCCTTCCATGGCCTCGAGACACATCTTTTGCGCGACCAGCCATTCCTTGCCGCGGTTATCTTCTGGCCAGCGGTAAAGCAGGCTTGTCGCCAGGTCTTCAAGCGTGGCATGCCTACGCAGGGTAATGCCTTTTCGTCGCTCCACGGCGACGATCACTTCCCGGATACTGAAGTTCACGGACATCTGGAATCCTCCAAAGGACGAATCAGATGAGGATTGGTGACCGTCAGTCAAGAGGTGCTATTAAGAATTTGCTAATTTTCAAGATTTGTCTTCGTGAGGCGAGGAACCAAGTCGCTCGAAGAAGGTTTCCATCACGGATCGCGTCGCGCGGTCTCTCCAACACCACCGCGATGCACCTCCCCCGGAGCCGACGCGATCCACCTCTTAGGGGACAAGGTGCTTTGCGAATACTTCGTTGGACCGAGTTCGCTCACCGGGATGCCCAGCAGGAGCTTGAACCGATGACACAGCGATCAAACCGACATGACGAGCCTCTGACGTCTGAAGATCTGACGAGATGTCATGTGGTCCTGGAGGGATATTGTCGCCGACATAACGTCCCATTGTGGTCGAGCGAGGCGCCCCGTATCAGAGCGATCATAATCGAGATCTACCAACTGGGCGTGCGAGATGCGAAACGCTTGCGTTTTCCGGTGGAAGGAGAATCTGGCGTGGTGCTGTGATCGCTCTTGCTCGCTTCCGTCCGAAGGACAATACCACGGACGTTCTCTTTGTGAGGAACGGAAGGTCTACGAGCGTTTGATCGCCGTACGTCGGACAATGCACCGTCAGGCGTTCCTGGATGGCGACGACAACTTTCGTGACGCTCTTGAGGATATGTTCCACAAATGCGCGACGTATTACCAAAACTGATCGAAACCGATGCTCCAGCAGCGAAGGCTTTGCTGACGACGGCAGTTCACTTCCTCATCACGGCTGCGACGCATTCGGATGCCGTCCCGGGGCGCAAACCTACCCTTCATTAATAAGAGCTCTGAAAGCACCCATTGTGATGCGAACATATTGCGAACTCCGCCTTTTTGGCGACCACTTTCAGGGTTAACAGATAGTAAGCATAAGACTTAGGTCCCTATACATTTCAACTACAATTCTACAATGTACACCGTCTATCCGGTCAATACGACGGTAAGTCACGCAATACGAATATTTATACAAAAAAACAACTCCGGCTTCCCGTTCTGTTACAAAGGAGCGTCAGGATGACTTTCTTGAAAGACCCCCAGCTGCCACGCAACACTGCGCGCCGGCGTTTTTTTGGGGTGGCGGCGGCGGCCGGTGTTCGTTTAGCGAGCGTGGCGGCAATTGCAATGGCGGCTTCATCGTCGCCAGCTAAAGCAGCTGGCCTTCATTTGGGATGGTGGAAAGGGAACCGGCACGGCGGGAACGGCAACTCCGGCGGGCATAGCAACGCCGGCGGCGGGAGCAGCGGCGGTCCGCAGTGCTTTCTGCGCGGGACGTCGATCCTCACGTTTGGCGGTGAAAAGCCTGTCGAGGAACTTTTGGTTGGCGATCGAGTAGTTCTTCCTGGTGGAGAAACTCGCCCGGTAAAGTGGGTCGGTCGGCAGGTGTTCAAGAAAGGCGGCGCGCGCTGGTATGAGGGCGTCGTACCGATCCGAGTGGCTCGCAACGCGCTGGGCGATCACTCCCCACATTCTGATCTCTACCTATCACCCGGCCATGCCCTGTTCCTGAATGGCGTTCTTATCCGAGTGAAGGATCTTGTAAATGGCACAACCATCGCGCCGATCGCACCGCATGACGATATGAGAATTGAGTATTACGCCGTGCTGCTTGCAACACATGAAGTAATCTTTGCTGAAGGCGCTGCGGCAGAGACATTTCATCCCTCGCAAAGCAATCGCGAAAATTTCTCGAACTTCGCGGAATACGAACGCCTATATGCTGGTGAGGCACGCGAGCCGATGACATCTTATGCGACGGTCCTTGGCGAGGAAGGCGGCTGGCAGCATCTGAAAGCTCTTCTTTTGCTCAGCGCCTCGCCTTTCGTCCCAATACACGATCCGTTCGAGGATGCTTGCGAGACGATCAATTCCCAAGCCAAGAGCTGTTGAAATAAAACGCCCGGCAGGACGTCATCAAGTTGGAAATCTTAACCTTGTAGAAAATAAGCGTTTTACTGAACCCGCCGGGTAACGCCCCGGCGGTTTTTTTAAAACGCCAGCCCTCGCGCCCGAAGACGTGAGAGCTCGTGAAAACTGGAATAGTTCCTGCTAAGTCGATGTCCTATTTTGAAGCTTATCGGTTTACTCACGTCGACACCAGACCGCGCTCCCGCTGCAAACCGCGGGGCTCTTTTTGTCATCACCACTTAGTGGGTTTTTTGCCGCAGGATCGGTCGGGCGACATATCTTTCGAACGTAGTCCAACAAGATGGGATCGTCAGCGAGGTAGTCCTGAAACCTCTTCGCGTCCAGTCGGCCGAGTCGGTAGGCCTCGAGGAGAACTCTCTGCTCTTCAGTTAACGCGGGGAGATAGATCGCGGCCGGCGCGGCTTGTTGCTGGGGCGCGCTTTCGGGAATCTTAAAAATGGTGATGCTCTTGGCGCCAGCCCTTCTTCAAGTTCTTCACTCGAAGCCACCGTTGTTGTTCACTAGTGCGCCGTTGGTGAATGCCCGTGGCTTTGGCTTCGACCGCTCCTGGATGTACTCTTCCCTGACCATGAGCATGCCGGCTGGCTGAGCCGCAGCGACCAAGGCCGCTCTTGCCTGATCAGGATCGCGGACACCTTCCATCCTCAAGGCACATCGTCGGCGCGACAATCCATTCATCGCCGCGATCGTCCTCGTTTGCCCATTGATCCGGGCCAGTATATTCGCCATCCTATTGTTTGTTAGCTGCTGACAATAGGAGGATTAGTAATGTACGTGCTCATCATAGTAATCGGGATACTCTCACCTAGCAGTTCAGGCGCTATTCCTATCGGTGTAACTTCTCAAATTGTTGGAAAATTTAAAAACCTAGATGAGTGCGAGGCGGCAGCAAGTAAGCCCCATGCCACAGGCCCTGTTGTGGATATCACTATTGCAACCACTTTGGGATCGCGTTGGTATTGCACATATGCCGGCCCGAAGTGACCCAACTGAAAACCTCGAAATACCTACGGTTTTCCGAGTTTGCGCGGAACACCAAGGGGCGACTGTTCGGTTGAACGCTGGAGATCGAGCTTATTCAAAAGATGATGGGCTTTGGCAGTCGGGCCAGTCTTAAGGTCGAACCGGGTCCCCCACCACAATCCATCAACCGGCTCATCGTCCTTCCAACACGGATCGCGTCGCGCGGTCTCTCAACACCACCTTGATACACCCTCCATTGTGCCGACGTGATCCACCCCTCAGGGGCGAAGGTTTAGGAGAATACAACTCCGTTAGATCGGGGTCGTTGAGCGGCAATGCCCAGTAGGAGCGCTTCATCGACCACGTTAATCCGGCCATCGGCTGGGGTCGGTCGGGCGATACACCTTTCGAACGTAGTCTGACAGGACAGGGTCGTCAGCCAGACACTTTTGAAACTTTTCGTCGTCGAGTTGGCCGCGTTTGTAGGCTTCGAGTAGATTTCTCTGCTCGTTTGTTAACGCCGGGAGACCTATGGGTGCCGCTTGTCGCGCTTGTGGGACGCTTGCTGGCGTCTTTTCAGATTCGGGCTGAGAGGGCATCGCCGTTCCTCCTTCCAAGGGAAGAACGGATACCGGGTTATCGAGTTCCACTGGGCCTATTGCGTTCGGCTTTGCTCTAGGCGATCGAGCCTTTCGCGTAGATCCAGCCGCCATTGTTCCTGGCTGGCGAAGATGCGCTCAAGCTCTTCGCGCGACACCATTCCCTCGCGCAAATCCTTGACCGCGGCATCGGTACGCTGACGGTCTTCCGCGCCGCGCGCCGTCCGCCATTCCATTTCCTTCTGCGTCACGACCGATTCCGTCACCCTCGCGATGGCATTGTCCAGCCGGTCCTGCGTCTTGCTAAGAGTGCCATAGAAGAAAGCCCCGAGGCCCGACAGGACAACGAAGCACACGCCGGCCGCCGACCAGATGACCGGCCATTGGGTTTTGCTGTTGTTGCGCAGCTCGTTCGATAGGGTTCCGATAGCGGAGTTGATCGTCTGAAACCCAGTGTTCATGTTGGAACGCAAGTCGACGATGTCTTTCCCTTGATTCTCTACCCGCTCGGATAATCGAGCCCATGATGCCATTGGGTCGAACTGGTTACCGCTGCTCATATCAATATCCCCTGCCAACCCTCTGCCCTTTCAATGCATATGCCGTGCTTGACCGGAGCGACCCGATCGACTATTCGGCCCGCCGCCGTCCTCGTTAATGAGGCGGTGGCAACAAGAGGGTCCGGCCTTAACGAGGAGGTCGGGCCCTTTTTGCTATTTCCGACAGGCCCGATCTTCGCGACACTGCTTGTTGTTTGAAGCTATCGCCGGTCCCGCTGTAGGGTCCTCTGCAGCCGCTCGTGCCGCAACAGGGTCACTGAAGCGGGTTAGCTGATACCCACTGCCGTTAGTCGCAGCCGCTGTCTGGCAGCCCGCTATCGCGCATGAGGACAAGACAACGATCACGAGCCGACTTGCTACGGAAGTCCGCATTGTTCTTCTCCATGTTGGAAATTCGGGACGACGCTTCTTTGATGGCTTCCATCTGGGCGGCGACACGAGCGTCTTTCGCACCCATCCACCGGCCGAACTGATAGACCGCGGGGACAGCCAGGATGATCGCCGCGGCGATTTTCAGCCACAAGGGAATCCTTGCCCAAAGGATTGCCAGCATCTCAGGCTTCCCGCCGCTTCTGAATGTAGTTCCACAGGAGGACGCACGCAGCGGCGACGAGGATGGCGCCGAGGGCATAGGCAATCGGGCCCGTGGTCGGAACGAACTGCAGGCTGCCTCCAGACAAGGCGGCAGTGCCGACAGCAAGGGCGTCCTTGGAGATCAAAGGAGCACTCTGCTTGAGAGCCGGGGTGCCGCTCGACTGGATGAAGCCGCCCCTCGCCCAAAGTCCGGCCTCTGCTGCGCGGCGATTCACCAGGCCGTTGCTCACGACTTTCTTGCCGTCGATCGTGGTTTTGTTCCACTTCGCCAGCTCGGACGGAACCGCGGCATAGTTGCCTTGGTTCAGCTTCTTCAGCAGCGTCGAACCTTTGAAGGCACCAACACCCGCATTGAAAGCGAACATGACGAGGGCGCCGAACTGGTTATCGGTCAGATCGACCTTCACAGAGGTGTCAACTGCCTGCTCGCAAGGATCGAGGTCTCTGCGCAGCCACACGGCGGCCTTCTCCTCGGAGATGTCAGGTGCGCCGGGATAGACGTCGGGGCCTGTGTGACCGTATCCCTGCGTTGCCGTACCGCGCACCCTCATCCCCGGACGCAACCGCGTCTTCTTCAGGCCAGGCTTGCCGTCCGCGTCGTCGTAGACAAACGGTATGAAGGCCTCCCACTGCTTGAGCGCAGCTTCGCTGGTGGCGTTGATGTTTCGCGCCATTGACGTCTCCATATTTACGGGATCGGCCCTTCGGATGCCGGCAGTCAGACCGGCATGAAATGACCTCAATTTTCGGGTGATATGTGCTGAAGCGGGAAAGCCACCGAGGATGTTTACCACCCCTTGGCCTTACCGACTGATTGCGTTGGAACGACTCACCGCAAGGCGGTCAAAGGGGATGCCGAACCCCTGCGGCTAGAAGACCCGGCAGGCGGACCATACGAGGACTGTTGCCGGGTCTTTTTTTAATGGTCGCCCACGCCTATCGAGCGACCGAGAACGGCGCGAGCCTGAAGACTTTCCAGAACATAAGAACCTCAGATTTGGGAAGCAGCCGCCAAGAAGTTGTCGAGCTGTTCTTCGGTAAAGCCGAGCGCCGTGAACCCGGCCTGCATCATTGGCTCCGACTTAACGAAAGGACCGCTGTACTCGTAGGCAATCTGAACCGCCTTCGGCTGACTTGCGATCCCGGCGGCGAAGCCAGTGTAGGAATAGTCCGGGACGAACGGTGTCGGATCGCTCATGCTAATTCTCAAACAACCGGCCAGTAACCGGGATTGGCGTAGTCGGAAGGGATCGGAGCCATGTCCTTGATGGCGCGCGCCGCGAAGATATGCGCCTGCTTATGCGTCATCGCTGTTTTGCCAAAAGCGAACATCGTCGGAGCATCCATTGGATGTTTGTCGTTTTCGGCGTCGATCCATTCGAAATCGCTGTCTTCGCCGTGCCAGCGATAATCGCCCTGGGTCGCCCCGTTCATGAGGGCAGCAAGGGCCGCCGTCGATGCGCCCATGATGTTTTCACGATCCTCGGGCCGAGACTGGTAGTTGAACCCGCCGAAGCTGAACCCGGCCGTGATCCGCCGATCGCGCTCGGCGTCAACGTCCGCCTCTGTCGGCGGGATCGCCTGATCAATCAGGGCAGCGCCCGTATAGAAAAGGCCCAGCTTGATTGTCGTATGATCGGCGTCGACACCGAGGACGATGCGATCCCCCGGCATGAGCCGGGAAGGATCATATTCGACATTGGTGACGCGCATCGTCGAAGGATCGACCATCGCCCACGCCCCATAGATCGCGTCGACAAAGGCGCCGTTTTCCGCCCAGGTCGTCAGGCTGAAGCGAAGGCCATACCAGTCTTGACCGACTTCGTTCTGGAAATACAGGATGCCGTCGCCCTGCGAGTAAGGCGTAAAATGTCCGAAGTTTACGATTTCCATGATCGCCCCCCTTAGTATGCCTGACTGAACCCGACCCATCCGCGAACCGGGTCATAGATTTGCGGGTAGACGTATCGCAATGTTGAGATTTGGCCTGCTGAGGTCATATACCCGCCAACTATGAGCGCGCCCCCTGGCGCATATGTAAAATTGTTGGATGTGCCGGGGATGGTTCCAAGTGTGACATGTCGGTATTGGAAGTTCGCAACGCGGTCGTTTGCGTAAGCGAGCGCCTGACCGTTGATGCGGTTGTTCAGATCGCCAAGCTGAGAACTCCACAGCGAGCCGTCTGCGCCGATTTGGAACCGGGCAGCGCCTGCGGACCAATCTATGGCGCGAAGGGTTGTGCCGTTGACATCCAGCCCCCATTGACGCTGACCGGGATTGTCCAATTTGAACTGCGGATTAGCGTACGAAATCATCAGCTGGCCGGTCATGGTGTCGCCGGATTTGTTCAGTTTCGTTGCTATCCCCGCGGCGATCTCCACAAGCGTATCAAAAGCAGCGTCAACGCCGCCCTTGAGGGCGTTGAGCGCCGAAGTGACGAAGGATCGAACCGCCTTCTGCGTCGCGATCTTCCCGTCGCTGTTTGCGGTCAACGCCGGATCGGCATCGAGCTTGTTCGTAACAGCCGCATCAATGAAGGATTTCGTTGCCTTCTGGCTTGCGATCTTCGTGTCACTGTTCGCAGCTAAGGTCGTGTCGGTGTCGATCTGACTGTCGTCGACCTTTGCGTCAAGAGCCGCCTGCAGTCCTACGATGTCGCCTATCGACCCGTATTCGTTCATTACCGCGCGGTATTCAGTCGCCCGGTTCCAAAGGAAATATGCCTTCCCGGCGGCGAAAGCGTCGGCAGGAAGTGCGACGCCCTCGCTGTCGGTGACGGGCTTTCCATTGATCGTAACGGCGCCTGTATTGGGGGCGCTCGGGATGATGATCGCGCCGATGACCTCGGCCAAATCAAGGCCCGACTGCGGTGTCGCGTTGATCGCGTTCGCCGTGCCGCCGGTAATTGTCAGCGTCGCGATCTGCTCGCCGAGCCCTCGCTTGCGCTGCCAGGCCGAGCCCGTCCATGTGTAAACGCCGTTGTTTGCCGGCGTCGGGTCCGAGTAGACGAAACCCGTAGGCAGAACGCCAGCTTTGGGCGCAGGAATTGCATTAAGAGCCGCGAGCGTAGACACGCCGAAGCTGCCCAGGCGTTGAACTCCAACGCCGAACCCGATCGTCATCGTTTGACCTTTCTAAGAATTACCGGGCGTCTTTGCCGGCATCGCCCTTCGGCTGCTTTAACTGCAGCGTCGTCGTCCATCCGCTGCGCGAATAGGAGTGATCGACGCTGTCGATCCGATACATGCCGTCGACGCCGGCCCGGCAGCCGGCGACGATGCAAATCCCTTCGGGTTGTGCCGCAAGGTTGCCCTCGATCGTCACTGACCCGTTGCCGCTGCGTCGGTCGCTTTCAGCTGCGTCCGAGCCGGCTTGTTCGCTTGCCCGATCCTGATCGGGTTCGCTGAACCTGGCGGCCTTCGTTGTCTGCCCGCCTTCCGTTCCGGTTTCGGCCGTTTCGGATTTCCATTCGGCCTCGTCGCTGTCGTAGTAGCGCGAGAGCGTTTCCTTTTCGACGGGCCGCCCGAGCAGCGGCGTGATGTCGTAACTGTGAAGGTTGGAACCCCAAAGGGCCGTTACCGTCGAAAGGCTTTGCCCCGCCGGGTTCGTCCCGCCGTTGCGCTTTGCGAGGATCGCCTTGTCGCCGACAATCTTGAACGTCCCGCCAAGCTCGCGCGCGATCCGCTCGCCGAATGCGACGAAGCTTTCATCGTCGAGTGCGATGTAAGGCCGATTGATCGACGCGAAGGCAGGATCGACAGTCACTTCGATGCCGGCAGTCTCCCCCGCCCCGTCGAGGGCGTCCTTGACCGTCTTGTCGTCGAAATGGCGCCGCTGCGGCTGCTTCGCCTTGCTCCGGGTGTCCATCCCTTTTGCCTTGATCGAAAGCGTCCGGCCGCCGCGGTCGCCCTTTGCGCTGACCTCGTCGACCTTGCCGACGAAGACCTTCCCGACGCCCTGATCTTTCCATCCGAGCGAAATCGCGATCGAGGCGCCGACCTTCGGCATGACGATCCGGCCGCCCGTGTCGTCGATGTCGATCGTCGCGCTGTCGGACGACGTTCCGGCTTTATCCGATACGGACAGACTGAGCAGGATCGGATCAAGCGCCGCCGTGATGTCCTGGGCGCCGATGACCACAGAAAAGATGGCCTGCATCATCAGCCCCAAAGACGAACGGGCGTAACGTCGTTGTTCTTCGCGACCGCAGGGATCGGGATTAGGACGACGGTGCCGACGGGAAGGAAGGCGTCGCTCTCGGCGATGCCCGGGTTCAATTCATAGAGGCGTTCGACCGTCCCCGGCATGGGGCGGCGGAAACGCTGCCAGACGAGAAGGGATGCGGTGACCCCCTCCCGTCCGATCGTTACGCTTTCAGTCGTTTCGCCGGCCATTGCTAAAGCGTCTCCACAATCGTTAAGTATTCCCGAATGACGGTCGCAACCTCGCCGCTCGGGAACGTGACCCGCACTTGATGGTAATAGTCGCGAGCCTGCAGCGCCGTCGCTTCAGTGGCGGACAGGCGAAGGTTAATCCGCCCGTTGACCGCATCGACGATTTCGACCCCGCCGTCGCCGGTCGTCTTCTCGATCAGCGGGGCCGGGTCGGTCGCCTTCTCCGCTATCCGCCAACTGATGATGGCGCCGGACAGGGAAACGATCCCATCCTTATCCCTGACGGTCACTTCCCCGAGGAAGCTATCGCCCTGAAGATGCGTAATCTTTTGCAAGTCAAAGCCCCTTCGTTTTTCTTCGCCCAGGAAGCCGACCAGGATGGTCGGCGGTTTGATGCGCCCGATCATTGCGACCGGGCTTCGCGCGATTGCCTCGATCGGATGCGGCCCGGCAAGAAACGCTAAGAACTTGTGCCGAACCGGCTGCCTTGATTTGCCGAAGCCGGAAGCCCTATCGTCGTCGTCGACGATTGCTGCGATCCCGATTATCGGCTTGATTACGAAGCCAATGCCCGACGCCCGGTCATCAGCATCGACCGACGAATGACTGCCCGAGTTCTTGAGCGTCGCCACCCCCGAAGCCGTGTCGTCGTCGAAACCGACAAAGCCGGTCGCCAGCAAGCGAACGGACCCCGAGCCGATCGATATATCGTCCGACAGGACGATCGCAGCCTGCCCCCCAACCTTGACGGCGCCTGCCCCCGCAGCAATGTCGTCGACATCGCTGACCGCGCCGGTCGCCGTGATTTTGACCGATCCCGACCCCGATGCGGGGTCATCGATGTCTTTCAGGTCCGCCGAACCATCCGATCGTCCGTACCGCACCGACGATCCCGAGACGATGTCGTCAGCATCTGTCGCTGACCCTGCGCCCGCGATTGACGCCTGGCCTGATCCGGTTGCTGTGTCGCCTGCATCGACGACAGATGCGGCTCCCCATGTCTGGAGCGATCCCGATCCCGACGCGATGTCGTTAGCGTCGGAAGCTGCGGCCGTTCCCCGGATCGACAAGCCGCCCGAGGAAACAGCCTCGTCGCTCACATCGACGACAGCGGCGGCGCCGGATGTCTTCAATGATCCCGAGCCGGAAACCGTATCGTTGATGTCGACGGCCGACCCGATGCCGACAATCGAAGGCAATGGCGTCATTGTCGCCGACCCGCCCGCCGTGTCGTTCGCATCGACGACCGAAGCCGAGCCGATCAACTTGACCGAGCCGGTCGCGCTGACCGTGTCGCCCGCGTCCGTTATTGCGCCCGAGCCTATAAGCCCGAGCAGTCCCGAACCCGTGACCGTGTCGTTCGCATCGACGACCGATCCGACGCCCCCGATTTTTATCGATCCGGCAGCACTGACGGTATCGTTCGCATCCGTGATCGCCGCGGAGGCTTTGAGCGAAAGCAATCCCGACCCGCCGACGGCGTCGCTCGCATCGACGACCGAGGCGCTGCCAGAAATTGCTGAAGGACCGGCGCCGCTAACGGCCGCTTTCAAACCAATGAGAAACACCGCCCACGGATTTGAGGTGCCGTTACCGTTGGTTTGCGTTTTGCTACCGCTCGCGCCTGCGGTCGCCTGCATTACGTCCGCCGCATAAATGAGACTGTCAAACCGTTCGGTAAAGCCGGTTGGCGGAGATAGCGTTCCCTTGCCTTCCCAATCGTGCGACAGCCAAACAAGCAAATCATTGGCGGCGGTTGTCGTGATGCTGGTCGCGGTTGTCGGGTTCGTGCCGGTCGCGCCTGCCGACGCCTTTGAATAGACATCGACAGGCGAACCGGACGCAAGGCAGCCGGTAATCCGTTGTATTACGGCTTGGGTGGATGCCGCCGCATGCGTGAAAGTGTAGCTGCCACTTTCGGACGCGGCACGCTTCCAGTAGAGGAAAAACCCGCCGTTAAATTTATCGCCGCTTAAGTCAGAAACCGCCGTGCTATCAATCAACGTGAAGCCTGACGGCGGCGTGGGTGTAAGCAAGCCGCCGTTGCTGTCAGTGCGACCGGTGAAAATCGCAGCAAGTAGGATATCGTCGTTCGCAATGCCCGTTGGCGCGGTAACAGTTGTGTTGGTGCGGCTGGCGTATGTCGTGCTAGATGACGACGCGACCAGGACAATTGGAAGCTCCATCACTTCAAGCGATACGACAATGTAAGCTGTATTTACGCCGCCGAGTGTAATGAAGTTGGATTGCGCGGCACTGGATACGACGCCGTTGCTATCATGACCGGCGATTTCTTGCGCCGACACAATAGCACTTGCGCGGTTCGTGTATCCGGTCGGCGGCGTTTCAAGCGCCGTCGTGGTGTCTTTGTGCGCTGCCATGCGCACGACCCAACTAGACCCTGTCACCGGAGTTAGTAGCGGGCTGATCGCCGGGTAAGCCATGCTAATGCCTGACGCGTTAGCAAGGAAACCGTAGCCACCAATGGCGAGTTTATAACCAGCGGTAGGCCGGTAGACCATGACTAGCAACCCGGTGGCGCTTGTCCAGGTTCCCGACGCCGTACCTGACGAAGTCGCGACTTGATAGGCGACGACTGTCCCAAACGAATTGGCGTTTGACGTGGTTATAGAAGTCCAACCGGCCGGCAATGTCGGAACGGTTGAAACAACCTCATTTGAAGCAAAAGCGATGAGCAAGTCACCCGCCTGATGCGTCGGCATGGTGACCGTGTTATTACCGGCGGCCCATCCAACGTAACTGGTCATTCAGGTTGTCCCCCTACTCAGCTAGTACCAGCCGTCAGAACATTGATGGTCATTTGCGCCGCCGGTCATTCAACCAGTCCTTAGAGCGCCACTAGGCGTTGCCGGCTGTCCAACTGTAGGCCGACACGGCGAAAGCTTGGCCTAGTGCAAAGTTGGTGTTGTCGAGGATAAGCTCGGCGACGCCGATGTATTGCCAGACGCAGCCGCCGTCGGTGATCGAGGCGCCGGTTCCCGTAGGCCCGCCGCTCGATGCCGAGGTTCCCGCCGTCGTGCATTTGTAAACCTTGCCGCTGTCGGCATTGACTTGCTGGCCGACAGCGAACGCCGCCGACGCTACCCAAGGCTGACTGACAAGGCCCTGAAAATGGCACTTGCTAAGATCATTCGACATGATGCGGTAGTAACCGGCGAGCCCGCCCGCATCAGCGGCAACGTCTTCCCAAGTTCCCGACTTCGACTTAACGCCGCCGGAAGCCGCGCCCATCCAATCGGACGGCAGGGCCAAGGTTGCAAGGACGGTTCCCGTCTGCGCTGCTGCGGTGTTTGTCGGCATGGCGCCGGTCAACAGCCGCATGACAGGGGAAACCCCGCAGGCGACTTCCTGCGCGTCAAGATACGCGTTGCGAACTTCAACTGACTTTTGCATTTCGATCCCTTTTCGATGTTTAGATGAGCCCCGCGACAAGCGAGAAGAACGATTGTGCTGACGGCTTTTGAGACCGGGTCAGGCTGATCGAAACATCAATCTGCCTGCCCACGCCTTGCCGCCCGAGAAATGAGGAACGGGAGCTGACATGCGTGATCGCAAACCAGCCCTGCGGCGTCCCGTCGCCGCGCATCAAATATTGAGGCTTCCCGCTGACGCGCATCTGCTTGAGAAGTTCAAGCTCGTCGAGCCCGCCTATCGCCATCGGGAAGAGCTTCCCCGATAGCGAGATTTCGTTTGGTCCCTCGCCGACGAATTCAAGGAGGGGTTCTGCGCCGACGACCGGCTTCAACGCATATTCTGTTGAACCGTCTTCGTAGACCTCATGGACGTTGAAGGGCGCGACTTCGATCGACAGCGATCCCAATGAAAAAAGCATCAGCCATAAGCCCCGCTGTCTGAATGCGACCCCCGAAGCAGGCCGGCAAGTTTGTCCTCGATGCGCTTGACGACTACGTCCGCGGCTTGTTCCGGGTTCGTCATGCCGTGAATGTGGATGTCGCCGAAACGGATGTCCCCGCCCCCGCCGGCTTTACTAACGGGCGTGATCGTCCCCGCGCCTTTTGGCGTGAAGATTTCAGCTTCATTCTCGCCGACAAGGAAGGACCCGCCCGACCAGACGTTGCCGCCTGCCGCGCGATGCCCGGATATCCCCGGCCCTGCGCTGTTGGTGTTGGCAGCGGCCGGCGGACCCGAGGGCGCCGGGCTGCCTCCTCCCATCCACGAAGGCAGGCTCGGCCATTTGATCAGCCCCGAAATATCGATGTTGCCGATCGCCTCGACGATCCGTCCGGGCAAGCCCTTGAACCAATCGAGCAAGCCCTGAAACGCAGACTTGATCGAATTGATCATCCTGTCGGCGACATCGTAACCGGCCTTGTCGAAGCCGGCCTTCTGTTCGTCCGAAAGGATTTCCTGCGAAAAGAACGACCCGATCCAAGACGTAAATTCGGACAGCTTCGTCTTGACGACGTTGAACGCATCGCCGATCGCGGTGATTGCCGGCGTGATCCGATCGAGTAGCGGCTTCATCTTGTCGAAGGCGGGTTGCAGTTCCTCACCGATCCTTCTGGCCACGCCGCTGAAGATCGACGAAACGCGATCCCAATATTTCCAGAGCAAGGCGCCCGCCCCCGCCACGACGGCGACCCCTGCCCCGATGGCAAGCCATGCCGGGGCCGAGATTGCTGCTAGCGCCCCGCCAATGGCGGAAAGCGCGCCGGAAATCATCGACACGCCAGGGACCGCAAAGATCATTCCGCGCAGAGCAGTCCCGATCGCCTGAAGCCCCGTTAGCTGCTGCCCGGACATGCCGCCAAGCGCCCTTTGCAATGCGACCGCCGACCGGGCGGCCGACATTGCGCCAATCGCCGACCGTCCGATCGTGTTGAACCCGATCGAAATCATCGATAGGGCGCCGCCGCGACCGAGAAGGCCGACGAACCGGAGCCCAGTCATTGCGATCTTGAATGCGACGAGCGCCCCGGCCGCTGCCAGGACGTTCCGGGTCAGTTCGGGGTTCCGGTTTGTGAAGTCGGTACAGGCTTCGATAAGCGGCGTCATCCGATTGATCAGATCGTTCAATGCCGGGATCAACGCCGCGCCGATCGCGATCTTCAAGGACGTGATCCGGTTGTCGAAAATCTGAACCGCGTTCGCGAACGTCTTCGACCGGGTTTCGAATTCCCTGAACGAAGAGCCGGAATAATTCGTCTGATCCGAAACGAGGCCGAGGCTTTCCCGAAGCAGCCCGAGGTTAGTCAGAAGGATCGGCAGAGCGCGGGCTTCGTTTCCGAACAAATCGGACGAAACCGACGCTTGCTCTTCCTTCGGCAGTTTCGCGATCGCTTCCATGACGGACAGCGTCGTTCCGACGGCATCCTTCTGCATCGACTTCGCGACTCTTTTCGAACTCAGTCCAAGCCGTTCATAGGCTTCGCGCTGCCGCTTCGTCGCGCTGTCGCCCTTCGTTAGAGCAAGGCCCATGTTGCGGAAGGATGTCGCCGCGACATCGGTTTCCGAACCGGCCGCGACCATCGCCGAGCCGAACGCCGCAACCTGCTCGGCGGTAAAGCCGAACTGTTTCGCCTGGGCGCCGACGCGACGCACAACGTCAAGAACTTCAGCCGCCGACGACGCCTGCGCGTTCGACAGATGGTTCATCGCATCGGTCAGCGAAACCGCCTGATCGATCGATAAGCCGAGGCCGGTCATAAGTTTCGCCATCGCATCGCCGGCATCGTCTGCGCTGATGTCAAAGGCGACGCCGACCTTCGCGGCCGCTTCGGTGAACTTGATAAGGTCATCGCCGGCAATGCCCGCCTGACCGGCGGCTGCCGCGATCTGCGCAAGACCGTTGACCGACAGCGGGACGCGCTTCGACAGGTCAACAAGGGCCTGCTGAAAATCCTTGAAAGCCTGCGGGGTCGGGAAGTCGACGACTTTCCGAACGTCCGACATGGCGCTTTCGAATTCCATCGCCGCTTTGACCGGCCCGCCGATCGCAGCTTTGAGCGAATAGAACCCGGCGACGGCGTCGATCATTCGGCCGCGCGTCTGATCAAGCGCGCGATTGTTGCGCTCGATCGCAGCGCCCAGGCAAGCGCCGAACGTACCTGATGCACCCGCCGCCGCCCGGTTCAGCCCGAGTAGCGAGCGGCCGGCAGTCCGGGCCGGGCCGGTGACTTGGTCGATCAGGCGAACGACCAACTGCGATGTAAGAGCGGCCATCTTCAGCCCTTCCTAAGTTTGGCAATGAGGGCCGCGTGGCGATACATCCGCAAAAGCAGCCCGAACGGGGTCCGGCGGCATTCGATGAACGACGTGTTCAGGACCGCCGCGGTTATCGCGACGATCTCGTCCCCTTCCCTGCGCCAGATGCCGGCGAAGGCGAGGATCAGGCCGAACCGCTCGTCCCGGTTTCGCCCCCAAGCAAAGGGACACTCGCGTTCGCAGCCCCCTCGATGTCGCGCTGATTGAGCTTGCGGATCGCTTCGATCGGCTCGCCAGAAAGGGCGCTGATGATCGCGATCGTCTGGCGGACGCTCGGCGCCTTGCCTTCCTCGATACCGAGTTCGTCGATGATTTCGAGGACTTCCCCGTTCGGCTCGCGGAAGGTCAGGGTTTTCAGGTCGCCGATCGGGAAAATCAGCGGATACGTGATTTCCTTCCAGACAGGGACGGGATTGTTTTCGGCAGTCATTTTCGTGTTTCCTTGTTCACGACAAAAAAGTCCGCCGGGGACGAACCCGGCGGGCTGATGTGATCAGATCAGTTTCGGCGACCGGCGGCGTTACTGGATCAGCCGGAAATTCGCAGGATGCGATTTTCGTCGGCATTCTGATCGACGCCGTTGACGCGCCAAACCGAAGTGAAGTGATCCCAGGCGATCTTTTCGGAACCATCGAACCAAAGTTCATAATGGATGACCGAATTCATCGCGTATTCGTGACCGTGCATTTCGCCGCGCTGGAAAGCATCCGGCGCGATGCGGCCGAGGCGCGCTTCGAGGATCGCTTTCGCCTCGATCGCCTTGCCCGATCGCTGATCGCGGACGACGCCGTAGGCGGTGAAGATGTTGCGATAGCGCGTCCCGAGCCCGAACTCGCTCAGAAGATCGGGGTCAAAGCCGTTCAGCTTGAACGTCGGTTCAAGCTTCTCGATGCCGACTTCGAATTCGGTCGCTACCAAAGCGCCGCCGGCATGGTGATCCGCATAGATCGCCTGCAGGTCGGGAAGCTTCAGTTCGGCAAGCGTCAAATGCTTGCCCTTCGTCGCGTCCGCCGTCCCGCAAAACAGGTTGACGGCCTCCATCAGAAAGAAGGTGCTGCTCATTCTCTTAGACCTTTCCTAACTGACGGTCAGACGTTTGCGTCAAGCTGAACGAGAAGATCGTTCAGAAGCGCGTCGAGGGCCGGGCGGTATTTGGCCGACCGGATGCCAAGCTGCCGAAGGACCGGCGCTTCTTCGGCCTTGAAGGTGACGACGAACTTGCCGAGCCGAAGCTGTTCGGCGTTGTTCTGATCGCGCTCGAAGCCGGCCGTGTAGCCGAGGATCGCGTCGTCAGCCTGCAAGTCGCGAAGCCCGGTCTTCATCGTCTGGACAATGCTTTCGATCGTCTGCGCGGTGATGTTGAACCGGCCGAGGAACGAGCGAAGCGTTTTCAGGAACATCAGGTGGATGTAATCCCGGCCGCGCGTGACGTTGTAGAAACGCCAGTTCTCATCATCGCCCGCGTTGTCCGTCCCGACGTACATGAAGCCGCCCGAAGCGATCGACGTTTCGACCCCTGCCTCGCCGCGAAGGATGACGCCCCCGTTTTGCGCAAGAATTTGCTGACCTTCGGTTGCCCCGTCAGTGAGCGAAAAGTCGATGTAGCGGCTCGGGCCGACGATCCCGTAAACGGGTTGGTTTGCCCAGGACCAGAACGGCAGGCCGTTCTTTTCGTGATCGCGGCGGACGGCAATGCCGAGGACCGCGCCGACGCCGTCGACGACATCGCCGTTCGTCCCCACCTTGACCCAAGTTTCCTGCGGGATCAGGCGTTCCGAATTCAGCGTCTCACGCCAATCGGTAAAGTCGAGCAGCGTCGTCCCCGGGCCGGAAACAACGGCGTGCGCGAGCGTCGCGTTCAGGACTGCCGGCAGGGCAGCGCAGACCGCGTTCGCGAGGTCGGCGATAGTCGTAGTCGCTGCGGCGCCGGAACCGCCGCCGCCCGTCAAGCCTATCGTCGGGGCCGACGTGTAACCCGAACCCGGGTTTGTGATCGTGATGCCGACGACCTTGCCGGCATCCGTGCCGGTTCCGAGGACCGCCGTCCCCATAGCGCCAAGGCCGCCCCCGCCAGTGAAGGCGACAACCGGCGGGCTCGTGTAGGCAGAGCCCGGGTTGTTGACGATCGCCGAACTGACGCCGGTCTTGCGCTGATGCGTGAAGCCAGGAACGCCGATCAGACGCGGGACGACGCCGAGCTTCGGGCCGGCGATGCGAAGCGCATGAACGCCAGTCTGCAGGGCGGCATTGCCGACGAGGTTCTCGATCGTGTCGTCTTCGTTTACGCCTTCTTCAACGCGAACGATGACGATCTGCGCGGCAGCCTGCAGTTCCCCTAGCTGCGCGTTGATAAGCTCGATCTGTTTCGCGAGCGATCCGGTTGCGCCGAGCGCCTGAATTGCGACGGCGCTGTCCGAATAGATCATGATGGGGTCGTTCAGCGGGAAGAACGTTTCGTTTGCCGCCGGGGCCGTGCCGACAAGACCGACGACCGACAAATCGGATGCGACCGCCGGGCGCGGCTCGTTATCGAGCCGCGTGATTGCAATGCCGAATGTAGGATCGGACATCGACTATCTCCTATGTTGTAGAAACAAAAATGCCGCCTTCCGGCGGCGGCTTTCAAACGACCGACATCGAGGCCGGGCGTCAGTTCTTAGGCGAAGGCGCGGACGACGAGCCGCCAGTTAGCGTTCGTCAGCGCCGCCCCCTGCCCGGTGCTTTTATGCAGGGCATACATCGCACTTGCGTTCGATCCGAAGCGGACATTGATGTTCGTTTCGTCGGGGGTGATCGCTGCCCCTCGATCCGAAGCCATTAGCGGGCCGGGCGGGATCGAAACTTCGTCGCCGACCGAATATCCCGCCTCGGCCGTGGCGCAGACAAGAGCAAGCTGAACCGACTTCGGCTTCACGGTCAGGCCGTGCGGGATCGCAAGCGAGCCGCCCGACGTGATAGTCTGCTGACCGCTTTCGACGAACTTCGTCAGCGGCAGCGCCGAAAGGTTCGCCTTCGCCGCCAGGGCATCGGCGAGGCCCGAAATCGCTAACATGCTGTGACCGTGGGTCGCGGCCGCATAGATCGGGTCGAAGTAGGTTTTCAGGGCATTCTTGAGGGACGCCCACGAAAACCGCTTGACTGCGTTCTGCGCCGCGCTGTCGAGGCCGACAAAAGTATCGGCATCGACAGGCGTCGATTTCAGGCCAGTCGTTCCCAGGTTGCCGGCGTCGAGTTTACTGTTCAACGCTGCCGCAAGGTTGGTGATGTCCGCTATCGAATGCGAGTGCGAGCCGAGAAGACCCGCCGGGCTTTGAGGAACCCAACTTCCCGCGACCTTTGCAAGAACATAACCATCGGGGGCGGCAGCCGTTCCGCTGACGCCCTCGATGCTGTCGAAAGGATAGACGAACCCGACGGAAACCTTCCCTTCGAGCGCATTGATTAGGCCGGAAATGTCCGACATGGCATGCGAATGAACGGTCGGCGCCTTTCCGTTTAGCGCGTTCAGTATCGTCCCTATGTCGCCGTCAACAGCGTCGAGCGCCTGCATCAAGAGCAGAACGTCGTCGCTGACATTGTGCGAGGGGACCGGCTTGGGATAGCCCCGGTTGATGGTGTCCGCCATTCAAGGCCCCTTACATAACCGCCGCGCCAAGGTCGCCGATCATCGGCCGGGCTGCAGGCCCGCCGGTTATCGTGATCTTGATGCGGCCTTGCGTTGCGGTGATCGCCGTTGCTTCACGCTTCTGCTCGACCCACGCGGCATCAGACAATGGCGAAGTCGTGATAAGGGGCATCGCCTGCCAGCTATCATCGGCCTTGTCGTATTGCATATTGACGGTCGAACCGGTCGGCAGCTTCGCCTTGAAATAGCTCGTCAGTTTGACGGCTGTCCCGAGGTTGAAAGCCCGGCAAATGTATGTTCCCGCAGTCGCGATCGTTCCGGTCAGGAAGAGAACCGGGGCATAGAGGATCGGCGACAGCTTTTCAGTTCCTTTCAGGATCGCCCGAAGCTGAACAGTTTCCGTGACGAACTCGGCAAGCTGAACGACCTGGTAGGGAAGCATTTGAATGACACTTCCGTTTGCCCGGACGACTTCAAAGACGACGCTGCAGTCAGACGACGGGATTTCGACATCCGCCCGGACCTGCAGATCGCTTGCGTTGACTATGTTGAACGACCCGAGGGGGACGATCTTCGTCAACGAAGTGAACTTCGCCGCAATGATGCGGAAAGTCAGGTCGTCGTTTTGGTGCGGCGTCCATGTCTGAGCATTGGACGACGAGAGTAGAACGCCCGTCGTGTAGGGCTGCTGCCCGACGTAGCTTTGACGAGCCGCGTCGAAGGCGCCGAGCGAGGCTATCGACAACGAATGATTTGCATCATCCGTCTTGACAACGATCGCGCTTGCGCGGTCATCCAAGGTCAGGACCGGCAGGCTATAGCGGGCGGACTTCCATCCGACCGTTGCCCCTGCCATCGGGACGAAGGCTTCGGCATAGACTTCCTCAGTCGGGAAGCCGGTTTCAACCGTCACCTGATGAACAAGAAGGCTGTTCCCTCCCGACCCTACTGCGCAAAGCCGAATGTCCACGCCGACGACCTGGCGGGGTTCAGGCGGCGTGAACGTCTGCGCGAGGGGATCGCTTTTCGATGCCCCGCCCGCGCCGTTGTTACTGTTGTTGCCCGAGTTCCCGCTCGACGTGTTGCGAACCGACTGTGTGACCGCCGGACGCGTCCAACGTTCGATTGTTGTCGACTGACGCACTACCGAAATCTCGATGACCCCTGCGCCGGTAAAGGCCGCATAAGCCATCGTTCCGCCCATCCCCTCGGCGACGATCTTCTTCGTCCCCGCGGTAATGTTCGCCGGGATGTTGAACGACCCGGTGATAATGCCTTGAGCGTTCGCCGTCTGCGCTCCGGCAGGCTTTACGTTGACGCCGTCGAAGGTCAGCGTTTTCAGGATTTCCCCGGCGCCGAGGCCGTCGATCTTGAAGGCGACGGCGATCTGCCGCAGGAATTCCGCTTGCTGTTCCCGGTTGTCGACGACGGCGGTCGAGGTCGATGACACGACGAGCGGGCCGTTGTCAGATCGAACCCCGCGGTTAAATTCGAGCGTCTGCGGCGAAGCCCAAACCGTTTGCTGCTCAACCCAAAAATCGACCGACGGCGTCAGCGTCATCGCTGCCGGCATCGGAACAAAGTTCTGATAGGGGTTGATCTTCATGCAACCCGTCGAAAGTTCCTGCCCGACGATGACCTCTTCGACCCAATCAAGCATGACCGGGGCCGTCAGGGTCGTCGTGTAGAACGTCGGCGTAATGGCAAGTTGCATAATGCCCTCGCCGATCGCCGCCGTCTGAACCTCGCCGATATCCCGATAATAATCGGAAGTGAACGGGTCGACGAACAGCCCCTTCTTTGCGGTCGGCTCGCGCTGATCGATCCCGCTTTTCAGCCGCTCAAGCTGCAAAAGCCGCTCATGATCGAAGACGCGATTGAAGATGCGCCACATTTCCGCATAGGGGACTGACCGGATGCCGCTATTCGTAACGCCCGGCTTATCCATCCAATTATTATTGATTTCGGCGAGAGCCAGAAGGTTCGCCGGAACAATCGGGGGAAGCGGATTGTCGCGGGCCGAAATGCCCCGGATGTATTCAGCAAAGCCGGTTTGGTTAAGGCAAAGCTGATCGATCCGCGGCAGTTTGAAATCATAGCCCAGGACGACAAGCGCCCCGGTTACGCCGCCGGAAACCGTAATCGAGGTATCGGTCGAACTATCCGGCGTGACGAGCGCCAAATATTGATACTTGACCGTATAGCTCGAACTCGTCGCCGGCTCGGCGCCGGCAGGCGACCAATCGACAGTGTCGCCCGTCCGAATGTAGCTTGTCCCCGCAACGTAAACCGTCGCCCCCTGCTTGACCTCGATGATCGAACTAACGCTGTTGTTCGGCAGCGCATCGGCGCCGCCAGCGACCGACCCACGCGTTACGGTCGCCGTCACTTCCTTTGTGACCAGGACCGAGTTAATCGCGGCGATCGGCTTGCGGTTAACGGCGAATGTTACCGTCGTTCCACCCGGCCATGTACGAGGCTCGCCGGCGACTTCCTCAACATCGAAGTCCTCTTCGTGGGCGATGCGAAGGGAATTCAGGCGGGTCCGTTTGAACCCGTTGATATTCGCTTCGCCTTCCTCGATCGAAAAGACCTGGCTGTCGTCGAGCTTGCCAAGGGCCGTGACCCTGCAGCCGCTGACGATGTAGCTGCCGTGGGCGCCGCGGTCATAGGCCGCGACGACCGAATTGATCCCGTCAAGCGACGGGGGCGGCGTCTGATCGATGATCGTCCCGTCCTGCATGACATAGACCGGAATGAAGTCGCCTTCGCCGTCGTCCGTCCGCAGCGCCCAGGATATCGAAACAACTTCGCGGGCGGCGCCGGGCTCGCCCTGCGAAACCTCGCCGTCGACGAGGCCGAGCAGTGTCGGGTCGTCTTCGCTGTCGATGTAGGTCGTGACAGTCCTGACGCCGATTTCGACAAGCCCCGTCAAGGGAACGTTATCGAGGACGAGGGCCGCGACCGGAAGGACATCGCCGCCGACATAGATGCGGCCGGCCGTCAAAATGACCTGCGCGACCGTCGGCTCTTCCGCTTCTTCCGGCGTAACGACGGCGGCAGCGCCTTCGACGCGGTCGCCATCCTTCGCGATCAGGCGACCGAGGCGGTTATGCCGTCCACGGATGACCGTCTGAACTTCGGTCAGTTCAGCCGATTGAATGAACTTGTCCGAGAAGACGAGGCTTTGCCATTCCGGGTGTCCCTCGGCCCGGTCATAGGCGTTAGGAATGCCGCTCTTATGCTCGTAAGCCATTTAGAACCTCAGAAGGAGTTTCAGCCGCTCGCGCACTGTCGCGCGAAGCGGGATGTTGATTGCTTGCGTTGCGATGCGAACGCCGCCGGTCAGTTCGTCCGGGGCAAGCCAAAGACGCCCAGGCTTGACGCCCGGGGCCAACTGCCCGCCGAAGACGATCTCGACCGTCTTTGCTTCGATCCCGCTGCCGTTACCGGCGTCGGTCATCGCCTCGATGAAGATCGATCGCCCGGTCGGCGACGCGACATATTTCGAACCGCCGAAAGCGTATTGCCCGTAAAAGTCGGGATCGATCTGCCTGACGGCGCGCGTCCGGCGATAGCCGATGACCGCGCCGGAGCCGTTCCGCAAAGCGACGTAACCGACCCGGCCTTCGAACCAACTTGCAAGGGCGATCTGCCGCTGCGCCCGGGCGTCCGACGCCCAAGGGAAAGTTGCGTCGCTCCAAGGGAAGGACATGCTTTGCCAAGTCGTCGACGACGCATTGCTGACCTGCGTCAGTAGCGGGCGATTAAGCTGCTCGGGGATGATCGGGAAGGGACCGACAACGCGAAGATACGATTGACTTGTACCGTCATCGAAGGTCGCAACGATGTTGTTCTGACCTTCCGGCAAGATCAGCGATAGAGCATCCGCGGCTCGATGCCCCGTCAGTTCATCGCCGCCTATCGGTGAGGTCACTTTCGTTCCGACCTCGATCTGAAATCCGAACAAGTCGACGACGAGCGTCGCGCCTGGCGTCGTCAGGGTCAGGTCGAGCCATTGCCCGGCAACCTCGCCCGCCGTGAACGGCTGCCCCTTGATCCGAACCCATTGGCCGGCGGCCATCTGCTCGAAGAAGTCTTGCAGCCCGGCATCGCCGCCGCCCGCCGTCAATCCTGACGAACTGACAAGGCGCGCGAAGAAGGAAACCGAATAAGTCGTCCCTTCTTCGAGCCCTTCGGCCGCAACGAGGAAAACCCGGCCGGCGTTGCCTTCGAATAAGACCCTGATCGCCTCGTCCCCGCCGAAGGGATCATCGACCCCGACGAGCGTAACGGTTGCGGCGTCGGCGTCTTCGAGCCGGTTGACCTGCGGCTTGAACTCGCAAAGGCGATCGCCAGCCTCTTCGATGATCGCGCCGGCATCGGTCGCGGCGATTTCGTCGACATCGAATTCAAACCAATTGCCGGCGAGGTCGAAATGCCATTTCTTCGATGGCCGCAAAAAGTCGATCGCATCGTCGAAGTCGATCGGGCTTTCGTCGATGATTGCGGTCATCGTCGAGAAGTTGACCGAATAGTCGAAATCGGCGACCGGCGGCTGCCAGTTGTCGAGCGCCAGGCCCTCGGCCTCGGCGAGTTCGTGCGAAAGTTCTGTGACCTTCCCGAATGACCACAGCGGGCCGCGCCCATTCAGGCGGACGCCGCTTTCCCGATCGAGGATCGAGGCGTCAAGCTTCGTATAGTCGCCTTCGAGCGCCGGAACGTCATAGCCGTTGACGCCACGCCGGAAGTCCGACCGAAAAGGCGCCGAAAGATCGACGATCTTCTCGATCCGCTCAAGGTTCGGAACGTCGGCCGGCGGAAGGCTTTCAAGATAGACCTGAAAGCTGTTCCACCAATTGCGGCGGGGCGAAGCCTCGACGATCGACCCCGGGGCCGAAACCCATCCGAGCCCGCGGACGACTGCGGCGAAGGTGTCGCGCTCGATCTGCCAGACGCGGCCCTCATCGAGCAGCGTGTAGGCGTTCGTGACATACGGCGTCAGTTCAATCAGGCCGTATTCATAAAGAAGGAACTGCAGCCAAGTCGGCAGCCGATGACCCTTGACATCGCGGATCGCCGTGACGGCCGATCCGACCCGGGGTTCGTATGCAATCGCCTGTTCGAACGCGCGCATAAAAGTCGAGCTTGAATGCGGCGGGTGAAGCGATTGGACGGCCATGTTAGGTGTTCTCCCCGGCGATGGTCAGCGTTACCGTCCCGAAGCTTGCGGCTTCATAGGGCGGTTTGATTATGTCGGCGACCGGCTGCGATACGGCGACCGAATAGACGCCGGGGATTTGCAGCCGCGCCTTGATCCAATCGCGTGTAAGATCGCGGCCGAGCCCGCCTTCGGCCGCCCAGGCATCGCGCAGCGCCTTTTCGGCGGTCGCTGCAAGATTGGTCGGCAAACCCGGAACAATCGTCAACGAAGCCGCGATGTTGGCGACCGTCGTGACGGCCGATCGGACAACAACGGCGCCGTTGACCATCCGATTTTCGGGCAGGTCGAAAGCGGCTTGAACGGTTGCAATCAGGGCCGCATCTGCTGCCCCGTCGCTGTTCGTCGAGACAATGGCGACGTAAACGATCGGCGATCGGTCGACGCGATATGCAATCGCGTTGGCGACCCTGATGTCTGCGGACATCGAAACATAGCGATAGCGGGCAAGCGATCCGGTATTGCGGGCGCTGACCGCGTCGAGAATTCGGGTTCGGAAGCGTTCGTCGCTTTCCTGATACATGCGAACGAGCGGCGGCGAGGCGTTCGCCCCAACGTGATCAAGATCACTCCCCGTCGCGTATGCCAGAAGGTTCGCCCGAGCCGCGAAATTGATGCGGGAGCGAAGCAGCATTTCGCGATAGCCCGCGACCTGCATAACCTTGACCGCCGCGCTGCTTTCTAGCGCAAGGATCGGCTCGATCGAAGGGAAGCGGGCGACCAGGTCAGTCTTCATCGAAGCAACGATCGCCTCGAAGGAAATCTCGTCGACGACAGTCGGGTCGGGCAGACCCGCAAGAAATGGATCGGCCATTTATGAAACCTCTACACTGCCGCCGCTGCCGCCGAGGACAGTTATTCGACGGGCGCCTTCCGGCGTGAAATCACCGAGCAGCGCCCGGGGGCGAAACTCGCCTTCCATGTAAACCCGCAGCTTCCCGTCGCGGCCGACGCTTTCGGGGACGACCCTCGTCAGCCGATAGCGCGGTTCCCATTGCTCGATTGCGCTCGCCATTGCGGCGAAGAACGGAACGACGGTCGAAGCGGTCAGGTTCTCGCCGAGGAAGCGGGGGACGGCGCTGCCGTACCATTCCCGCATGACACGTTCGGCGAACGACGTAATAAAGAAGTCCTGAATTGACTGCAGGACATGCGGCCAGCCGGAAATATCCCCGCCGGTTTCGGCGTCTATATCGATTGAGGGATCGACAGCCATGCCGCATGTCCTTCTGCTTTAGTCCAAGAAGCCGGCGGCCCTATTCAGGGCGGCGGCAATCTCGGCCTTTGTTGCGTTGGTTTTGACTTCGACGACCTTGTCCTGCGCCATCCAAATCAGTTCTTCGCGCGGGTGATCGTGGGGAACGATCCGCTCGGGGAAGGTCGTCGGGTTCGCGTCAAGCACAAGCTCGGCGCCGTCGCCGACAGCCGGCTCGACGACGCGGACATGACTGCCGACGATCGCGATGACGATCCGGGGGAGAGGGCCGAGGGCGCCGAAAGTAATTCGGACCTCCCCGCTTCTTTCTGTGATCGCGCCGACATGAGCGCGGGCGTCCGCAGCGATGCGCGCCCGCAAGAGTTCTTGCAGCGTTTGCATGTTCGTCCTTTCAAGTTTGGGGCCGCTGTTATGCAGGCGGGCCGGTCAGGTCGCCGCCCTTCAAGACATCGGTATGCTCGTGATCGCTGCCGATGTTCTTGCCATCGTGGCGGACAGTTCCGCCGGTCGTTTCAACCCCGCCGCCCGATATCCTGTGTTCGACCCCGCCGACATTGAAGACGGCGGCGCTTTCCGTGATCGTCAGCGAGAAGCCGCCGATCGCGAATTTGATTTCGTCCCCTTTCAGGTCGATCCGAACGCCGCCCAAAGTCAGCGTGTGTTCGTCAGCCTTGTCGTTTGGGGCGGCGTTCTTGTCGCTCCAAGTCATCGGCAGGGCTACCGCCTGGCGGGCATCGCCGCCGGGCGCGACGATCGTCATGTTCTGCCCTTTGCTCGGGGCAGAATGAATTTTCAGGTCGCCGGCAATTTGGGCGTAGGGAACCTTTGCGGAAATGAACTTCCCGTCGTCGCCTTCGCCAAGGTTCAGCCGGACCCAACCTTCTTTTGCGTTGACCTCTTCAACTGGGCCATGCCGAACCATGCCGGCTAGCCGCTTTTCAAGGGATGCGACGCGAATGAACAGATCGAGAAGCGGGTTCGACATTAAGGCGCCCCCGGCAGGTTCTCGTTGACCGTTGCAGCGTTGTCGACCCATCCGTCGGGCGAAACAACCTGTTCGGAAACCCAAACGCTGCCCTCGCCGCCGAGCGGCAAGACGCCGATCGCCGTCGCGGCCTCGTCGTTCAGCCCGATGATCGAGGATAGAACTTTCCAATCGGGAACGGCGTCACCGGTGATGGCTGCTTCGATCGCCGGGGCAAGCGGCGCGACGACAGGGTCGGCCTTGACCTGGGCGATGAATTCATCCCAAACGCCCTGCGGCGCAAAGCCGAAGGCCGGCTCGAAAAGCGGCTGAACGGAAATGACGATCTGCGCCGCAGCGAACTTGACGCCCTTCTGCGCGCCGGCCCCGCGCCGGATTAGAACCCGGCTCGCCTGCTGCGCGATCCTGCGGAACATCTTGCCCCAAGCGCCGCCGCTGTTCGGTTCGAATAACGCCCGCAACGCCTGCCGCGTAATGATATTGACGGACAGTTCCGTTCCCGCGTCGGTGTGCGGGATCATGACCGCCAGGTCGTCGCCGTCGTCCATCTTGACGGCCGATCCGACAGCGACATCGATGACGATGTCGACCTGCCGGGAACCTCCCCCGGTAATGTCGAAACCGGTTATGTTGAACGTCTGATCGTCGGTCGAAACGACAACGAAGGGCTGCGGCCCCTCTTTGATCATGTCTTCGATCGATGAAATTGCACTGTCGAAGACGCGGTCGCCGGCTGATGTCGCCCTGACAAGCGCATTCTTTGCGCTCAAGCGCAGGGCGAGCGGGACGATCATTCGACTGTTTCCTTCGTCAGATAAAGCGCGATGTCGTCGCTATCAAAAGGTTCGACATGCTCGACGGCGTAAGTCGGGCAGCCCGGCCGGTCGATCAGTTTGACCAGGTCAGACTTGACCGGCATGAAGCCGATTAAAGCGGCCTCGGCCGCGGTGATTTGAACAACTGCTTCGGCGAAGACCATGCGCAGGGCGCCGCGGCTTTCGCCCGAAATGCGCTGACCGCGCAAATCGTCGGTTGAAGGTTCGAGGGAAAATATCCCCCGAACCGTCGCTTCTTGTCGGGAGGCGTCCGGCTGCGATGCGATGTATTCGTTCGCAAGGCGCGGCATGATGCGGACGGCCTCCGAAAAGACCGCGTTCGCTGCCCGCCCCGCGAGCGCATCCAATCGCTGCCAGATCGACCCCATGACTTAGAAGCTCCCGTTAAGACGGACGCGGCCGATGTCGGACGGGTTCGCCGCATCAAGCAAGGCGACGCCGACCTTCGTGTTAGTTCCGACGGTCGACGTAAACAGCTTCGCGGTGTCATCCCAATAGATCGCGACGCCGGCCGTCCATGCCTGGGCGGAAGTCTTCGCAACGTCGAAGACGCCGTCGAGTTTGGTTTCGACCTTCTCGCCGGCCTTGGCCGTGAAGGTTGCAACGCCGACGATGCCGCCGACCTTCAAGCCGCCGCCCGAAGCAACGTCGTAAGGGGCGGTTAGCGTGACGACCTGCCCCGGCTGAACAAAGTTTTTCATATGCGTTTCCTCGCATGTTGAACGGATGAAAAACAAAAGGGCCGGTGTTTAGCCGGCCCCTTCGTCGATGGTGTTCAGTCAGCCGATTATTGACCGACGTTCTTCGCGATGTTGCGCCAATCCATCGTCTTCGCGCCGACATCAAGGCGGGCCTTGATCTCGATGCCGTCGATGTCGAAGCCCGTCCGGGTTTCGGTGTAAACGCCGCGGTTGCCTTCGAGATAGGCAAGTTCGACGATGTCGGCCTGCGCCAAGTTGCCGGCCGCGTACCAGGCGTTTGCGTTGCCCGCGACGACGATGTCGTCTTCCGGTCGGGTGATGCCAACATCGAGGCGGCCTTCGGCGATGACCTTCAGCTTCAGGCTATCAGGAACAACGTCCGACGCTTTCGTCGCGACGATCTGACCGATAAGCTGCTCGGCTATGGTCTGCAGGCCGACAGGAACGATCAGATAGCTCGGCATCAGGCCGAGGACGGTCTTGCCATCAAGGCCGGTCTGCTTCGCGAAGCCAGTCCGGGCATTGGACAACGATGCGACCGCAATCGCGCCGGCCGTGATGATGTTGCCGTGATCGGCATGGAACAGCGTTTTACCGTCGCCCATAACCGGGTTTGCCAGGATTTGCGCCCAGACAAGATCACTTTCAAGCTGCGCAGCCTGAACGCCGAACGCCTGCGGGATGCGGGTGAAAGCGTCAAGATCGTCGTTGACAATCACCTGACGGGTGATCGCTACGATTTTACCGTAGGTCGCGATCTTATAGCTTTCCTTCCCTTCGCCGAGCGAACCGCGCTTGAACTCGCCGTGTTCGTTGACCTTATTCAGCGCCGGGGCTTCGCCGAGCGCCGCGCGGGTGATCGCCTTGAAGTCGGAAACGGTAGTTTCGCGAACGAGCGGGCGGAAGGTCTGCGGGGCGGCCTGATAGCCGGCGCGCAGAGTGGTATTCGCAACATTGGCGAGGATGCCGCCGAAGTCGCTTGTCGTAAGCATGCCGCCCGAGCGAACCGCAAGCGCCTGCTGTGCGATTTCGTTGCGGGGCATACCGCGAGTGTTGACGCCGTTCGCTTCGAGAATATCGCGACCGATTTCAATCAGGGTCAGGCCGCGGAAGTTGCGGCCGTCGGTCGTCAGTTCGACGCCTGCCGGGTTTGCGCGATGCTGCAGGGCGTTCGTGATCGCGGCTGCGCGCTGCTCGGCGTTGCCCGGCCCGGCATCAACGCGAACGTTGCTGTTCGTCGGTGCGCCGCCCTGCTTGGCAAGGTGATCGAGCAGATGACCGCGGAACGCGTCGACAGACGTGTCCTTGCCGGCATGCTCTTCGCCGAGTTCGACAGCGCCGACAGATGCGGCGAGCGAGCGGATCGTCGCCGTGCGGGTGCGCTCGGCGCGAAGGGCGTCGGCGACGGCTGCGGTCGTTGCAGCGCGGACAGCGGCTTCGTTGTCGCCCTGATTGCGACGGGAAGTAGCGTCTTCGTCTGCCAGGCGGCGTTCCTCGGCGGCGATCTCGTCTTTCTTCGACTTGATGTCCGCAGCGATTGCGGCGTGATCGTTCTCGATCTTGCGGATCGCGGTCGCTTCCATGCCGTCTTTGACTTCGGCGAGCTTGTCGGCTGCGCGTTTTTCAAGGGCGGAAAGGTCGGCGCGAAGGACGGCGAGAACGCCCGCCATATGCGGGGCATAGTGGACAACAACGTCGCCGAGGCTGCCGATCGCATGGGTCGCGGCGTGAGGAACTGCGGCGAAGGCTTCCGCCGGCAGACCGACGCAAACGATCAGTGCAGCGGCAAGCGTGAAGGCTACCGCCATGAACGAAGAACTCTTCTTCATCTTACATACCTTTTCAGGGTTGTTGTGCCGGGGCAATCAACCGAATTCCTACGGCCCCGGCGGGCGCAGGCGGTAGGGGTTTCAGATCAACGGGCCGACAGCGACCGCATCCGCATCCGCGCCAAGGCGGCGGCGCTGTCGTCGCGCAATCCGATGAATTCGCAAGGGGCAAGGCGCTTCTCGTCCTCTTCCCGCTTCGCCATTTCCGACCGGATCATCGAACCCGCATCGGCCGGAACAGGAACGGCGGAAATTTCAAGCGGCTCCCAATCGACGACGCGCCAAATGGGAACCGAACCGTCGTCGCTTTCGGTCTTTTCGACCCGATGAATGCGATAGCCGACGCTGATGTTGCGGATGATGTTCGCCTTGATGTTGGCGACGATCCCGGCATGTTCCGGGGCGACCGACAGGGCGACGCGAGCAATGCCTTCCCCGCCGACGATCTTCGCCGAGCCCGAGACGACAGCCCCTATGACCGATGACAACTGCCAGTCGTCATGCGTATCGAGGAAAGGCGCTCCGGAGTTCAGTCGATCGAGGCGAATGTTCGAAGCACTGACGACAAGTTCTTC
Organism: Rhizobium sp. P1_C7; assembly: GCF_056406295.1. Classification (NCBI taxonomy): domain Bacteria; kingdom Pseudomonadati; phylum Pseudomonadota; class Alphaproteobacteria; order Hyphomicrobiales; family Rhizobiaceae; genus Rhizobium; species Rhizobium sp. P1_C7. The sequence goes on from NZ_JBFUAL010000017.1 coordinate 122,762, forward strand.
GTCATAATAGCCGTCATCCCGCCAAGAGTAGCGACGGACCTTTGCGCCCGTTGTCCAAACGCATTCGATCGAGTTCGTCGCCTCTTCGAATGAAGCGGCGCGCACTTGTATGTTCCGCCGCTCGGGCGGCAGTTCGATAATCTTCCCCTTCATTGGGAAACTCCTGTCTTTGATGAAGCCGCTATTCGGGCGGCGTTGAACCGCCGCCGTCGTCGAGCGCCTGTTTTTGCCCGTTCGCCGACTGCTTCCGGGGATCGCTGTCGAAAATCAGCTTCCGGTCGTCGAGTTTCTTGTTCGTTTGCTGGTACTCGTCGAGGACTTCGTCGGCGTCATAGCCGCGTTCCCCGATCGCTGCCGACAGCGGCTTCAGGCCGTTCCGAACTTCGAGAACCGTCGCCCTGGCGTCCTTCTCAGGATCGGCCGAATACATGCGCGGCGTCATCCAACGAACCGGGATGTCGGTCGACGGGATCAAGCCGGCGAGGAAGGCCGCTTCGCAAAACCATTCCCACATCGGTTGCAGCAACATCGGAATGACGAACAACCATTGAACGGTTTCGATCATGCGGATGAAGGGGCCGAAACCCATCTTCGAGGACGCATAGTTCGCGCCGGACAGGTCATGCGAAAGCAGCATGTAAGGGATATGAAAGCCGGCCGCGATCGTGTGAAGCGTCGCCTTCTTGTATCCCTCATATGACCCCGTCGCCGCCGGCTGATTGAACTTGACATCCTTCCCGCCTTCGGCGTGGACGAACAGACCGGGTTCAAACTTCTCGACGACAACCCCGTCGCTATCCTTTACCCCGAAGGATCGCTGTTGATCCGGGTTCAAGGCTGCGCCGAGCGCGAAGTCTTGATCGTCGCCGCCGAGAATGACGCCGACCATGCAGGCTTCGAGTTTCTTGCGAATGATTTCCGCGTTCTCATACGTCCCCAGGTCAAACAGGGTCGACATGACCGCCGAGCCCCAAGGAACGCCCCGGACCTGCGTCCGATGCTTCGGGTAAACGTGGGCGATTTCCGAAGCCGGGATCGCCTTCGACGACCGGTCAAGGGAAAGGCCGAGATACGAATTCCCCGGATGTTCGGAAAACATCCAATACGCCGTTCTCGATCCGAGGGCGTCGAACTCGATGCCCTGTATCGAGACGCGACCGTCGGAAAGAACGCCCTGCTTTGTGCTATCGAGCAGGTCAGTTTCGACAACCTGATATTGCAGCGGAACCGGAAGCTTATCCTCAAGTCGACGACGGCGGCGGCGGACAAACCCGTCGCCGCTTTCGATCATGCCGCGAAAGGCAAGGGCCGAAACGCCGTAAAAATCAAGCTGACCGTCGGCGTCGCACTTCTTCGCAAACTTGTCGAAGAGCGCATTGATTTTCTTGTCCTTCACGGCGTTGCCGGTGTTTGCCCTGGGGATGATCCCCGTCCCGATGACGTGCGAAACAAGAACGTCGACAGCGTTCGCGGCGTGCGGATTGTTGCGAACGAGTTCGCGCATCCCATCGCGCAGCGTGGCGGCGGCCCGCTCGATTTCGCTATCGGCCGAGTTCGATGTTCGATGCCAATCGCCATTGAGGCGACCGCGGGACGCGCCGTCATATGATCGCGCCATGATTTCGATTGCTGCGCGGCTGCGGACGCGTTTCGCAGCCCTGGCGGGATCGATATAGCCGATCGCCCGGTCAAGAAGGTTCATCTTCATGGGCGAACCCTTCCGAACGTTGCCAGCGTCACGCCCGGCCGGCCGCCGTTCTTCTTCCTGTAAAGCCAGTTAAGGCGGGCCTTCATGTCGGCGAAAGACGGATATTCGACTTCCTTTCGAACGCCGTTCGTCTGCGTGACGACTTTGCGAACGCCTGTCGCGATCGCCTCTTCAAGCCCGGCGATCTGTTCGTCGATGTTTGACATCTGTTTTCCTTAAAGATAGCCGCCGCGGCGCTTGCCGCCGAGGAAGCCCCCGTCGCGTTTGGCAGGTGCCGTCGGCGCCGTGGCTGCCCCTGCGGTTTCGAGTTCGGGCTCGGGTTTCAGATCGCCCCGCTTCGGCTCGAGCGCGGGCCTTGCCTGCGCGCCGGGATCGTCGCGAAGGCGTTGAATGCCGATCATGTAGGCCGCGGCGTATGCCAAGGCCTCGCAGTCGAGAAAGTGGTTCTGCTTGGATTTGACGACCCAAGTAAAACCGGCCCCGCCGGCCTTCTTCGTTCGGGCTTCCGAAACGATCTGCTTGCAAAAGTTCTCGTCGATCCGTTCGAACAAATGCCAGCCGCCCGGCTGATCTTCCGGCCATCGAACTCGCTCATGAACCCATGACTTGAAGAAGTCAGTCGACAGTCGGACGAGGTCCAAGCCGTATTTGGCCCGGCCGCCCTTTGCGTTGACATCGATCCGATTGACCGACAGCGGCGTCGGGCGAGTTTCGAAGCCCTTCGTCGCGTAAACCGTCCGGCTATGACGCCGGGCGAATTCATAGACCTTATGCTCGGGAACCGCGTCCTTCTTGCCCGGGCGGAAGCCGGCGTCGACGAAGGTCCGAACGACATGCATCGCGCCGAAGCGCGAGCCGATCAGTTCAGCAAGCGAGGTCCAAACGTCCTCTTCTTCGGTCGGCCCCCAAATCTCGCCGCGCGTGATCAGCCAGCTTTCAGAGCGGGCGCCCCATGCGCGGACGACATAGACGAGGCGGTTCTTCTGAACGTCGACGCCGCAAGTCAGGATCAACGCGCCGGCCGGAACATCAAATTCCTTGTAAGGCAGCGCGAGTTTTTGGATCGCATCCCATTCGGGAACATCGCCGCCGATCGGTGTGAACAGTTCCCCGCCTGCAGCGTTTGTCGCTGTCTGCAGCTTGTCCATTTCGCCTGACTGGATTGCCGTCAGCATGCGCTCGGCGCGCTGCCCGAACGTCTGAAAAGGAGAGCAAAGTCCCGAAGTCCATTGCGAATAGACGTTCGTGTCGGGAAGGTTCCGATCCGCCCGCGCGTCCTCGATGGTCTGGCCGGGCGCGATCGCGAGCCCAGTCTCGTTCATTCGCTCCTTGTGCTTGTCGACGATCGGCTCGACGCAGCCGTAGGGGCATTGAACATAAGCTTCGCGCCTCGCCTGGGCGGGCGTTCCCTTCCGGTTGTAAACCAGATGCTTCAGCATCGGGACGAAGTATTCGTCGCAATGCGGGCATTGCCAGGCGAAATGGTGCCGCGTTCCAAGCTGAAATTGCCGCCAGGTTGGCGACGGAATTTCCTCTTCGGTCCCGACCTTGAACATTTCGATCCCTGAAACCGGATCGATTTCAGTTTCGACAAAGCCTAGCGACGCCGTCGAAACAAGGAAGGTAACGAAATCGGCGTGTGTATCGCCGCGCGCTTCGAGCAGCCCGAGCGGATCGCCCTGCCCCTTAATGTTGGCGATCATTTCTTCATACTCGTCGACGATGCCGAGGGCGGCGGGATCGGATTTGATCGCTGTCGACGATCCCGCATGCGCGAGGCGGATCGAAACGCCGTTGACGATCTTCTTTGTCTTCTTCATTCGCCGACCGCGGACGACCTTCGCGGCGAACCCGGCCGCTTCGTCGAACAAGCCCATAAGGCGCGGTTCGAACTGGTCGGTATTAAATTCTTTTGACGGGCCGACGTAGATGATCGGTTTCGGCCGCGTATCAAGACGCTCGCCGATGACATCGAGGATCGTTTCGGTCTTGCCAGACTGCGCGGCGGTCACGCCTACGACCTTGACATACCGGCCCGAGGTCACAGCGCGACCGATCGGGATCATGTAAGGGGTCAGTCTCGGGTTGCGGGGACCGGGGACGCCTGTCGTCGGCGGGTAAATTCGGTTGGCGGCTCCCCATTCGTCAGGCGTCGTCGCCTTCGCCACCCGCAGAAAGCTCGCCGCCCTCTCGAATAAACTTGGCAGTTGCGGCGAGTGCTTCCGCGATGCGGTTTTGACTTTCATGGGTTTCGGCTTCCAACTTGCGACGAAGGTCCATGTCGCGAGTAAAGCGGGCCGGCAGCCCTGCAAGCTCGTTGCGGAACTTCGCGATCATGATGTCGATCGCCGCATAAACGTCCTCTGTCGGGATCAATTCCCGGCGCCGTTCGGCTAGGCGCATTTCGATTTCGGCGGCCTTCGCTTCGTGCATCCGGTTTTGATGCGCCGACTTCGTCGTCCTGGCGTTCTCGTCCCGCAGGAACCGGATGTAAGCCCTGACCGCGTCGTCGAGGACATACCGGCCCTTCGCCTGCTTCGGGATTTTCCCGTCCTGCGTCAGCCGGCGCAGGAAGGCGCCGGAAATGTCCAAAAGCCGGGCCGTCTGGTCGCTGCCGAGCGTCTGAGCTTCTTCTTTCGGGGCTGCCTTTTGGGCGGTCTTCGGTGCGGTTCTCGCCTGCGCCATTTCGATCATCCAAAGGGTAAGGGCGGGTCGCCAAGGGTCGCCCCGCTCGCAACCGCAACCAATGTTTTCAAAAAACAAAAATCGCTCAAAAGCCGGGGGGCGGCGGTCCCGCACCCCTACCCCCACCTAAGTCGGTCCCTACTCAGGGGGGGGTGTGGGTCGAGGTGTTACGTATGCGATATACTCGGTCGTGGATGGGAGGGCCGACCCTGCGCCTAGGAGGAAAGGATGAGCGCAGGGTCGGCGTCGGGTCAGCCGGGGAGGAGACGGCCGACCTCATGGGCAACGCGGACAGGAAGCATCATCGCAACGGTGGACTGGAAGACCTTTGCACTCTCGTCCTTGACCATCTCCTCTGGCACAGAGGGACCGTAAAGGACTTCGATAGGGTTGCTGTCGCGAGTGGCGCGATGGAAGACATGCCCGTTCCCGACAGCTTTGCCGGATCGGTATGTTCCCGCGAATATGAAGGTTCCGGGGAAGCGTTGAACCCTGCCCCACACTTTAGCGCGAACGCCCCATGACAATTGCCGGGCGTTGAACTCGTCGAGCGGGATCGGCCTGCCCGTTGCAATGATCTTGCCTTCGAGGGCTTTCCCGCTGCCAGGCTTGACCAGTTCGCGCTGGATTGATCTGCGGACAGTTGCCGACTTGATCGAGGACTGTTTCGCAATGGTGCGGATGACGCGACCTTGAACGGTTGTCGTTACCCTGTTCACTGCTTGGGCGAGCGCCTTGTGCGCGTCGCCCTTTCCGAGCGCCCCTAACTGATTTCCGAAGTTCCGCAGGATGTCGTCGCTCTGCTCGATCGTAATCGTAGGGATCGCCATCTGTCGTGCACCTCGTCGATTGAAGCCTGCCTCTACATAACCCTCGTCCGCCGTCTTGCCTTTGGCGATGGACTGAGCGAACTTCTCGTGCCGGGCGTTTTTCAGGACTGGCATGACAACCTTTGGAGGATGAGATGAGCGGTTTTACTCAGAAGGAAATCGACGCTGAATTGGCTAGACGCAAGTCCGGCGACACATGGGAGGATGCCCCATCTACGGTACCCTGCATGCATTGCGGCCATCCAGTGAGCGCAGCCAGCACCACCCGAGATTTTCCCCTTTGCGATGCATGTGATGGCGATTGAAAGCACTTGGCCACCCGCAGGGATCGCCTGACACTAGCCAAAATCACGAAGGCGAAACGTGATATGGCCGAATTCGTCGTCGAAGTCCGCTTCCCCGCCGTTTACTTCGAGGAGCTTGCGAAACTCGGCCGCGGTGATGAACCCCGCAGAGTTGATCAACTGGTCTTGGATTTCTTCCAGTGACGGACGGTTGTCCTCTTCCCACAGCTTCACGACGAGCTCGCCCAGCTTATGCGACGACCACTTCGTTTGCGTCGTCAGAACCCACGCCTTGCTCATGGCTCAACCTCGCATCCATGATAACCTTCTCGCCAAAACCTTATAACCGGCTCATGGGCACGGAAATACCTCAACCATCGCCAGGTAGCGGGCAATTGGTGATGTGGAATTTCGAACTGCAAGTTCGATTTGAAAGTCCTCAGGGCGTCACGAAGGCCACAAAGAACACTATCGTACCGCTCTTCATTTTCTCGCTATCGGATGGACCAAAGCATTATCCAATCGGTACGATTCACAACGATTTAGCATTGCGCTCGAACGGTCGGCCACTCATACACAACGACATTCATCCTATGTGGACTTGGCGAACATTGAAAAAGACCTCGGTATTCATCTCGGATGGAAATAGCACCGGAGACCAAGCTATTCGGATCTTCTTTCGCCCTGATGGTGGCCATCGCATTGAATGCTACATTGGCGTCCAGATTGGCGACGGCAGATCTCATTGGCGCGCGCTAGCATTCCGGCAATACCGCCTTAGAGAGAGCATCCTCGAGAGTTTTGGCAACGTCATACGAGCCGAGCTTCGCAACGCCCGCCGCAGAGCCCTCTACAAAGCCAACCGTATGTCGCGCTCGGCTGACCAAGGTTTTGGCTCCAAATGAAGCGGCCGCTACTACATTTTCAGTATTGCATATATGCCCTCCAGAGCGAGAAGCGAGCGCATTGGCCAAGCGTAGCAAGCTTGACTTAACTTGGGCGTTTACGCTTTAGTCTCGCGATGTAAATACGTTCCATTCTTCTCGTCCAGCAAGGCGCAGGCCTCGGCGGTGCGAGTTCGGGAGGGGCGAAGCAGTATTCACCAATCACCAGCTAAGAATTGCACAGACGGAAGCGTCCCCTCGTCTGCAGGATAGAAAAATGCCTTTGAAAATATCGACCGGGTTGAAGAAGTCCATTCAGGATGAAAAAAGCATCTCCAAGGCTGATGTTGAAGACTATGTCTGGAATCACAAACCGCACGAATGCTTTCTGTGCGGGACCCTTTTGAATAGGGCATCGGATGACATTGAGATCGATCACAACATCCCTGTCAGCGAAGGCGGCAGCGATGAATTCAATAATCTGAACCTCGTTCATATTGAATGCAATCGGTACAAGCGAAACCACTCCAGTTTTGACGTTCGGCCACACCTAAAATTCAAGCGTTACTATGATAGTAAGATGGGGCAAGTCCGCTTTGGAGGGGCCCGTGACTTCTTTGAGATGGAGTCGTCCGACGTTTACTTCAAACTCGCGCATGACGGCAAATCAGCCACTATAGAATCAGAATCCGAAGCCATAACCGTTCCCGTCTTTGCCGAGAAAGTCTCGCAAAAGGATCAGTTGTTCTGCTTTGCCGACCTTCCAATCTCCTGCATAAAAAATGACGATGACATCCAGCCACGCGAAATCAAACTGAACCACCTTCTGGCGATTTCGGCCGACTTGAAGAAAAATCCTCTTCATGAGCAACCAGCTGTTCGACTTGTCGGCCAGACCGAAAAGAAAGATTTACTGATGTTTGACGGGCAACACAAAACAGTTGCCCAAATGTTGAATGGCAAGACAAGGTGTACCTTTAAGATTTATATCAATATTGCGAAAGATGAAGCTGTTCAGCTTGTAAACTCGATCCAGGCAAGAATAAAAAAACTTCCGCTGACGCCATTCGAGCTAGCATCTAAAATGTCTGATGAAGTCAGAAGGAAACTCGAGGCCTACGAGGATCAAGTTGGTTCGACTGAAGTCTCTGAGGAAGGCTTTATACAATGGCTCGACACTGCCGATCGAAGCAGAGCCAAAAGCGGCATCGAGGCCGCTGTTATTGATGGTGTAATTGGAGATGAGGAACTTGCATTCATAAAACTAATTGAGAGCAAGGGCACGGCAAACACCCTCAATGATTTTTCGATAAAGGAAGCAGCCTTCCAATCGAATGTGTTGAAGACGTTGCTGCACACGAAACCCCTTTCGGCAAGCTTTAAAGGGGATGGGATGAAAGACGCCCGGGAGCGAGAGCGCCGAAACGTTCTTAAAATTCTCAATCTCTGCTACACAAAAGGGTTTCTTGTACTGCCTGACAGAGACGCAGCGGCAGAACAACGGCGTATAAAAAAACTCGTCTACCAAGCATCGCTGAAGCAAATGTGCGAGATAATGCTTCAGATTGTGGCGAGTCAGTTGATGGTCGATAAAAATCTTGTGTTAGTCGAAAAAGCCTTGGACGAAACGTTGACAGAAAAACTGTCTGGGGCAGTTGAAAAATTCTTTGCGCATCCCGTCTGGACTTCGGACCTGACTACAGGCGCGAAAGCACAGGCTTTTCAGGATGCCTTGTCCAAGAACCAGAACATTGAAGAAGCTTTTAAAGCGGTTAGCTTAACCGCTGCGTATTGTGCTGGGCTTGAAAAACTTCCAAGCAATTGGGCTGGCAACTGATCTTGTAGCCGTCCTCGGCGGAGAAGTCTGCAATACCCTTGGGGATTAGGAATTGGCGGGAGGGTTTCACCTCTGCTTGACCCTTTGGTCGCTCCCGCCAACCTCTTCCCTAGTCTGTTTCCATCTGAAGATTCGCTCGACTTCCTGCTTTACGATCGCGCCGGCGACTACCCTTTTCAAGACGCTTGATCAGCGCCGCGAGCTCCGGGCTATCGGGGTCATGGAAGGGCTTGGCGTCACCCGAAAGCCAGTGCATGTCGTGCTTGGCTGCAGGTGTTCTAACCTTATCCAAATCAGTAGCTGAATTCGGCATCATTGGCGACACCCTACTCCAGTCAGGCTCTTGTAACGATTGATGAAATTTGATCAGCGCGCCAGAAATGCTTTGAAATTCATTTTGAAGCCTGCGCTCTGCCGTCCTACGAACCCGGCCAGTTTTCTGGCAGAAATCGCGGAATGATCCCGCCACGTGAGGTGCTGCAAGGCAGATCGCCCACTTGCCGAGGATGATCCTACGCTCCTCGTCCTTCACATAGTCCAGGAGCCAACCGTACATGACCTCCTCAGCCCTGGATATGGCGGCCGCGCTCGGGCGGTACCGGATGACGATGTCTACACGGTCCATCGGCTCGGGCTGGATGTCGGGCCAAAAGCTTCGGACAGCCGCCGGCCGAAGAGACCGGACGTCGAGGTGAAGCATGGTGTCGGCAGCCTCTACGAACCTTGCTCTTACGATCAGGCTGGCGTCGGCGACCACCGCCGCTTCTTCGGATAGGTCGTCAAATCGCAAGGCGATGTTCTGGTTCATCAAGGATGCTCTCCAATCGATCGTAGATGTAGGATCTGAGTGTTGCCCGCACCGGCCAAGGGCGGCGAGCTACGGCCTTTCCACGCAATATGCCCAGTGGAATGGTGTCGAAGGCATCTAAAACCTCTGAGGGTCTATCCAGTGCCCAGTCCTGACGCTGTGCAAGGATGTCGGAAATTGCCCCTATCGTCTCCGACCACAGCTCGTCGCGGTTGTTCTTGGTCTGCTTGATGCAGCGGAGAACAAAAACGAGATGGCCGTCCCCGTACTCGTTCCGGATCTCGTGCATCGTGCCTCGGGCATGGCTTTGCGCGGCCGCACGACGTCGATAGACCGGCACCAGTTTGATGCCGAGACCGTCGAGCAGTGCGTCGAGCTTGCCTTTGCTCACACAGCTGCCCTCCTGCGCTCTACCTCGATCTTCCTGCCCTTGCGAAAGACTGGCTTGAACAATGCGTCGGCCGAGGCATAGCGTTCCATTCGCTCACCATCTCGGCGATAGTTGCCGTTCATGTATGCCAACAGGTGCTTGGTGCAGGCTTCGAGCGCGTCCTCTCGGGTGGAAAAGATGTGCGAACGCTCTCCGCCAGTCAGAAGCGGCTTAGGCTTTCCGTCCTTGGCAAAGCGCATCATGACCCGGTAGCCACCGGGAACAGCTTGTGGGTATGCTGCGAACTCGTTCATGCTGCCTCCTGATAAAACTGTTGAATTGCGTAATCGCCCCATTGATCGGCCATCGCTTCAGCCATGCCGGGAAAGAACCGGCTGCGCTCCTTCCCGCGCTGTTCTCCAGGCGGCATCCGCCAGACCCGATTCCACGTCTTCCACTCGGCCGTATCCTTTGATGGCTCCTGAAGGCGCTCCGTCTCCTGAAGTCCCGGAAGGTTCCGCAAGTACCAGCCGGTGCCCTTGTATTCGGGATGTCCAAACCAGAATGGCTGAACGATCTGGGGCCGAGGGAGGTCGTTCGGCATCCGAGCGGTGGCAAGGTCATGCATTTCAGGGTTCTCGATCGCCACTCGATCGATCGGCGCCCGCCAGCAGGAAACGAACAGGTCAACACCGACTTCGAACTCAGCCTTCATGCTGTCCCAAGTGCGTCCTTTGGGTAGCTTCTTGGGTGGAGTCATGTTCCCCGGGCCCGACAACCACCTCCGCCCGGATCTGCACAGGCGAGTGCATGGCGGGTGAGCGACGATGAGCAGATCCCAGCCATCGGAGAGATAGTCACGCACGTCGCCGCGGATGTGCCTATTGCTGCCGTTCTCGGCCGGAAGAATGTCACAGGACCATGCGTTGTGGCCGCGATTGAGGAAAGCATTGCGAACCGTGCCGGTAAACTCGCAGGCGACAAGCACCCGGAGCGATCGTGTCGAGCTACGCGTCTTGATCGGGAAGGCAAAGGATGTCTGCATTAGAACATCCTCTGCTGCGAGGTCTCGGCCAGGTCGGTGAACATGGTTTTGCCGCCGTTCCAGCCGACTTCCCGGCGCTGCGGCCAGCGGGTGTGACGGGAGAGAGCCAGGACGAGCTCGGCCTTGTCCTTCACCGTCGACATTACGTCTTCCCAGATCGGGTGGAGGTCGGAGGCATCGGCAGGCTCGAGCTCCTGCAGGATCGGCTCGGCGCGGAATGGAATGATGACGTGGTTGGCGTCCTTCTCGCATGCGCCGAAGAGATCGCCGTATTTCGGCCGTCGGCTGATCGCGGACATGTACGTCTTCTTCGAGATGTTCTTGTCGGTGTTTTCGAAGGTGTTTTTCTTGAGCTGGGAGGCAGCTACGATCGGTGTCTTGGTATCCCCCGCCTTGAGCTTGAGGCGGCGGGTGACGAGCGGCGCGAACTCGGCGTCACTCATGCGGCTTGAGCTGCTGTCGCGCTCGACGAGGCCGACGTGGTCTACGACGCCCATGCAGCCCGGATGACGCTTGGCGAAATCGGCGTAGTCCCGGTCAAACTGGCGAAGCGTCATGCTGTCGTCGCGGATGAAGACGCGTTCCTGCCAGGTCTCGGCATTTCGACGGGCGTTTTCCAGCTGCTCGTATTCGGCATCCGAGACCTTTCCGCGGATCTGGCGCCATGCCTGGATGTCCGTAAGGCGGGACAGAGCGCGGTGGGCGAGCTCGTCAGCTTTCATCTCACCGGAGTTGATCCAGACAGGGTGTCCGTTGATGGCAGCGCCGGCGACGATCTGCTCGATCAGGCTGGACTTGCCCTGCTTTGTGGCGCCCCCGATGACAATCAACTGCCCCGGCATGAACGGCCCGACCATATCCATCAGCGGTTTCACGCCGTAGTCGATGCCAGTGGCCGCCCTGCCCTGGTAAGCGTTGGCCGTGCTGTCGAGCGCTGATCGCGCTGCCTCGGCCAGTGTCTTCGTCTTCTCCTCGCCGTGAAGCGCGCGGGTGACGTCCTCGAACTTTGCCTTAAGCGCCTCGAACTCGTCCATGATGTCGAGTTCTTTGGAGTAGGCAGTTCGCTCCATCTTCTGGCTCAGAGCGATGCAGGCACGCCGGGCTGCAGTTTCGATGATGGCCCGTGCGTAGTCCGGAGCGTTCAGGACGTTGACAGCCTCTCGTGTGAGGCGGGCCAGATACTGCGAGATCGTCATGTCACCGACCTGGACGTCGTCGACGTAACTCTTGACCGTGACAGTGTTCGCTACCCGGCCCGCCTTGCGCAGCGCGCTGATTGCTTCGAAGATGTCGCGGTGCAGCCGCTCGTAGAAGTGGCTGGCCTCGATCGGCACGCGGAGAGCGTCAAGCGCATCGTTGTTGACGAGGATGGCGCCCAACAACGCCTGTTCTGCCTCAACATTGCAGGGAACCTCCTGCTGTTCTCCGCCGTGGCCGAAATGATCGGCCAACTCGTCGGCTGTGAATCTGTCTTCCGGTCTCATGTCGCGCGGATGGGCGTTCATGCTGCCTCCTCATCTGGTTCTGTCTGTTTGGGAGGGATCGTCGCGCCTTCGATCCGGCGCTGCGCGATGTCGGCGTAGTCGGGATTAAGCTCGATCGTGATGCTTTGAAGGTCTCCGAGACCCCGGCAAGGAGGAGATGTCCCCACGCAGTCGACGGAGCCCGTAGGCATCTGGCGCATCGTCTCGATGCAATCACCGACGTGGATGGTGCAACGACCGCCGAGAATGGAGTGCGTTTCGATCATGCGATCCCCCAAATATTCGGCAGGATCATTCGCTTGGAACAGATTTTCCTAATGTACGTTTTTGGGAAGCCTGCCCCACGGAGGACGCCATGATCACCATCTGGGATGCGAACGTCGAATTGAAGATCGATGAGCGTTATCACGTCATTAGGAATGCCAGAGAGGCGGTCGCATTTTTGAAGAACAACTGGCCCGAAGACAAAAACGCGAGCTATGCGAAAGCGCGGAAAATATGTCTGGACGCGGCGAATGGCGTTGCTACGGATGCAGAAGCGCGAGCTGCGTTTGAGGCTGCGGCAAAGGAGGCCGGCATCCTGCAAACTTAACGTCTCTTCGTTCGTAGTGGGAAACTTGATCATGCCGCCTGCGAGCTGGTTCATGCTGCGCTCCTCTTCTGCTCATAGGCACCCGTGCGCAGGTCGATGAACCGCTGCTGCATCCATTTGATCTCGGGGATCGCGCAGTTGTGCCAGCAAGAGCAGACGCCGATTGCCTCGGCAGCATCTCGTTGCTCGGCTTTCGTGGGCGGAAGATTGATGTGCTCATGCTCGGCGTACTGGATGGCGAGATCCTTCCAGTCCTTGCCCTGGGCCGGCTTGATGCCCTTGCCGAAGTAGACCGGGCGCCAGGAGGTGGCAGCGATAGTTCCGTATGGGACACCGCGGATCTGGCAGATTGCAATGATGGCGCCGGCGATACCCGTGAGCTGCAGGGCGGCGGGGTTGATCGTGGAGACGATCTCCTCCTTGCCGGCCAGGTCCGCCTTGTTCTTCTTCTTGAACTGGCGAACGCCATGCTCTGGTCGCTCGATCGCGACGAAGTCGGGCTTGTAGCCTTTAATGAGGCGGTAGAAGAGGTTCGCCGCGATGGCGTACTTCTCTTCCCAGTCATAATCCTTGACCGAGAACGTACCGCACTGGATGGAGGACCGGTGTTTACCGCTGTCGCGGACAGCCCAACCGGAGCGAGTGGCGAGATCGAGGCCCATGATGATCACCAGCGCGCACTCCCCAAGCTGGCGGCCTTGCGCTCGCTCTCAGTGCCGCGCCCACGAGCTAGATCAGCGTGTTCGGCGCAATACGAACCTTGAATCCGACGGCCGCCGCAGCAGAGCATGTGTGGGCCGATGTTGTCGTCGATCGGGAACTTGCAGTGGTGCGCCTCCAGAAGGGCGAACTCGACCGGCACGACTACTTGCGGAACCTCCGGCGCGGCAGAAATAGCCGGAGCATCGATGTCCTGCAGATGGCCCGTCGCCCGCGCCAGATGCGATACACGCTTCGCCGATCTCGTCTGCGCAGTCTGCCTGGATGGTTTGCCCCGGCTGCCGGCCAGAGCGATCTTCAGCCTCGTGGCCTTGCCGATGACCGAGTTGCGAGAGGTGCCTATCGTCGATCCGATCTTGCGTGCCGAGTGCCCATCGGCCAGCATTTGCCGGAGGATAAAGATGTTCTTGTCTGTCCATACGAAGCTCATGCCGATACCTCCGTGGGGATAAGGCGCCACTGCGCCAGGTTTCCGGAACCGCCTCGGGACGCGGTGATCGTCCAGCCGAAGGGCTCAATCTTGCGGCGCAACTGACTGACGTGAACCGTGAGCACCTGTTCGCCTCGCTCGGGACCGCCGTCGGCTCGGTTGCCGTAGATACGGTCAAAGAGGGTTTCGCGGTGGACTGGCTTGCCGACCGATCGCGCGAGAGCGTCAAAGATCAGTCGCTGGGCTGGAGCGGTGAGCGATTCCCTCACCTGCTCGATGGTCGATGCCTCTCCGATGAAGCTGCCGCAGCAGGGGCAGGAAAACTGTTGAACTCTGGCGACAACGTTCATGGGAACCTCATGAAAGAAGAAACCGCATTCGCGCGGCGAGTTGGGCGGCTCAGGCCTTGGGAGGAAGGCGAGCCACCGGGCACATCATTCGGCGGCAGCGTCGAATGGGATCTCGTCGTCATCGTCAGCCGGCGGAGCTTCCTTGTCCGCCTCGGCCTGGATGCGAGCCATGATGTCGGGAATGGTCGTCTCGTATTCTTTGCGGCCGAGGTCGTAGGACTCCAGCCAGTGCTTGTCCTCGGAGCTGCCGCCGTCGAAACCTGAGACCCGATCAAGCGCATTCAGACCGGCGTGGAAGCCCTTGGCGGCAATCATCTGCTCTTGGTCGACACGGTCGGAGGTGAGCAGGTCGCCCTGCAGCGTGTCGGGTATGAGCCCAAGCCAGATCAGGTTTTCTCGCTCCGTCTTGAGCTTGTCGACCGGCTTCTGCTGGTCTTCGGCCAGGAAGGCCTTGAGGTAGTGGTCGAGCTTTGCGGAGGTGAAACCCGCCGCCTTGGCGTTCTGCCGGTTCTCCTTCTTCTGCTCGTTCAGGGCGCGGATCTTCGCCGCGATGTCCCTGTCCTTCTGGTGGTAGTAGCTGAACTGAACGCGTCGCTCGCGCTCAGCCTTGGTGTTATCGCCGACTAATGCTGCCATTGGTCTCACCTTCCTTTTGCTTGCCTGACCTTCTCAGCCAGTGCTTCAACTTCGCGATCCAGATCTGCAAAAGCAGCATCCCCGTGCATCCTCTTGTCTGTCTCGATATCCGCCTTGAGACGCGCAATGTGGCGCTCGCAGATGTCGAGATACGCTGCCCGAACTTTCCCGAAGACGGTCAACCCTGGGTCCTTGGTCTCGCCGTTAATGAGACGGCGGAGAGAGCGGGACGTAAGGCCGCAACGCCGTCCAACTCGCTCCAGTGCATTCATCTGATCGCCGTTTCCACGGCTCTCCAGCTCGACCATTTTCCGCGCGTAAGTCGCGGTTATCGCAGGCGAAAAAGCATCTAAGGTACTCATCACTTTTGCCCTGTTTTTGATTTTTCTATTTGTCACTGAGTGGTTTGAAGTTTGACGATCCATGTTTCCCAGCCCTGTTAGATTGATCTCGTCAGGGCGGCGGGAGACACGTATGCAGTTAGCCCCGCCCGATTGGCGAAGTCTTCGAATGAACCCGAACGCCAAGCGTGGAACCGGAAGCGTCTGGGTGCTGAAAATGAAAATTGAGAGCCCCTTCGGGGGCGCCCTGCTCCTCTTCCTGCCGGCTCGATCGAAAGGTCGCGACCAGCGCTCCCATCACACAAGCCACAAAGCAGCCGGACACGATTGCGGAGAACAAGCCGGTGAAAAAAAGCGTCATTGTGTCTTCTCCGGTCTCTGCACCATCGGTCGCGTGTCGCGGGTCCGGTGCTCGATTGCGTTCTGTGCGAGGGCGTCTTCGCCGTTGGAGAGCTTCGTCATGCGCCCGATCCAGCGTCGTCGAGAAAGACAAGGCCGGACGCCGACGGTTCAACGCTAGTAGCGTTCGCCAGTCGGGCCTTGCCCTTCACTGCAGCGACTTCGCCGGCGTCCGATTGGAAATTTGGATGGACCGGCACGACATAGACCTGCCAGGCGATCGGATGCTCGCTGGACGCGAGACCGTCCCAAGCGCCGCGCTTTTCATTCCAGCGGGTGACAGAGACCGTTTCGCATTTGGTTGCCAGCCAGAGGCGGCGGTCCAGCGGCGCTTCCGAGAGATTGAGGTTCCAGCTCATGCGGCGGTCTGCCGCTTAGCCGACAGCTCGCGCTCCGCTGAATCCAACCACTCAACCATCTTCTGGTACGTCTTGATGTTGAACCCGATATCTCGGTTCTCGACGCGGCTCAGAAATTTGCTGTCGCCAACGGCTGCAATGCCCATTGCCGAAAAGCTGGTTTTTGTGGTGTCGCGATATGCACGGGCACGAGTGATAAGACTCGCTCGGATATCGTCTTCGGTGATTTCTACGTGCTGGGTCATGTCGTCCATATTCGGGAAACATCCCGAATTGTCAAGGGACATTTCCCGATGGACGTGATATTTCCCGAAATGCGATCATCGGGCATGGAAACGTCCCTTCAGAAACGCGTGCGGATCCGCATGGATTTGCTCGGCCTTAACGCTCTACAGACGGCTAAGAGAGCCGGTCTGGGCGACAGCTTCGTGCGAGATATCCTGAGGGGCAAAACGCGGAGCCCGAACGCTGAGAACCTTGGAAAGCTGGCTGCCGCGCTTGAGACGACGCCCGATTGGTTCATGGCCGCTGGGGAGAGCCTGCCTGCCCCGCAGCCGTCCATTGTCCCTGTCACCGGATTGCCAGTCCTTGGGAAGATCCAGGCGGGCAATTGGGTGGATCGCAGCATCATCGACGATAGTGGTGAATACGAAATGATCCCTGTGGCGCTTGATCCAAGGTTCACAGGCGTCCGGCAATACGCCCTCGAGGTTGTTGGGGATTCGATGGATCTGGTCTATCCAGAGGGTACGTTTGTGACGTGCGTCGACTACATCGACAGCGGTGCAACGCTCAAGCCAGGTCGTATCCTTCATGTTGAACGTCACAATGGTTCGCTGATCGAAGTCACTTTGAAGGCGATGGAGTTTGTTGATGGCTTGCTGATGCTTGTTCCTCGAAGCTCCAACCCTCGACACAAGCCCATGAAGTTCGAAGGTGATGCCGGCAGCGAAATTGTTATTCGCGGCGTCGTCACCGGGAGCTACCGGCGCGAAATTTGGTGAAAATCATATGGACACCCGTGGTCCGTATGATTTGACCGATTCATATGGACACCCGTGGTCCGTCCTTACGCGTGCGCGCGCAGCGTATATCTCATGGGGTTCCACCCCAAACCCGGCAAGGAACTTCGTCCCTTGACCCATCGCGAACGCTTTGCGGTCGCAGATGCTGGATCCGCCACCGTTCCAACCAGATGATTTTGCTTTTGAGACTATCAAAAATCCCGTATGTGGGCATTAAGGTCTGAAGGCACTGCCAGGCGTATGCGCCGCCCGCGAACCTTCTTCTCGCCTTTGGTAATCCACTTGATGTCTCGGATGATGAGCCCGAGCCGCTCCAAGGCCGCGAGCTCTCGCGAAACCGTCTTCGTTCCGCAATGACCGGCCTCGATCGAGAATTCCTCGTCCGTAGCCTCTATCTCGCCAGTGTCCCAAATCAACAGCGCGTCGAAGATGCTGATGAGCCGGAACGGGCCTCCGTTCGGATGCAAAACCTGCATTGCGACATAGCGCCAATCCCTGAACTGCTTCACCCTCTCGGGCAGACTCCCACGCCATGGATCAAGATATCGAATCGCCTCTACCGGCGCGATTTGCTTGCGCTTTCCTGAAAGATTTGGCGGGAGGGCTTCTGGCTTCATTCCCCAATTCATACGGGACGTTTCCCGAATACTCAACATAATTTCGGGATTTATCCCTTGCATTTGGGATTTTTCCCGATTATGTTCTCCTCATCGAACAACACCCCGCCGATCTCCTTACGGACGAAGAAGCGGAACCGAGGAGCGGCAGACATGAAGCGCTTTTGGCACATCGAAATTCTGGAAGGGGGAACCGTCTCCTACCTCTGCGGCACCGGCGTCCTGTCCGACAACCGCGACGACGCGCTCGAGTACGACGACCTCGACGAGTGTTCTGCAGACTACGAATACCTCGAAAGCCAAGGGTACAACGCCAGCATCGAGACCAGCCTGCGGTTCGTCGGCCATACCCCTGCAGCTCGTCTTGAGCATCACTTCTCGACTGCTGCGGAGTGATGGCGATGAGCAAGAAATTTTACGCAAGCCAGCGCATCTACTTCACCGGGTCGGACTGCGGCACCGAGATTCCCCTGACGATGCACGTCAATTTCACCGTCCATCCCGGCTGCAAGCAGACGCTGACCGAGCCCGGCGAGGAACCCAGCATCGAGGTTGACGATGTTCGGTTCTTGGACGGCCTCGACAAGATCAAGCTTCCGTGGTCGATCGAGGACCGCTTCACCAGCTCAGAAGACTTCACGTCTTGGCTGATGTCCGAAGCCGAAAGCCAGAACGAAATCGCCCGTGATGATGCCGCTGACCACCGTCGAGAGATGGCGAGGGAGGATCTGGCATGACCTGCGGCTTCCGCGACGCCCGAGAATGCGCCTGCCTCCCCGGCTCATGCCGAGTACAGCCCGCTCCGGTCCCGCTCTTCCAGCCTTCCAAGCGCTTCACGCTCGAGGTGGTCGCCTTCTGGGTGGTCATGGCTCTGATCGCTGGCGGGACGTTGCAGGCGCTGCAGAGCGGCGAACATCAATATCAGACCGACAGGAGGCGCTGATGGCCGAGCTTCACGACATCCCCGGTAACGAACAATCAATCGGCGGTCTCGCCTCAGGAATCCTCGCGCAGGTCGCGGAAAAACGACAGGAGAACAAAATGGCAAATGCACTTGAACAGGCTCCGGTTCGCCAAGGCGAAATCATCGAGCACCAGCCCCGCGCCGTTCTGACGCCGATGGAGATGATCGACCGCGCGCTTTCGAGCAACGCCAACGTCGAGACGCTCACGCAGCTAATGAATCTGCAGGAGCGTTGGGAAGCCAACCAGGCACGTAAGGCGTTCGACGAGGCGATGGCGGCCGCGAAGGCCAATATGCCGTCGATCGTCAAAAGCCGGAAGGTAGACTTCACCACGGCGAAGGGACGGACCAACTACCAGTACGAGGACCTCGCCTCGATCATGAACCAGATCGGCCCTGTCCTCTCCGCCAATGGCCTCTCAGTACGCTACCGCACGCAGGCCGAGATGAACCAGCCAATTTCCGTCACCTGCATCATTTCGCACCGTATGGGCCACAGCGAGGAAAACACCCTCATGGCTGGGCGCGACGACAGCGGAAACAAGAACAGCATTCAGGCGATCGGCTCCACAGTCACCTATCTGCAGCGCTACACGCTCAAGGCTGCTCTCGGTCTGGCGGCGGCCGCAGATGATGACGGCGGCAAGGCTGACGAGACGAACGACGATGCGAAGAAGATCACCGAAGCGCAGGCGTCTGTCATCCGCGAGCTTATCGAGAAGGGCGAAGTTGACACGAAGGTGTTCTGCGAGCGCTGGCAGGTCGAGGCCGTCACTGACATCCCCCTGAAGCAGTTCAACGAAGTCGTTGGCTCCCTTCGCCAGCGCGTTGCCTACATCGCCAACCAGCGTAGCCAAGGGAGCGCAGCATGACGCTCCAAATCATCGACTGCGACCAGAACTCCCCGGAATGGTTCACTGCTCGCCTTGGTATCCCTACGGCCAGCAGGTTCGCCACAGTGATGGCGAAGGGCGAAGGTAAGACGCGTGACGAGTACATGCGCAGGCTCGCAGGTGAGATCTTCACCGAAGAGCCGGCGGAATCCTTCACTAATGCACACACCGAGCGCGGGCACGACATGGAAGGCATCGCTCGCGCGGAATATGCCTTCATCACCGGCAACGAACCATTGCAGGTCGGCTTCATTCGGAACGGCAATAAGGGCGCCAGCCCTGACAGCCTGATCGGGACCAATGGCGGCTTGGAGATCAAGACCGCTCTGCCTCACATCCAGATCGACCGACTCGAGCGTGATCGCCTGCCGCCTGAGTACAAAGCTCAGGTGCAAGGGAACCTCTGGATCTCCGAACGCGAGTTCTGGGATTTTGTCTCCTACTGGCCGAAAATGCCGATGTTCACCGTCCGGGTTTATCGTGACGAGGAGTACATTAAGGCTATGTCCGATGAGGTCGACCGTTTTAACGACGAGTTGGCCGCACGGGTGGAGCGCTTGCGCCGGTATGGGCAAAAGGAGGCGGCGTAATGGGTCGCGCTCTCCTCGTCCTCGACACACCCGCCGATCGGCAGAAGGCAAGCCACTGGATCGGCAAGGCACCCGTAGGGACGCGGGTTGAGTTCAAGGCGTCCAAGCGCAGCCTACCGCAGAATGATCTGATGTGGGCGCTCTTGACGGACTTTGCCCAGCAGTTCGAACACGGCGGGAAGAAGTATGAACCGGCGCAGTGGAAGGCTATTTTCCTTCACGCCTTCGGGCGCGAAATCAGCTTTCTCCCCAGCCTGGACGGTAAGACCTTCCTGCCGATCGAGATGTCGTCGTCCGATCTGTCAAAGCAGGAGATGACCGATTTCATCGAGTTCATCCTCAAGGAAGCCGCCGACCGCGGAATTGTCCTTCACAACCCGAAAGATCACGAATCCGGCTCTCTGTCCTCGGAGCCGGAAGCAGACGAGCAGCAGTCCCCCGCGCCGTCTGCAACAGAGGCTGGCGATGCGCCCTCGCCGTCAGCCTCTCCCCTTACCCCGCACGGCTGGCTGATTGCCGTCGCCAAGATGCTCTGGGCTGCCACGAACTATGGTGGCGACCTGGATGTCCTAAAGGCTCAGAAGATCGCGGCGATGGCATCGTTTGAGATACCCACAGCCGAGGGCTACACCGCCAAGGCAAACGGGGTCTACGGCTACTGCAAGCAGGTCGTTCTCAAGGACATGACCAAGGCCGACGGCTTGGCGCTGGTCGCCGGTGTCGTCGGCTGCGATCAAGACGAGATCGGGAGGGCAGCATGACCCGAGCCGTTGCTGAGTGGATAGGCAAGTCCGACGATTCCCGAGTGCCGGATCGGGTCCGCATCCGCGTCCTCGAGCGCTACGGCAACAAGTGCTACCTCACCGGCCGCGAGATCCGCCCGGGCGACAAATGGGAGATCGAGCATGTGGTCTCGCTGATCCTGGGCGGTCAGAACCGGGAAACAAACCTCGCGCCCGCCCTCGCCGCGCCTCACAAGCTCAAGACCGCCGTCGAGATGGCTGTGAAATCGAAGATTGCCAAGGTGAAGAAGAAGCACTTCGGCCTCGGCAAGTCCAAGGCGGGCAGTTTCCAATCTCGCTTCAAAAAGAAGCTCAACGGCGATGTAATCGACACTCGCACTGGGGAGATCGTGAGCCGATGAACACTACCTTCGATGGCAACAAGTTGTGCGGCGGTCCGACACATATCACCAACCTTTGCCGCGCAGCCCTCGCCCCGACTTCGGCCGGCTCGGAACAATCGAGCAACACTCGCGAAAGCGGCGTTGAAATAGCTCACATAGTCTATGAACGGACAGAGAACTCAATCGAAACGACCGACCAACATGTAGTAGATACTCGAACGGACCCGACCATCGGCGGACAAAGGCAGACCGAAGTTGGTAATTCGCCCAGCCCCACCGCCGACGCAACAAAGGCCCATCGCAGGGTTGGCGATGAGCCTTTAGGCCAGTACAGGAACAACAAGCCCGATGATCAACCGTCGGCTGGCCTAAATGTTCCATCCCCTGCACGGACGGTGGTTGCCGCCTCTGTGTATTATTCCAGTGGAAAGCGGGGATAACATGGGCACCACCGTTGATCTCACCCGCAATGTGCCCCGCCTTGGACTGAACCGGTCCGAGGTCGCTCTTGCCATTGGCGTGAGCGTGAACACGGTCGATCTCATGGTGGAGGAGGGTTTCCTTCCGAAGCCGCGGAAGTGGCATAGCCGAAAGGTGTGGCTTGTCGCTGAGGTCGCTGCCGCTATGTCAGAGTGGCCAGAGGACGGCAGTCGGAAGCAGAGGGAAGACGCTGACGACGGTGATGACTGGCGGGCGTCTGCATGACAGACGTGGCCAATATCGATCTGCCTTATGTGGAAAAGAACAAGAGCCGCCATGGCACGACGCGCTATTACTTGCGCATCGATGGCGCCCGCGTCTGCCGGCTGCCTGATGACATCAACAGCGAAGAGTTCGCATCGGCTTATTGGAAGGCCCGCAAGGCCGCGAGGCCGGCCGTGGAGCGCCTTGGCGAGGCAAAGACGATATCTGTCGTTGTGAAGCCCAACAGCTTCAGGTGGCTCTGTATGGAGTATATGCGCAGCAATGCCTTCACCGGGCTCGACCAGTCAACGCAGACGCGCCGGCGCAACATCATGGAGAGCATGTGGGCGGAGCCATTGAGCGAAAAGGACGAGCGAACCTTTTCAGATATCCCGCTGCCAAAACTGACTGTATCTCATCTGGAGGTTCTTCGCGACCGCAAGAGGGAAGCGCCATTCGCCGCCGACGAGCGGCTTAAGGTTCTGCGCCAGGTGTTCGACACCAAGAAGGACGCGAAGCCGATTACCGCTAACATCGCTCGGCTGGTCCAGCCCTTCAACGAGCATTCCGACGGGCATGAGACGGCAACACCCGACGACATAGCCAAGTTCATCGAGCATCATGGGACCGGATCCAAGGCGGTCCTCTACGTCGCTATCCAGATGTATACCGGATTTCGCGTGTCCGACCTTGCAGTCCTCGGTCCCCAGCATCGCCGCAAGGACGCCTTCAAGCTCCGCCTCTTCAAGAACCGAAACCGGACACCGGTCGATATAGACATCACCATTCACCCGATCCTCGAGGCGGTGCTCGCCACACACACTGTCACAGCTATGACCTACCTGGTGACCGAGTTCGGGAAGCCATTCAGCGTGAAGGGATTAGGGAACCGGATTTCGGATTGGTGGAAGCAGGCCGGCATGCCCCACCTCACCTCTCATTCCGTGCGCAAGGGCCTGGCAACTGACGTCGCTCACAACGAGGCGACCGACAGCATGCTCGAGGCCATGTTTGGCTGGAAGGATTCGAAAACATCGAAAATCTACACGCGCAACGCGGAGAAAGCGCGCCTCGCTCGACAGACAGTTGAGAAGATCAACTGGGATGGAATCGGTTCAAAGCTGCTGCCGCTGAAGGACGGAGCCGAGGGCTAAAACGGGAACGCATTGCCACACCTAGCTTTTGGGGTGGCGGAACGGATCAAGTCCAAACTGCCACACCTGAGATAATGTTCAGCAAAACCAAATACTTAAAGTGTAGGAAAAGAAGGATTGGAGGCCTCGCCCGGAATTGAACCGGGGTGCAAGGATTTGCAGTCCTCTGCGTCACCACTCCGCCACGAGGCCTCACGCGGTCGAAAAATCGAACCGTGGCGGTCGTTTAGAACTATCCTAGAAAAATCGCAAGAGGGGTCATTCTGAATAATGTCCTTTTTCCATTCTGAATAAGCGTTGCGCGAAGGTTCCTCCACAGGCTTGGCCTATTGGCTCCGAAAACGATCAAACGGGATAGCCGAAAACTGTCAATCGCTGCTCTGCCTCATGGAATATAGAAAAGTAGGTATCCCTCGTTGTGCAGGAACTCCAGCAGCTCACACAACGGGATCAGTGCTACTAAGAAGAGACAGTCACGGAACGCGGTGGCCAAAGTCGAAGTGCGGAAGGTGACCTCTGTGTCGATCTTCATCAATGCCGGATTCGGCACGAAGAATGGAGTTCGTGCCGCATAATCGTCATAGGCAGAGCCGAATTTGGACCTCAGATATTCGCTTTCGCGCCGTGCTGCGTAGGCGAACAGAAAAAAGAAAATTGGCACGAAAATGGCTGTGATCAATGCGGAACCGATCATCAAACTCACGCCCAGGATCGCCAGCATCGACGACACGTAGAGCGGATTTCTGGTTATCGAATACGGGCCAGTGGTTATCAGGTGTCGGTTCTTGCGTTGGCCGATATATAGCGTTGACCAAAGGCGGCCTAAAACACCCGCGATGACGAAAATTACGCCAATGTTCTCAAATAGCTCGTGCAACGCTGTTCCTGAATACAGCGGACAAGCAAGGAATACGAGTACAAAAAACGACGTCGTTGCGATCCAAAGCCCGCCGATGCGTCTTTTCTGAGAGAATGGTGTTTTAGTGCTCAGTTCGTCCATTTCCCTCCACCCATACGCCCGCGGTCGCCCGGTTGCCCTTTACCGTCGAGTGAATCAACGATCGACTAACTATCAGTATGCTACAAGGCTCGCGATTTCACAAAGCCCATTCGACTTTTGTTTGAAGGCCCATACGAAGGGCAACCCGCAATTGCGGCCCCCTTTCAGAATTTTGTCTAGGCAATGATTACGTCAGAGCCGGAATCGGTTTGCGCGCGCATGCCCGGACGTTGCAACTATGCAACACATGAGGAAAAGCTAAAGTGGCAATTGGGGTTAAGTTGACGATTCCCTTGCCGCTTATTGAGTCTTCGTATCAACTCCACGGTTGCGGATGCACACAGAATTGATGAGGTCTGCTCTGACATCGGATATATGGCGTAGCGTACGGCAAAAGTAATACCAGAAGTCTAGAGAGCAACTGCAACGAAGCTCACCAAAGGCGACCTTATGGTAAAATCATTTACAGACTTTAGAACTTGTCTGTACAGGTGGATAAAATATAAAACTTCTCGGCCAATGCCTCCTCCTGTGCCTTTTGACTTCAGTGGTCCCGTCGTTGTCGTCGGCTCGGCGCCATTGTCCCA
Organism: Rhizobium sp. P1_C7; assembly: GCF_056406295.1. Taxonomy (NCBI): domain Bacteria; kingdom Pseudomonadati; phylum Pseudomonadota; class Alphaproteobacteria; order Hyphomicrobiales; family Rhizobiaceae; genus Rhizobium; species Rhizobium sp. P1_C7. Next base: position 147,164 of record NZ_JBFUAL010000017.1, read on the forward strand.
CCGACCGGCGGGGTTCAATGATCAATTTTCTCTCATCACCATAAACGGTTCGCAATCAGTCACGTCGAAATGGGGACGCAACTCTCCTGACGTCACGCTGATGATGTTCAATCAGATTGAAGGCACAACGCAAAACGCAGAGGAAGTAAGAAGGGTCTTGTCCGGACAACGCACCAAGGCGCTGTACGTACTCCTTTGGAGGAAGGACGACCTCTCGCGATTGGAGCGAGGGTTAAAGTCCTTTAACTATGAGTATGAGCACCTCTATATCGTGGATCGCTACGAACGAATGGCGCTGCTCGATAAGGTGGTAGGGTTGTGTTCATTGGAGTTGGACGCCGAGGCGAAGTGTTCGAATGGAGTGAATGCGGTTCTTTTCGCCCTTTTTCACGGCGCCCCAGCGGTCATCATCACCGGCATCAATCCGAATTCATCTGGACATGTTTATAACAGCTCAGGATTGGCCCGGCTGCACGTTCAGATGGACCGAATGATTTTAGAGCGATTGGTCGCGGCGGGCAGTCCAATCTTCACTTCAGACCCGATCGTTTCTATCGAAACAGGGATTCCCCTGTGGCAGGAAAGCCTTAGCTCACCACGGATGAGGCGGCCAGCTTCACGCAATGACGAAAAATACGACGGCAACGTAAAGTGCCTTTCGATCCGGTAGAGTTGTTCAAAGAACCTGAGAAGCGCGATCTCCAACTCTCCAACCATTCCGTTTCGCTCCTATCGATGAGGGAGCGTATCTCGCGGCCTCAATCACAAAAGAAAAGGTGGGCTGTTCGTCGCGCTCACGATCAAATGGGAGATGCGGCTGCGCTGGGTCGCGTGGTTTGCGTGCTTGGACCTGAGTCATGGGTGCAGTTAGCCTGCCGTCTACAATTCTTCCCTACCATCGGGCAGCACATGCATCCCTGCGGCGTGAGCAGCATCGACGAATGCCCTGCGGGCTGCTTTCGCGTCGATGTAGAAATCCAAGACTCGAAGAATGGCGCAGGGAAAAGGCAACCCCGCTACTGAACCCGAAACGCGCCGATACAGCCGTCCAGGCTACCGCCCCGTCCCCATAGCGTCTGCGATATCGCAGAAAAAATCAACCACCCGTTACAGCGGGTGGAGGCAATTGATCAATTGATCGATCATTTGACCCGGTCTTCTATCGCCTCATCAACTCCGCGTCTCCATTACGGAGAAACGCACTGGCGGCGCGAGCCGTAGTTTGGCTGAAAGGTGTTGTCGGATGCGCGGTATGAGCGATAACGGCTGTAGCACCAATCGACGTGAGAGCTGCCGTAGGATCGAGCACGTGGCTGCGAGGCGATGATGCCCCCAATGATCGCACCGATCGCGAGGCCACCGATTGCAGCACCTGCTCCGTTGTCATCGTGCCGGTAATATCCACCATCATCGTAGCCATCGCGGTAGTATCGATTGTTGTTGTGGTATCTGTGCTCACCGTAGCGGTAGCGACCGCCACCGCAGCGATAGATATTGCATCCGCTGTACCGGTTGTTGTTCGCACCCGAGTCGCCAAAGCTTCCACGGCCCTGAGCTGAATGCGGATCACTTGAGTTTTCAGCAAAAGACGTCGAGAAACTCGAGAGAACAGTTGCACAAGCCAAAACGATGGTTGCCAGTCTTTTCATTGTCGTACCTTTCGAGGCAAGCCCAATCTGTTACGCATAGACATATAAATCTAACGCAGCGCAAACGCGCATGTTCCATCCAATTGGGGACCACCACGGACAATAAACAGAAAAAGAATCGGCCAAGTCCGATTGTGACACTTTTATTGCACGGGCCGCTATTTTATGAGGGGCAATTAAAGATTATTAAATGGATGGATGGCATGCTCAGCTGGTTTCGCAAACTTCTGCCAAGGGAAGACCGGTTCTTCGACCTCTTCGCGCAGCATTCAAGGACCATCGTCGGTGCCGCCGAAGCTCTGAACGAGCTGCTTGCGGGCAAGGATGCGGAGCGTCATTGCGAGCGCATCGTCGCACTTGAGCACGAGGCGGACGATATAACCCGCGAGGTCCTGCTGGCCGTTCGGCGCAGCTTCATCACGCCGTTCGACCGCGTCGACATCAAGGACCTGATCCAGTCGATGGATGACGCCATCGACATGATGCACAAGACGGTCAAGACGATCCGCCTGTTCGAGCAGAGGGAATTCGATCCCCTGATGCAGGAAATGGGCGTGGCCATCGTTCATGCAGCAAATCTGGTCGCGGAAGCGATCCCGCTACTCGAGCGCATCAACACCAACGCTCCCAGGCTTACGGCGATCGCCGAAGAGGTCACGCGCGTCGAAGGGCGTTCGGATGAGCTGCACGACCGCGGTTTGAAGGAGCTCTTCCTTCGCCATGGCGCGTCGAATGCGATGGCCTATCTCATTGGCAGCGAAATCTACGGCGAACTGGAGAAGGTCGTCGACCGCTTCGAGGACGTCGCCAACGAGATCAGCGGCATCGTGATCGAGAACGTTTGATGGACGCCACCCTCGCCTTCCCTCTGCTCGCTGGACTGATCGCGATCGCGTTGTTCTTCGACTTCCTGAACGGTCTTCACGATGCGGCGAACTCAATCGCGACGATTGTTTCGACCCGCGTCCTTCGCCCGCAATATGCGGTCGTGTGGGCGGCTTTTTTCAACTTCATTGCCTTTCTGTTTTTCGGCCTGCATGTGGCCGAGACACTCGGCACGGGTATCATCGATCCCGACATCGTTTCGCCCCTTGTCATTTTCGCTGCGCTGATGGGCGCAATCGTCTGGAATATCGTCACTTGGCTCTTCGGCATTCCGTCCAGTTCCTCGCATGCGCTTGTGGGCGGTCTTGTCGGCGCGGGACTTGCAAAGGTCGGCTTCAGCTCAATCGTCTGGAGCGGCCTGTTGAAGACGGCCGGTGCAATCGTCATGTCACCGATGATCGGCTTCCTGCTGGCGCTCTTTCTCGTGCTCATCGTTTCCTGGATCTTCTTTCGGCAGACGCCGTTTGCGGTGGACCGCACGTTCCGCATCCTGCAGTTCGTGTCCGCATCGCTCTATTCGCTCGGTCACGGCGGCAACGACGCGCAGAAGACGATGGGGATCATCGCCATTCTACTCTATTCGCAGGGCTATCTTGGCGGCAGTTTCCATGTTCCGCTGTGGGTCGTTTTGTCCTGCCAGTCGGCGATGGCGCTTGGTACGCTGTTCGGCGGCTGGCGTATCGTCCATACAATGGGATCGAAGATCACCCGACTCAATCCGATGCAGGGCTTTTGTGCGGAAACGGGAGGCGCGCTGACGCTCTTCGGCGCGACCTGGCTTGGCATCCCGGTCTCGACCACTCACACCATCACCGGCGCGATCATTGGCGTCGGGGCCGCACGGCGGGTGTCGGCGGTGCGATGGGGACTAGCAGGCAACATCGTCGTCGCCTGGGTGGTCACCCTGCCGGCGGCAGCGCTGATTGCCGCGACGGTCTATTGGGTCGCAGGCTTTTTCGCCTGATCAGGAGGCGGGCTTCCGCCTCCTCTGCCACCACACGGAAAATCGTCGTCTTATGCGGCGCGCGATGTGCAGGTCGTGCGACAGGACCAATATGCCGAGCGGAACCATCCAGAATCCCAGAATCGGCAAAAAACCCAACAAGCCGCCGAACACAAGCAGCCCGCCAATCGACAGGCGGGCCACGCGCGATCGCGGCAACGGGATGCGCGTCGACCCCATGACGATGTGGCCAGTCGAATGATCGATGCCAAAACGCTTGGCGCCTGGTTTCCCGGTGGTATCATGCGTGTCAGTCATCCACAGGAGATGGGGATAAACAGGCTGAATGCAAGCGGATGTCATTTTTTTGAAAAAACCGCTTGGCAAATCGAGCAAGCATTTGTATTAGCCCACTCACACCGCGGCGAGCGGTGATCCCTGGTAGCTCAGCGGTAGAGCATTCGACTGTTAATCGACAGGTCGCCGGTTCGAATCCGGCCCGGGGAGCCAAATTCGAGAGGGTTGCGCCACTAGCGCGACCCTCTTTTCATTTCTGCAATAGAAAAACTTAGGCGCACCGATTGGACTTCGATCGCGCGCCTCGTTTGCTGCTCTGCGATTTTGGCTACATTTCGGCCCGCTGCAGGTGGAGAGCCGGCTGACGGCATCTGCCGCTGATATCACCGCGTGCCGATCGAGGATCGCAAATATTGATGGGCTGGCCCTAGTCCACTCTCATGTTCGCCCTTACAAGATGCAGGAATAGAAAAATCGTCGCACTGTTGTCAGGGCGTTTCGTGTCGATGCATCCTGCGGAAAGCAGGAGGCACGGTCAAAAAACGACGGTTGATCATGCTCTGATACGCGGGTTGGTTACCACCGGACCTGATGCGTCGCGGAGCGTCCTCTGTCTAGTTTGCAGCGTCGGAACATAACCGGCTGTTAGTGGAAGCGAGGGTTTTCCGTATGCCTTCGGCGGGGGCCACCTTGCGGAATTGTTGTGATGTTGTGAGTTTGCGCTCTTAAGAGTGGGCTTAAGAGCGCATTGAGGACTGATGGCACAGGCAATTTTATTGACCGGGCGTGAGCGACGTCGGCGATGGTCCCGAGATGAGCGTGCAGAGATACTGGCGGCGGCGTTTGCGCCGGATGGGATTGTTTCCGAAGTTGCGCGTCGCTTCGATGTTTCGACCGGTTTGATTTATACTTGGCGGCGGCAGGCTTTGGCTGCAGAAGTCGGCCCTGCCTTCGTGCCAGCGCGGGTCGTTGGCCTTSCRGGYAACGGCGGGGTCGAAACGGCTATGTTCGTGGACTTCCCGAATGGCGCGAAGGTGAGAATTGACTGTACCGCACCTGCCGAACTGGCGGCTGCGGTCATGCGAGCACTCAAATGATCCCGATCRGCTCCGGGGTGCGGGTGTGGATCGCGAGCGGTCACTGCGACATGCGCAAGGGGATGCAGGGGCTCGCACTTCTGGTGCAGGAAGGTCTCGGTCGTGACCCCTTCCAAGGTGACGTTTTTGTCTTCCGCGGGAGAAATGGACGACTGATAAAGGCCCTGTGGCACGATGGGATCGGGCTATCGCTTTATGCAAAGCGCCTGGAGCGGGGCCGTTTCGTTTGGCCCGCGACCGAGGGTGGCGCGATCGCTCTTTCCGCCGGTCAGATGTCCTATCTGCTTGAGGGGATCGACTGGCGAAACCCGCTGCAGACCTGGCGTCCGACGAGCGCCGGATAGCGCATATTTTGCCGGGATTTGCGGCTCAGAATCCGAAGAAAAGCTATGCAAATCAGGGGTTTTGTGGTCCACTTCGAGCATGGAAACCGGCTCGGAACAGCACCCCGATTACGCCGCTGCCCTTGAGGCAGAGCTGATCGTCGCACGGGCGGAACGAGCCGCTGCGGTGGCCGAACTTGCCGTCGCCAAGGCCAAGGAAGCCGATGATCAGGCCATCATTCTTCGGCAGAAAGTCCATATCGAAAAGCTTCAAAGGCAGTTGCGTGGCCGGAAGTCGGAACGAACCTCACGGCTGATTGCGCAGATGGAGCTGATGCTGGAGGACGCCGAGGCTGCCGCCACTGAGGATGAGCTTGCTGCCGAAATGGCCGTCGCCGCGGCGGCTCCAATCGCTGTCGTCGGCTTCACCCGCAAACGGCCCGTCAAGAAGCCGTTTCCCGCTCACTTGCCGCGTGAACGTGTTGTTGTGCCTGGTCCGGTTGCCTGTCACTGCTGTGGCAGTGATCGGTTGCGCAAGCTCGGCGAAGACATCACCGAGACGATGGAGAGCGTTCCGCGCTCCTGGAAGGTTATCCAGACGGTGCGGGAAAAGTTCTCGTGCCGCGACTGCGAGACGATCAGTCAGGCGCCTGCACCTTTCCATGTTATCCCGAGGGGGTGGGCGGGTCCGAGCCTGTTGGCGATGATCCTTTGCGACAAATTCGGCCAGCACATTCCCCTCAATCGTCAGGTCGAACGCTTTGCGTTGGAAGGTGTGCCAATCAGCCTGTCGACCGTGGCTGACGCGATCGGTTCCTGCTGCCATGTTCTTGAGCCACTGCTGAGGCGGATCGAAGCTCATACCTTTGCGGCCGAACGGGTTCATGGCGACGATACGACGGTGCCGGTTCTGGCCGCCGGCAAGACTGCCACGGGCCGCGTTTGGTCGTATGTGCGAGACGATGCTCCGTTCGGCGGATCTGCGCCGCCATCAGCCATGTTCTATTATTCCCGGGACCGAGCCGGCGAACACCCTCAAGCCCACCTGGCCAATTATAGCGGCATCCTTCAGGCCGATGCCTATACCGGCTATACCCAGCTCTATCTTCCTGATCGAAGTCCGGGTCCGATTTATGAGGCAGCGTGCTGGGCACATGCAAGGCGGCCGTTCTTCGCGCTGGCCGATCTGGAGACGAATGCACGTCGAAAAGCGCAAGGCAAACGCCCTGCGGTCATCTCGCCGGTCGCTCTCAAGATGGTCCAGCGGATCGATGCGCTGTTTGCGATCGAACGCCAAATCAACGGCCAGACTGCGGATGAGCGGAAGGCAACCCGTGGGCAGCGTAGCAAGCCGCTGATCGACGAAATGGAGATCTGGATACGCGATCAACGTGCCAAGCTGTCTCGCGACCACGATCTGGCTAAAGCGTTCGACTATATGCTGAACCGCTGGGAATCCTTTACCCGGTTCCTCGACGATGGCCGCATCTGCCTGTCGAATAATTGTGCGGAGCGTTCACTGCGTGGTGTTGCTTTGGGAAGAAAAGCCTGGCTGTTCGCCGGCTCCGACCGCGGCGGTCAACGGGCGGCAGCCATGTACAGCTTGATCGTYACCGCGAAAATGAACCGTATTGATCCGCAGGCCTGGCTTGCCGACGTCCTTGCCCGGATCGCCGATCATCCGGCAAACCGAATCGATGAACTGCTTCCTTGGAATTGGACAAATACCGTGACGACACCCTTACCGCAGGCGGCCTGATGGCTGCCTCTCTCGTCCGTTTGAAAGTCACGCTCGATGACGTTGAACCTCTGGTGATGCGGCGCGTCGTCGTACCGTTCCGCATTCGKTTTAACCGGCTTCATGAGGTTCTTCAGGCGGCTTTCGGGTGGACCAGCAGCCATCTCTACGAATTCCGCATCCGTGACGTCGGCTTCGGCCTTCCCGACGGTGGTTTTGACGAACCCATCGACGCTCGCAAAGCGACACTTCTTTCTGCCATCGAAGATATCGGCGCGAGATCGTTCAAGTACCTCTAWGACTTCGGCGATGGCTGGACGCACACCGTCAAGATCGAAAAGACCTTTCCGGTTATCGCTGGCCTCGAYGATCCTATCTTGCTGGATGTTGTCGGGCGGTGTCCTCCAGAGGACGTCGGCGGCCCTTGGGGATATGAGGAGTTCCGCGAAGCGCTTGCCGACAAAACTCACGAGCGCCACGATGAGCTTCTCGAATGGTGGGGCAGCGCGGACTACGATCCGACCACAGTCGATGTCGTCAACCTTCGCAAAAACGTGGATGCGCTAGCCGCCAAGTGGAAACGCAAAGCACGCAAGAAAGTCTGAACCTGCGGTCCTCGGCGAATGCTTACTCGGCGAATGCTTAGTAAGCGGTTAGCCGATAGCGTCAGCAGTGAAGTTCCACGGCATGAGCGACTCAATGTCTGAGGCTGGCCAGCGATTTGCGATGCGGGTCAGGGTCTGGGATAGCCAGGCGAGCGGATCGACACCGTTCATTTTTGCCGTCTGCAGCAGCGTGGCGATCGTCGCCCAGGTTTCGCCGCCTCCCTCGCTACCAGCGAAGAGACTATTTTTTCTTGTAATTGTTTGGGGCCGGATCGCGCGTTCGACAATGTTGGAGTCGATTTCGATGTGGCCATCGGTCAAGAAGCGCTCC
>NZ_JBFUAL010000018.1:0-141278 GCF_056406295.1 Rhizobium sp. P1_C7
GCAGCCGGGGTGCGCGATGCCAATGCCATCGAGCGCATGGGTGCAAAGCTCATGTTCCTGCCGCCCTACAGCCCCGACTTCAACCCCATTGAGAACGCCTTCTCAAAGTTGAAGGCCATGTTGCGGGCTCGGGCAGAGAGAAAGATCGATGCCTTGTGGGACGCGGTCGGCGCATTGATGCCCCGCTTCACGCCGACAGAATGCGCAAACTACTTCAGGGCTGCTGGATATGACCCGGATTGAACAGGATCTGCTCTAGATTTTACGAATGGTGTGTTCGGCAGGGAGGGCATGCGTAGTTGGCAGTGCCCCGGTAATCCCGATGTTGCTCCGCATTCTACCGGCATAGTTCGGTTTCGCTTTCGAAGGGATTCCCATGATAGCGCCAAAGTTGCTACTCGCGTGGAATCTCGCGGTCGGATGGGCGTCGGGAACCGGTGGAGGCTTGATACGTGCGCAATGGAACGTTGGCGATATCGACCACGCCGACTTTGTCGTCATGGGCCGTATCGCCAATTACGGACTGATCCTTGACCCCGTAATCCGAGAGAGGAACCGGGAGATGGCGGCACGAAGGGGCGATACCAAGATAGGTGAGCCCGAGTCGAATGCTTCAACTTTTATAACCGACTACGCACAGTTCGATATTATCGTCGATAAGGTGCTGCGCGGGATGTAGCAGAAAACATTACGGCAACCTGGGATAACTCTACCTTTGGTGAACCCGCGACGATGCCACCCGGCCCATTTCTGATTGCTTTGCGATCACGCAACTCCCCTCTGCCGCCACTTCGTGGCCCGAGCGCCACGGTTTTTCCAACACCAAAAACGAGCCCGTTCACGGTTTTGCAAGCGCCATGCGCTGAGGCTTTCATATTTCCAAGTGGGAGCGAGGAAGCGAAACTCGTTCGGGAGCGATTGGCAGCAAGGCAATAGCGATGTCCGAAAAATCAGAACGAAACGTCCGCCTGAGCTGATCAGTCGGACATCAATCCCAAAGTGTCGGAGACGTTCGCAATGGACCTAAGGGTGCCCCGGGTGGCACTTGCTCCCCAACGGCGGACAACACGGGGCTGCTGTCGCTATGGCTGCGATGAAGGCAAATAGATCCCGCAAAGGGGCGGGCCTTGGATGCGCGAGGTTCACGACAGCGCCCGGCCCACGCCCTTGATGCCGGTATCGCGCATCCCAAGCAACTCGCCAACTATCGTCTTTGAGAAAGCATCTCTCGCTCGGCGCTCAATTGGCGGTATAGAGCATTGAGCTCAGCGTGTTTCGTTTCTTTGATATTCTGTGAAGCCATTTCTGCGTCGAGCTTCTTCAGGGATAGGTCGATCTCTGCACATCGCGTTTGGTTGGGGTCTGACTGTTTAAATTCGATCATGTCGCATCTCCTCGCGAAACGACCACCAACTGCCCTTTCGAAGGCAATAGCAAGCGTTTTAGTCTGTCAGGATCTCAACACACAGAAAGCGACTGACATTTAATTTAGCGGTCCCTGTATTATCGCGGTATCTACCTATCGACTGTGGGGGAGACCGGCAGGATCAGATAGGTCTGGGCGCTTGGGCCAGCCGCAAGAGCATCCGCGGCACCGAACTCGTCGCTATCCTCGAGAAGTAATTATTGCACAGAATGGTCCTATTCGATGGATCGCAAAGACGCGATGCAGAACGAGGAAAGTAAGGCAGAACGGACCTTGCGGTCACCACGATGTTGCAGCTCCCAGCAACTGGGTTTTTCATGGGCGCGCTTGGGGACGTCGCAAGCATCTTGAAATCGGCCACTTCCGCGACATCTTCAGGTTTCCCGAAGCGAGCTGCAATGTCGAGCCAATCCAACACCCGCCAGACCCCAAAACTGACCGCCGAACAGACGATCTCGGTTCTTTTGAACTTCGGAGAGACCCTTGGTGCGTTCGCGCGTCAGCTCCCGGAAGAGGAACGCCATCTCGGAAAGATGCTGATTGATGTGGCCGATTCAGTGAGAACCATGGCTCACGATATAGGGCAGGGCGACACTGACGTGGCTATGGAAATCGTGCGTTCGTCTGCGCGACTTATCACCGTCATGCGAAGGGTACTTTCGTTGCGTCCGGGGACGGCGACCGTTCATTGAAGAACGGAGACGCCGTTACTGACACGCCATACCTGCCGCACTGATCGCAGGGTACTGATCCGCAGTGTATTCACCAGCGCTGTGTTTTCGTCTCGTTCCTCTTTTTCAGTGGCGCGATCTTCCTGAATGCGGGGTTTTCTCGCTGGGGAACATCCCGTAGGTCCGGTAATCGACGTGCTCGACCGGTGGCCACGGGAAACCCTTGGTCTGATGAAGGTAGTCTTCGGTCCCCAACAAGGGCCCTCGTGGCGGGCACCTGGCTGCAGCTCTATTCATGTCCAGTGCAAGCGGCTTAAATAGCGTCGGCTCACCTTTCATCAGACGCCAAGAATCGCGTCGATCTCGGCGATAAGAGCCGCATAGGTCTCAATGTGCCGATGGTATTCGGCTTTGATTTCGGCCGTGACGTCGGACAATGGCCCGCCGCCTTCTTGTCGGTAGTGGCGAGCGTCGCTCTCCTCCATTTGGCGGATCTTCTCGCGGTGCTCTTCGATCTTCTCACGGTACTTTTCTCGGATATCCACCAGGCTCACGGTCGTCTCCTGTTCGCTGCAATGTCATCCAACACTGTCGTGGATTGAACGCCATCGCAACTCCAATTTCCGCCTCCGGGAGCGATTGCAGGACAGGCACCACCCCCGGCCATGCCGAAAGAAACCGCCGCTCAAGGGGCTCGCAGCGTCTCCGGCCGCGATCGGCATCAAGGATCTGCGAGAGCAGACGACTATCGCCTCGCCATCCTGCAGCGCTTTCACCTGTGCCCCTGCAAGTCATCCGTACGATACGCCATTTGTTCAAGTATTAATCCATCGTGCAAAGTATATCTTGACGCGCAAAATGTGGAGGGGAGGAGATTGATAGAATGTCTAAATATGAACTCTGCGTGGATGGTGAAAAATGGGCGATAATTGATGAAGCGACCCAATCTCCAGCGAAAATTGATGGGGTTCGTCTTTCCCAGATGGGATACGACGAGGCCCGCCAAATACTAAAGGTTCTTCGAGGATCAGAAACGGTGAAGAGCGCGTCTACCAAAGCTGCCGCGTCCACCAGGCGGCTCGCGAAGCTGTCGCCATACAGGATCGACGCGGAGTAGTTACCCGGGCTCATCCCTGGCCTATGTCCGAAAAACGACAGGGTTTCAACGACTGGAAGCCCCACGAACAATTTCGCCATCTCGCGCTGGTCGGCAGGCCAGACGGCGACATGAGGGAAGGCCGATCCGCGTTCCGTGCTGCTATCAGAACAGGCGATCATGCCTTGGCGTCATCTCGTCGATGCCGGCAGCGACAAGCTTTCGTACGCTGCGATGACTTTGGGTCGCTTCAACGCCGGCAGGTCACTTCCACACATTTGCGGGAGCATCGATTGGCGGACGGGCAAGGGGACCCCCGGTACGTCGAACGGGAGGCCTCCAGGCGGATGGCTGACTACTTTCTGGCGGAAGACTGTTTGATCCGGATCCGCAGATGCCCACCTTGCGCCTGCTCGATTTCAAATGTGTTGGTTTTGCGCACGAGATCGCTGAGCTTGCGAAAGCCATATGTTCGCGGATCAAAGTCGGACGCCAGGTTGGCAAGTTGAGTACCGACGGCACCAAGTGGCACCCATCCATCCTCGCTCTCGATCTGAGCAATGATCCTCTTGATGATCGGTGCGGCGGCACTTGGCGGTTGGAGAGACTTCGGTGTCTGGGCAGACTCGCTATCGTTGGGAGCGACGGCTGGAAGCAGATTTTCTGTATAGATGAACTTACGACACGCCTGCCGAAAACTCTCCGGCGTCTTGTGTTCGCCAAAGCCGAAGACGTCGACGCCCTGTTCGCGGATCCTCGCTGCGAGACGCGTGAAGTCGCTGTCGGAAGAAACCAGGCAGAAGCCATCGAACCGACCACTGTGCAGCAGATCCATAGCGTCGATAACCAGCGTTATGTCGGACGCGTTCTTTCCTGTCGTGTAAGCGAACTGCTGCTGGGGGATGATCGCGTGCCGTGCAAGAACATCCGTCCAAGCCTTTGATCTTGCGCTTGCGAAGTCACCATAGATCCGCCGGACGCTTGCCTCTCCGATCTTGGCGATTTCCTCGAACAGGCCATCGGCGATCTTGGCTGACGCATTGTCGGCGTCGATGAGGACTGCCAAACGTGGTGAACGAGGATCAGCTGGCATTTTGCGGCTCCATTTTTTTCCTTCCTGCGTGACATTGATCTGCCAGCTCCCCAATCGGGGCGCTCAAGAATTCCGTCTTGGTCGGCGAATGGCTCTCACCTTTGCGCTGCTTGTATCTCCGCAGAAAAGTTCGTCATCGCCGTTGGACTCAAGACCCGATACACCGACACCGTGTGGCATTTCGAGCCGTTCCAGGACCTCCGCGGTTTGGGGATCGACGCGTCTCACCTCACTCTCGTCGCCTTCCCAGGTGCCGTGCCACAGTTCTCCGTCGACCCAGGTGACGCCGGTAACGAAGCGGTTTGAAACGATGGAACGAAGGATCTCTCCGGTATCGGGATCGATTTGATGGATCTTCCGGTCCCTGTATTGCCCCACCCAGAGCGTCCCGTCGGCCCATGCCAGGCCCGAGTCGCCACCATGGCCGGGAGCCGGGATTGTCGAGAGCACGCGCCCGCTCTTCGGATCAATCTTCTGGATCCGATCTTCGGCGATCTGAAACAGATGCTGACCGTCGAAGGTGGTTCCTGCATCGGCTGCGACATCGATCGAACGCACTGTCTCACCGTTTGCCGGGTCGAAGGCGTTCAGCTTGTCACCGGAGGCAAACCAGACATGCTGGCCGTCGAAACTGACGCCGTGCACGCGATCGACGCCTTCAAATGGTCCGTATTCGCGCAGAATTTGGGCTGCAGATTTTTTCATGGCTTGATCCTATCTGTTGATGCTTCCATCCTAGCCACCGGGCAGCGGGCCGGGGAGTAACAAGGTTGTCGGGAAACCCGGCACGGGCGGGGTCATCCAGCGACGCGCTCGCCCGCGACCGAACGAATGGACCTTGCCTTCTGCTGCAAGCTGCTCCAGCGCCCGCTGCACCGTGCGGGGACCGGCTCCGAGTACTATCGCCAAGGCCGAGCTCGACCAGGATTCACCGTCGGCAAGGAACGCGAGCAGCGCCCCATGCGGCTCCTCGACAGGCGGCGCCAGTACCACGACCTCACGGGACTGGCCCAGCACCAGCGCAAAACCCCGGTTCGTCGCTTTCACCTCCACCAAGTCTCGAAGCTCCGCTCGAAGCCGTCCGACTTCGACCCGAAGCCGCGCGCGATGCGATTCATCGGCATGCCTGGCCCGGAAGGCGCGGGCAAGGAGCGTCGTCCTTGGAACATCCCCGGGCCAGGCTTCACCTAGCGCGCGGGCAAGCGCGAACAAGACCGGACGCGTTGCGAGCGATACCACCACGTTTCCGTCTCGCACGATGTTGCGGCAGGCATCGACAACAAGCGCCCCCGACGACAGGAGCCCTTCTACCTCTTCGAGGAGGATGAGGCGCTCCCCGCCATGGGTAATCAGGCGGGCCGCGGGTGTGTTCAGGACGACGAATGCATTCTCCACTTCACTCGCCAAAGCGGGAATGCCCACTTCGCTTGCGGCTTTCGCAGCCCTTATCAGCGCAGCGTGTGCCGCCTTCGTCTGCAAGCGCCGGATGGCGATACCGGCGGCGACCAACTCGTGGGCCGTCCTCAATGCGGGGGGAAGCGTTGCAGGGGGAAGTTCGCGGAGGAGCCCCTCAGCGTCGTCAAGCCGGCCGATCAGAAGGAGGCGCCGGAGCTCGAGATTGCGTGCATGGGCCGCATTCACATGATCGCCATGGGCCTCAAGCGTTGCACGCGCCGCCTCGAGCACCTTTGCGGGCCAGGTGAGATCACGGCAGACGAGTGCTATTTCCGCCTCGGCAACGATACAACGCGCGCGTGGCACTGCCTCTCTTGGGCCAAAGGCGCGGGCAGCGCTTTTCAGCAGCGCCTTTGCCCGGACGAAATCACCCAGTTGCGCCATGGCGATGCCTCGAAGTGCAAGAGCGGGCGCATCGTCTCGCAGAGCGACGTGTTTCAATGCGCCGAGAGGATCCCCGGCTGCAAGGGCGCGTGCTGCAGCGGTGATCAGCGAGTCCATCGAAATCCCGTCACACTTGTAACTCCCAGCATCTACCGGTCCCGCCCTAGTCTGTTGTCGATCGCCAAGCAAACGGCTCGCATCAAGCTTGATACGACAACTGATAGCAAAAGGAGAAGAGCAATGACGGCACACGCAACCGGGACGCGCCAGGAATGGCTGGCAGCACGGCTGAACCTCCTCGAGGACGAGAAGGAACTGACACGGCAGAGCGATAATCTGGCACTGCGGCGGCAGGAACTCCCCTGGGTCGCAATCGAAAAGGACTACCGGTTCGAGACCGGTGAAGGAAGCGTTTCGCTGAAAGACCTGTTCAAGGGACGCTCGCAGCTCCTCGTCTACCATTTCATGTTCGGCCCCGACTATACGGCCGGCTGCCCTTCCTGCTCATCGATTGCCGACGGGTTCAACGGCATCGTCGTTCATCTCGAAAACCACGACGTCGCCTTCTCGGCTGTGTCGCGGGCACCGCTTTCAAAGCTGCAGGCGTTCAAACGGCAGATGGGCTGGGACTTTCCCTGGGCATCCTCGTTCAGCAGCGACTTCAACCAGGATTTCAGCGTCTGGTTCACCGAGGAGCAGCAACGCGATGGCGGCATAGACTATAACTTCCGCCGCGAGCGGCCGGCACCTGAGCCACTGGCAGGAAAGACTGTCCAGGAATGGCAGCTGCGCGGCAGCGAAGGACCGGTCGCGCAAATCGCGGCCATGACGGGAACCGATGTTCCCACATATACACGCGACCGGCCTGGCCTGAGCGCTTTCGTGCTTCACGACGACACCGTCTATCATAGCTATTCAAGCTATTCCCGCGGACTGGACGCGGTTTGGGGAATGTATCAATGGCTTGACCGCGCGCCACTGGGGCGGAACGAAGACGGTGTATGGTGGCGTCGCCATAATGAGTATGGCCGTGGGTGACATTGCAATGTCGCTACACTCCAACGCCCCTTCGGATATGCCTGCCGCAGGAAACGGATCCGCCGGCGCCCCAACCGGCAGGCGTCTCGTCAGGACCGCCGATCGGTTATCTCTCGCTGCCGCGCCGACCTTCGCACTCATGGCGCTGCATTCTGCTGCGCGCGGCGGGGCCGAGATGCTCTGCTCTTCCACGCAGGATGTCTTTGCGCCAGGCGGAATGGTCACGATGTACGCGCTCATGAGCGCGTTTCATCTGGCACCTTGGCTGAAGCTGATCTCCAGCCACGCGAGAAGTCCGGGGCCGTCTTGACCGCCGGTGTCGAAAGGCGATGACCCTGCTCGTCAACGAGGGACATCTCACGAGGAAACCGGCGGCGGCCGGCGTCCGGAACCACTGGTCACCGAAACGACGAAACGCGCCAATGCAGGTGCGTGCCGAGAGGCTGGACGGCGGTCGTGCCTTGCGCCGGGTCGCCCTTGTTGAGAATGCACGTTCCCCTAGATGCCATTGCGGGGGGCAAGGATTGAGCATGCTGTGCCCCACCGTCCTCCCTCGGATGGCGCGCGCCAGGGCAACCACAGGAGAGACTGATGCCAGACCACCCCAACGTCGTTCGCCGCGAGACACACGTTCCTGCGCCACCCGCGGCAGTGTTTGCCCTCCTGACCGATCCGGAGAAGATTCTTCGCTGGATGGGAACCGAAGCCCAGGTCGAGCCGCAGCCCGGGGGGATCTATCTTGTGAACGTCACCGGCGCACGCTTTGCTCGTGGTTCTTTTCGCGAGGTTGTGCCGGTACACCGCCTGGCCTACAGTTTTGGCTGGGACGGCAGCGAGGCGGTGCCACCCGGGTCGAGCCTGGTCGAGATCGATCTTATCGAGCAACCCGACGGGACGCTGCTGCGCCTGACGCACACTGGCCTGCCCGATGCTGCCCAATGTGACAGCCATGCGGAAGGCTGGGCTCACTACCTCGGCCGCTTGCACGAGGCCGCAGCCGGACGGGAGCCCGGTCCCGACCCTTGGCATGGCCGGACGTGACCGAGGTCCGTTCGCGTACTCCGGCGAATAGTTTTAAGGGCTATCGAGCGTGTCGGACCTCGGAGACCGATGCCGGCCGCTCCGATCGATGTGTCGGAGCCGTTCAAGCGTAAGATGGAGTTCCGCGATATCGTCGCCGGCCGGAACACGCGGGGTAAGCGAGTTGCCGAAGAGGGGAACCCCCTTCGGCACTCTCGTATTGGAGAATACGCAATCGGACGGAAGAATCTACCCAATCTATACCATGGATGTGGATTGGGGGCCCGCGCTTGGATCATTTTACAGCTTGGGCAGAGCGGCCAATCATCAAGAGCTCAAGGACTGCGCTCGCGTCGAGTGGGCCTCAGCTCGGCCACTCCTTGGAGATCGCTTTGACCGTGATGCTCCATTGACCTATCTTTGTATTACAAACGGAGGTGAAAACGATGTCAGAACAAAAGCTATCGGCTCCGATCACCATGAGATTGCCCTTGGACGTCCTGTCGGAGATCGAAGAAATCGCCGAGATCTCAAGCCATTCTCGAAGCTGGGTATTCGTGCGAGCACTGAAGTCTTATCTCGCGGCCGAGGGGCGCGAAATAATCGATATCGCGCGTGCGCGACAAGAGATCGATGCAGGGCACGGCCACGATCTTGATGACGTGATTGACGAGATCAACGCGATCGTCAAGGGAGCTGCCGCTTGAAGATTACACTGTCACCGGCGGGTAGGGAGACCGTCAGGGCAGAGGCTTACTACCTCCGATCAAAGAGCCCCAGAGCCCAGCAGTTCGCCGACGATCTGAAGCGGCGCCGTTAGAATCTCAGCCGCTTCCCCGAGATGGGAAGGACCACCGAGGAACTTCCCGTTCCGGGCGTCCTTAGATTTTCGTCATGGGCGTCTATCTGGTCGACTATGAAATTCGGGACGACGAGGTTGTGATCTTCGCGATCCGCCATGGTCGTGAGCGACCACCAGGCGTCGAGCTCGGCGACGATTTCGACTACGAGAACGCTGGCGAACCTTCCTAGCGCGGGCGCAGCTCAAAGGTGACCTCCTGCGGCTCCCAGCCATGGATAATCTCATAATCCTTGGCTTTCCGGCTCTCACTACGGCGTCACCATGTTTTGTCCTGGGATCGTCAGGCTGGTGGTCGCACAGATCTCGGACAGTGCCGTTTTCAAGAACATGGTTATCGGCTTCGACCGGATGCTCTACGCTGTCAATCGGCGAAATGAGAAGGAGGGCTGAAACAGGTGAAACCAAGGTGTCATGGGAGCCGATGTTGAAGAACGGGATTGCCACACCTGTGTTACGGATGACAGCTTGTGGCCGCCGTGCCATGATCCAGCGATGGATCTGCCCGTCTCCCTCGCCTGGTTGATTGACGAGGCCTACACCTCGTCAATCCCCGAAACATTTCTGGCCGAGCTCGGCGGCCGGCTGCTGGACGAGGGCCTGCCGCTTGCTGGCGGAGCACTGATGCTTGCAGCGCCGCACCCGATTGTCGCCCACCGCACCTGGCTGTGGCAGGCGGAGACAGGGACGGTGATTGAGGCGCTCGGCTTTTCCAGCCTTGCCGGTGGTGGCATTGCTGGTGCGGATGCCAACCAGGCCGGATACGACTGGTTGGCCGCACTTGGTCCGGTCGACGAGGTCGCCGTCGGATCGGCGCCGGGCGGTCCGGTGCTGGGCTGGGCCGGAGACCGACCGTTCGAGCCGGCTGAAACCGGCCGCCTGCGGCAGGCCGCGCGTTTCGCCGCCGCGCCATTGGCTGCCCTTACCTCGCGGGTGACGCTGACTGCGCTTCTGGAAGCCTATCTCGGTCGGCGTAGCGCGGCCCAGGTACAGGCCGGCGCGCTGCGCCGCGGCACTGGCGAAACCATCCGCGCCGCACTCCTGTGCGCGGACCTGCGTGACTTCACCGCTCAGTCCGAAGTGGTAGAACCGATGGCGATGATCGCTGCGCTCGACGCCTGGTTTGAGCGTGTCGCCGGTGCGGTGCATGCCTTCGGAGGCGAGGTGCTGAAGTTCATCGGTGATGGTTTGCTGGCGATTTTCCCGGTCACTGGCACGCCAGGCGAAGCCTGCGAGGCGGCGCTAAAAGCGGTCGGCGCCGCCCGCGCCGGCATGGTTCATCTCGATGCCGTGCGACAGACACAGGGATTGCCGCCGCTACCCTTTGGCATGGCGGTTCACTTCGGCGAGATACTCTGGGGAAATATCGGTGCAGCCGACCGCCTGGACTTTACCGCGATCGGCCCCGCGGTCAATCTGGTCAGCCGGCTCGAAGGCCTCTGCAAGCCGCTTGGACGCAGCGTACTGATATCGGGTGCGGTCGCGGCGGAAACGACGATTGCGTTGATCCCTTTGGGTGAGCACATGCTGCGCGGGATCGCCAATCCCTGTGCGACCTTCGCTCTGCCGGACAACTGAAACAGGAGGGTAGGGCAGGCGCGCCTCGGGATTAGACCTTGCATGGAGGCAGACATCGGGTTTGACCTCGGCGATCGATTTTGCGCGGCCGCGCAGAAGTCCCACCCAGACGTTGAAACGACGACCGGGAAAGAGCGCAGGCTTCCACGACTCCTCGCCGGGGACGAGGTCACATGCTGACATGGTCAATTTCAGTAGAGCGTTGCCAGCAGGCGCTCGGCTGCCTTCACATCGGCTGTATCCAGGCCCTCGTCAAATTGCTCGAACACGGGCTGCAACAGTTCCCGCGCATCGCGAGACCGTCCGGCGTCGGTCCACAGTTTCGCGAGATCGGTCGCGGTTCGTAACTCCCATGCACGCGCGCCGATATTGCGGCTATGCCCAAGCGATCGCATCAAGCATTCCTCCGCGTCATCGGCCAGAGAACTCGGCATAGACAGGAGAAGGTTCGCTCTGATCCGCAGCAGTTCGGGCATATAGCAGAAGTCCCCGTTTTTCTCGACAAGTTCAATCGCCCTGTCGACCCTCGACATGCTTTCTTCGAACTGGCCGATGGCCGCCAATCCCTTGACAAGCGAGATTTCCAGCATGGTCGTGAACACCTCGTAGGTGGATGCATGGAGTTTTTCCACGCATCGTCGCAAGGTCTCGATACCAAGCTTCACATCGCCCCGTCGAATTGCCACTTCTCCTTCGAAACCTCTGGCGACAGAGACGTATGGCGACAGGAAGTGAAGTCCTGCACGCGAAATCAGCCATTCGATGTGCTCCTCGGCGCTCGGCAGGTCATCGCGCCACAGGAAGACGGCAATCCCCCCGAGCAATGCGATGCACAGCGTCAGGGAGTGATCCAGCTCTGCGGCCTCGCTGATCGCCCGGCGTGCACGGGAATCGGCTTGCGCCGGATATCCTTGCAGCCACAGGTTCCTTGCAAGTATGCCGCCTGCCAAATGCCTCCCTTCAAAGCCGACATAGCTCGCCGGAGTTCGCTGTGGCTGCGGATCGCTCCTGGCCGCCGCCTCCAGTTCGATCCGCGCGTTATCGAGGTCACCTGTAAAATGCAGCGAATTTCCAAGAAAGAAATGGCCCAACTCGACGGTGGCAGAATCCTTCATGGTCGCGGCGATTTCGGAACAACGCCTTGCGTAGTGAAGGGCAGCATTGAAGTCGCCGATACGCAGGTTGAACATGTTCAACGGGCCCAATATCCGCAACTGATCGAGCGCATTGCCACGTTCTTCGGCGATCTGGAGACTTCGGCTGAGGGCCACCTGCGACGTCTCACGACCGCCATGCAGATACATGCGGGAGATACCGAGGCCGGCTTGAAGATGCATTTCCTCGACGCTGCCGCGAAAAGCACTGTCTAGCGCGAGAAGCGCACGCTGCGACCATCGCTGGCATTCGGGGAAGAGTGACATGACCTGGAAAACCGGCACTGCGGCGGCCGCAAGCCTGATGCCAACAGCCACATCACCGTCGTCCCCAAAACACCATTCCAATGCCGCTCGAACGTTGTTGATGCTCACAAAATACGGCAACCGTTCCGGTCCGGTGGACAAAGTTGGCCAATCGGGTCCGAACTGCTCCAGCCAACGCCGGTAGTATGTCGCATGGCGTGCAGCCAATCCTGCACGATCATTCTCTGTCTGACATTGCAGCGCATAAGCCCGCGTCGTGTCCAGCAACCGGTAGCGCATCATCGCGCCGATGGGGTGGGTCGCCAGCAAGGATTTCGCCACCAGACTATCAATCGCGCCAAAGACGGCGTGTCTATCCAGAGCCGGGGTGGAAATCACCTCCAGTGCGGCATCAAGCGTGAAATCGCCGACGAAAATCGCCAGCCGACGAAGCACGGTGCGCTCCTCTTCGGTGAGAAGTCCAAAGCTCCAATCGAGCGTAGCCTGGAGCGTTTTCTGGCGTGGCGGCGCTGTGCGCGACCCCGCCCACCCCAATGTCAGGTGCTGGTCGAGAAGCGTCGCGGTCTGCAGCAGACCATAGGTTTCAACCCGTCTGGCGGCCAGTTCCAACGCAAGCGCCATGCCGTCAAGTTTGCGGCAGATGCTCGCAACGATGCGGACATCGCGCTCGCTGAGATCGAGAGTGGCTCCGCTGGCCGCAGCGCGTTCCATGAACAACTGCGCCGCCGGAAACGATAAAAGGTCCTCGGTGGTCATTTCAGGGTCATCGGGCGGACACGCGAGCGTTTCGAGCCTGTAAACATTTTCAGCCTCGATTCTCAGAGCCTCGCGACTTGTAGCAAGGATGTATACTTGCGGTGCGGCCTCGACGATGTTTGCCGCAAGATCCGCGATTGCATCTATCAAATGTTCGCAAGTATCGAGGATCAGCAGAATTCGCCTGTCGCGCAAATATGCAAGCAGGCTCGGACGGACATCGTCGGATCCGACGGACAGGCCGAGCATGGACGCGATCCCCGCCGCAACCAGACCAGGATCGCTCAACATTCCGTAATCGGCAAACAGTACGGCGCCATTGAAGCTCGGGGCCAGGCGATGCGCCACCGCGGTGGCGACCGTGGTCTTCCCGACGCCGCCCACCCCAACGATGGAGACCATGCGCGACATCATCAATCTGTCAGACAGGTGCAGAATATCCACTTCTCTGCCAACCATCCGGTCGAGACGGCTCGGAAGGTTGGCATGTCGAAATTCGGCGTCGCCAGTGACCTCCCGCAAGGGTCCCGACCGCGAGATCGGTGCTACAAAACAGTAGCCTCGCCCTGGGATCGTCGTGATATAGCGCGCACCATCCTGCCCATCGCCCAGTGCCTTTCTTAGCCCCGTCATGTGAAAGCGCAGGCTACCCTCCTCGACGGTGACATGGGGCCAAACCCGGGAAATCAAATCCTGCTTGCTGACGACCTTGTTGGGAGCGAGGGCGAGAGCGATCAGCAAGTCCAGGGCACGAGCACCCAGATCGATCGGAACACCTTCCTTGGCAAGGAGCCGCTGGCTGACAGTCAAGCGGAATGGACCAAAGGATAGTCCATCCGCCGCAACGTCCCCGAGTCCAGTCATGGCTCTTGTCCAGTCATGGCCCTTGCCTTCAGCCGCTCCACCCCGGCCTTTATACGCCAACGACTTCGTTGGCGCTATCGAGGATGACCCGCGCGATCCCGCGGCAAGAAGGTGAACAGTTCACACAGGATTGAAAGCCATTTCGACGTTGCCCCGCATGGCTCTCGAGAAGGGGCAGATCCGTTTTGCCCGTTCGATCATTGTCGTGGCGACATCTCGCTCAAGATCGGGGATGTGAATGGCAAGTCGAACGCCGATAACACACCCGTCGTTATCGGATGACAGATCCACTTCGGCATGGATCCTGACGTCGGCCGATAGTTTGATCCCATCGTCCTTGGCCACCTGCGCGAGGGCGCTCGCGAAACTTGCCGACCACCCGACGGCAATGAGCTGCTCCGGATTTGTCCCTATCGGGGCCGAACCGGGGTCAGATAGCCTGATGTCAAGGACACCATCGGAACTGCGGGCGACGCCATTTTCGCGTCCGCCACTGGTTTCGGTCGTTGCCGTGTAGAGCATAGTCTTGTGCATGGGTTTGTTCTTTTTGGCTGTGAACTGAGCTTCAGGAAATTCGGCGCGCGGGGTGCGCGCGCCGAGAATTTCAGCCGGACTTCCGCAGGCTGCGGAAGCCGGCGCGGACTTCGTCGGTGAAGAGCTTCGGCTGCTCCCAGGCTGCGAAGTGACCGCCCTTTGGAAGCTTGTTGTAGTAGACGAGATTTGGATACGCCTTTTCGGCCCAGCTTCGAGGTGTCTGGTAGAGCTCGTCGGGGAAGGCGCTGACGGCAACCGGCACATTGACCCCCTTGGGGGCAAAGAATGCGAGCTTGTTTTCCCAGTACAGGCGCGCGGACGAGACGCCCGTGTTCGTCAGCCAGAACAGCGTCACGTTGTCGAGCACATCGTCGGGGCTGAGGCCTTCCCCCTGACCGTCGAACGAGCGGGCGATCATTTCCAGGCTGCGTCCGTCGTGATCGAGCATGTATGTCGCAAGCGCGATGGGGGAGTCCGCCAACCCGGCCAACGTCTGCGGGCGGGTCCCCATCAGGAAGGCGTAGTAGACGTGCTTGTAGAAGAATACCAGCTGGTCGTAGGAGCTCTTCTCCTCATCCGAGAGCCCTGCAGGAGCCGGGGCACCGGCAAAGGATGCCTGGTTGAGCTCGGCCGGGACTGCGCCGGGCATGTTGGTGTGGATACCCAGCAGTTCCGGCGGCGCTTGTACACCTATGAGGTCGGTGACGAGCGCTCCCCAGTCGCCCCCCTGTGCGACAAACTGCTTGTAGCCAAGGCGCCGCATCAGGGTGATCCAGGCCGTTGCTATCCGTTCCGGCCCCCAGCCGGTTGTCTCCGGCTTTCCGGAAAAACCATAGCCCGGCATCGAGGGTATCACGAGGTGGAACGCGTCCGATGCGCTTCCGCCATGTGCCGTCGGGTCTGTCAGCGGTCCGATAATCTTCAGTTGCTCGATGATCGAGCCCGGCCACCCGTGCGTCACGATAAGCGGAAGCGCGTTTTCATGCTTGGAGCGCACATGGATGAAATGGATGTCCAGACCATCTATTTCGGTGATGAAATTCGGAACGGCATTGATCCGGGCCTCGGCCTTGCGCCAGTCGTACCCGTTCTGCCAACGGTTCAGGACCTGCTTGATCGTCTTGAGTGGCACACCTTGCGAAAAGTCGGAAACTGTTTCCTTCTCGGGCAGCCGCGTACGGGCCAGTCTGTTGCGAAGGTCGATGAGGTCTGCCTCCGGCACATTCACCTGGAACGGACGAATTGCATCGGCATCGGTCGCCGCCGCATTCGAAGGCGTCGGAAGAAGACTTACAACGCCTAGAGCAGCAATCCCGGACGCGGCGGCACCCAATAGGCGACGGCGGTCCTGGTCGATAATGTCAGTTTCAGTCGCGGTCATGTTCATTTTCCCCGTGAGTAGCGTTTGAAACGTCTGCACGTCTGTGCTGCCCAAAGAGGTACGCCCCGGAGGTCGAAACCACACGTTAGGCGTTGTTAGATGTTCATAGGCGGCCGCTCCTTGCAGGAAACGAGGATCTGACAGTGTTCGGAATCTGCGTGACGCTGCGTCCAGGAGCCGCGGCGGGGCAGGAACGGCGCAAATGGCAGCTAATGACGTCTAACAACGCATAACGTGCTATTCCCGTCTCGGCGAAGTAGCTCTTTGGGCAGCACAAACGTGCAGACGCTCAATCATCAACAGCTGCCGAAAGGAAATTCGCTATGACCTCCAAGGTTCTCTTTACTGGCAAGACACACAACACCAACGGTCGCGACGGCGGGGCACGCAGCAGCGACGGTCTCCTGGACATCAAGATGAAGCAGCCGCATCCGGCCGCCGAAAACCTCTTCGGTGCGGCCTGGTCGGCCTGCTACATGGGTGCGATAGAGGTCGCCGCTTCCCAGAGACACATCAAGCTTCCTGCCGGAACCTCGGTCGATGCGGAGATCGATCTGAACGCAGATGAAGGGTCCTACTTCCTGAGCGCTCGTCTCAACGTCAGCGTGCCCGGTGTCGACCCTGTGGTTGCGCGTGAACTGCTTGATGCCGCACACAGCATTTGCCCTTACTCCAAGGCGACCCACGGCCACATCAACGTTGCGACCAACCTCATCTGAACGGATCAATCGGGTCTGCCTCGTGAAACAGGCAGACCCGACCAGGTGTTTGAACATGTGAACGCAAAGCAGCCACCGACTGTGGCATCAAGGTTTGGAGGCAGCAAATGATCAGGCCCGCTCGATCCGACCCATATCATGACTTCGCCGACGTGCTGGACATCACGACCTACGAACCGTTGCCCGACGATTGGCTCGTCGGAATTACGGATGTCGTCGGGTCCACCTCGGCAATCGCTTCGGGCCGCTACAAGGACGTCAACTACGCTGGTGCGTCGGCGATCGCGGCGCTGGGAAATGCTTGGAACAGCTTCGATTTCCCGTTCGTGTTTCGCGGTGATGGTGCCGCCTTCGCCTTGCACCCTGACCGCAGGGAGATTGCGATCTCAGTTCTCCAGCAAATCGCTTGCTACTCCCGAAACGAGCTTCAACTCGATCTGCGGATCGGCCTGGTCTCGGTAAAAGATATACGATCAGGCGGCAGCGACGTGAGAGTTGCCAGATATGCAGCGTCGGAGACCGCCACCTATGCGATGTTCGCCGGGGGCGGCCTGAATTGGGCCGACCGACAGATCAAAGCGGGGAGGTATGTGATACCGCCCGGATCGGGGGATGCGACGCCCGACCTGACAGGCCTGACCTGCGAGTGGGCACCTATCCCCAGTCAGCGTGGCGAAATCCTTTCCCTCCTTGTGGAGCCCAAGGACCATGTCGAGCCCGAGATCTTCACGATGCTGGCGAGGCGCCTGCTTGCGATTTTCGACACTGGAGTGCGAGGTTCGCACCCCGTACCGGACGATATCGCTGTTACGAAGGATGTCGAAGCCTATCTCGGCGGCAAGGGTTGGGCGGACGTGGTTTCCAACTCGGACTATCGCAGGTACGACGACGTTTTGCGTTTGACGTTGGACTGCACAGCCGAACAGATTGACGCTGTCGAAGCACTTCTGGTTTCAGCCACGCAACGTGGCGAGATCAACTTTGGACTGCATCGCCAATCCCATGCCCTCATGACTTGTCTGGTCCCCTCTGGCAACCCGAATGCTCACCTTCATTTCCTGGACGGAATGGGTGGTGGATACACAAAGGCTGCTGCGATGCTTGAAGCTCAAAGTGTTCGACTTCGCCCGGACGTTGCCACTGCCTGATGCGAGCAGTCTGCCTGATGCGAGGAGTCCACCCACTGCCTCGTCGGCACGTTCAATCGCAATGGGACATGATGATCGGCACCGCGGTCAAACTGGTCAGCCGGCTCGAAGGGCTCTGCACGCCGCTTGCACGCAGCGTGCTGACATCTTGTGCGGGCGGAAAGGACAAAGGCGTTGGTACCTTTGGGTGAGCCGATACTGCGCCGGCATCGCCAGCGCCCCTGGTCTGCCGGAAGACTGAGGTCCCGGAGGGGAGGGTAAGAACGCCTCGGGGGACATGGAGCCGAAGCTCACTGACGGACCGGGGCCGCCACAATTGGCAGTTCCACGCTAAAACGTCGGAAGTGTGAGACAAGTAGGTCGATCAGCACACGGGTCCTTGGGTTCATGTCACGTCGGTGTGGCCATACGGCCTGAATTGGCAGTCCCGGCGGATTGAATGCCGCCATGACCGGCATTGCCGATCCCTCGTTAAGGGCGTCGGCAATCAACCACTCCGGCAGCTGCGCTATGCCGGAGCCACGCAACACACAGTCGAGGATGGCTTCATAGTTTCCGATACTGAAGCTGCCGGAAACGTCGGTCTGCCTGACCAACCCGGTTTCGTCGGCCATCAACCAGGGAGCTGGCCCGTCGGCCCGTGAATAGGTAATGCAGTCGTGGCCGCCAAGATCGGAGATCTGTTGTGGTGTGCCACGGCGCGCGAGATAGTCGGGGGCTGCGCAGATAACGATGTTCTGGGTGCCAAGACGCCGCGCGACCAGATCGGCGCCGCCTCCGACCTGGCCGATTCGAACCGCCAGATCGATGCCATTTTCGACCAGATCCGTTATCCGATTGGAAAAGCTGATATCGAAGGTCAACATCGAATAGGTCTGCGACAATTCGAAGAGCATCGGCATGATCACCTTGCGGCCCAACAGTTCCGGCAGGTTGATTCTGATCTTGCCTGCAGGTTCTCGCTTTCTGGATGTCAGCGTGGATTCGGCGGCTTCAAGCTCGTTGAAGGCCCGCTGGCATGCTTGCAAGAACAGCATCCCATCCTCTGTCAGCGTCATTCGTCGCGTGGTCCGGTGAAACAGTCGCGCGCCGAGGCGCGCCTCAAGTCGAGCCACGGCCTTTCCGACAGCAGAACTCGTCAGGCCGAGCTTGAGGGCTGCGTCCGAGAAGTTTTCGCTCTTGGCCGCCTGCATGAAAGCGCGGATCGCCGTCAGATGTTCGCCCGAAAACATGCGCCCTCATTATGGAATTGAATTCCGATAATTACGGAATACCCGGATCAGCACGGAATTAAAACCTCGATTATGGTTCCGCCGACGCGCCGGAGTTGATGGCGCGACCAAAAAAGGGAACAGATCGATGGAAAGCCTGTCAGCAAAAGAAGGGCATCACGACGACTACGCACTCACCAGAGTGCCACCTGAAGCACGCTACTCATGGATATCCGTCGCCTTGCAGCGTTTCGGACAGCTGTCGTGCCTTTCCCAATTCATGGTCGGTGCACTGCTCGGCTTCGGCATGACCTTCAAGGATGCCTTTCTGGCACTGACATTCGGCGCGGTCATCCTGGAGGTCGTTTCGATCTTTGTCGGCATCGCCGGCCAGCGGGAAGGGCTCGGGACGGCGATGCTTGCGCGATGGACAGGGTTTGGAAGACACGGCTCAAGCCTGTTGTCACTGGTCGTCGCCATCAGTCTCGTCGGCTGGTTTGCCGTACAAAACGCGATATTCGCGTCGGGCATGCTGTCCCTGGCAGGCGGATTGCCGCTTTGGGGCTGGGCGCTGGCGTGCGGTCTTGCGGTGACGCTGGTTGTGATCTTCGGCTTTTCCGCAATGGCATGGCTGGCATACGTTACCGTTCCGGCCTTTCTCTGCCTGGCGGGCTGGTCGATATTCTCGGCGCTGCGCACGCATTCGTTGGAAAGCCTGCTGAATTCTCCGGCTCCCGGCCCGGCCCTCAGCCTGACTGCTGGTGCAACGATGGTTGCCGGCTCGTTCATCATCGGTGCAGTTGTCACACCCGATATGAGCCGCTTCAACCGATCTGCGTGGGACGTGGTAAAACAGACCGTCGTCAGCATTACCTTTGGGGAATACCTCGTCGGCCTCATAGGCGTGCTGCTCGCTCACGCCGTAGGCAGCGCCGACGTTGTTACCATCATCGTCACCACGACGAGTTTTGCAGGTATCGTCATCCTGGTTGCGTCCACGATGAAGATCAACGACTGGAACCTCTATTCCGCATCGCTCGGGGTCGTGAACTTCTTCCAGAGTGTCTTTGGAGTTTCGCTCAACCGGACCACGGCCACCTTCATCATCGGATCGTGCGGAACGCTGCTGTCGCTCTGGGGTGGCCTGGAACAGTTCACCGGCTTTCTCATCGTGCTCGGCGTTGCCATTCCACCGGTCGGCGGCATCATGACAGTCGACTATTTCATTTTGCGCAGACAGCGCCCTCTGCTCGACGCGTCCGCAAAACAGGGCAGGCTGCCCGATGCGGTCGAAGACTGGAATATACCCGGTCTGGCTAGCTGGGCCATCGGCTTTGCCGTCGGCTTCTATGTCACCGCCGGCATTCCATCAATCAACGCTCTCGTCGCCGCCGGCCTCTCCTACTGGCTTATTTGCGTGCTTCTGCCGCGACGTACAAGCGAACCCGCATCCAAAAGTGCCTGATCACCGTAACCGCATCCGCCACTGTCGCCGGGTGCATCTCAACCAAGGACTGAAACATGCTTGAAGATAAGACCGTCGCCGTCATCGGCGGAACCTCCGGGATTGGCCTGCGGGTCGCGGAGATTGCGATTTCTCTTGGCGCATCCGTCATCGTTGGAGGTCGCGATGCTGAGCGGCTAGCCAAAGTCGTCGAGCGGCTCGGCCCCTGCGCACGCGGAGCACCCATTGACAATCTCGACCAGGTTTCGATCAGAGCCTTCTTCGAGACCGCAGGGGTAATCGATCATCTCTTTACGCCAGGAGCCTCCTACGCGCGCGGCCGGATCGACGAGGCCAGCGATGACGTCGCCGAAAGCTCCTTCAAGTCGAAATTCTGGGGACAGTATTACGCTGTCAAGCATGCCCTGCCTTACCTTGCAAAGGACGGATCGATTACTTTGATGGCCGGCGCCTACAGCGTCCGCCCGGCGGCGAACGGGGCGGCCTACGGTGCCTGCAACGCTGCCATCGAGGGTCTTGGCCGGTCGCTCGCTGTCGAGCTGGCGCCGATCCGGGTGAACGTGACATCGCCCGGCACCATCGACAGCGACCTCTGGCGCCGCCAGCCAACTGACGTACGCGACGCATCCTTCTCCTCCTACAGTGACGTCGCCCTGCTCAAGCGTGTCGGGACGACCGACGAAGTCGCGGGCACTGTGATCTTCCTCATGCAGAACGGCTTCATGACCGGTTCCACTCTGTATCCCGACGGAGGTTTCGCACTGAGATGAAACGGGCTCTGACAAAAGAAGACATCGAACCTGCCGTCCTCGGGGGCGCAATTCTCGGCGGTGGCGGCGGCGGATCGATTGCAGAAGGAATGCGCGAGGCGAACCTGGCTATGGATGCCGGAACGCCGCACTTGTGGAGTATCGACGAGCTTCCATCCGAGACACTCAGTGTGACTGTCGCACTCGTCGGCGCTCCTTCCTCGCCGGACGCCCACGTTCGTGCCGGGCACGCTCTCAACGCACTGGGTCGCATTCGGGTGGAAGAACCACGCATCACCGCCCTGAACACGAATGAGAACGGTGCTCAAACAACGGTCAACGGCTGGCTGCAGTCTGCCGTGACTGGCCTGCCGGTGCTCGACTTCGCCTGCAACGGCCGCGCCCATCCGACCGGGCTAATGGGGGCAATGGGCCTGCACCGGCAAAGTGAGTTCCGCTCGCTTCAGGCTTTCGCAGGAGGCGATGCCTGGCATCTTGTGCAGGGATTTGTCTGCGGGAAACTGGACCGCACCGCCAATCTCGTGCGCCACGCCTCCATCGAGGCAGGTGGTCTCGTTGCCGTCGCCCGCAACCCGGTTTCCCTGTCTTATGCGGTGAAAAACGGTGCGCCCGGCGCCATCAGCCAGGCCATCGCGGTGGGGCATGCGCTGCTCGATGGCGGCGTCCCGGCCGTCGCTGGTCTTCTGAGCGGAACGATTGCGCACCAGGGCGACGTCATTGATTACCGATGCGAGCGTCGCGATGGTCTCGACGTTGGTCATGTCACTCTGTCGGCAGGGGCAACACTGCGCTTCATCAACGAGTTCATGACATTTGACCGAGATGGCCTGCGCATGGCCTCGTTCCCTGATTTGATCATGACGTTTGACGATGCGGGGTATCCAGTCGTCTCAGCCGACATTGTGTCCGGACAGACGCTGACGGTGCTGACGGTACCGCGTCGCAGTCTTCTGCTCTCCTCGACAATGTCGATGCAGGATTTGTTCGAGCCCTTGAATTCGATCCTGGGGTCGAGTACGTCATCGCGCACCTCCGGCGTTTTGCTTGCAGATGGCGACCCAATCTGAAGATGACCATTTCTAGTAGACCAGGCTGTCTCCCCCTCGGGGACCACCGCTTAACCGCGTCGTTGCAGCGCTTTCTGGCGACCACATTTCATCGTGACGCGCGCGCGAAAATAACCTCATAGTCGACATGAAACATATTCTGTATCTATTTGATAAATTGTTATATTTGTCGGCAGTCAGTTTGGTTTCTCCGGCTGCGACGGACCGGCCCCGACAATCTTCATGTTTTATGTGCGTAAATATCCATAATAGTTTTGATTATTTAGTATTTCCTAAAATTATTGTCGGATTTTGCTGTCCGTGAGGCGGATCAGGCGCGCCTCTTCCTAGCCGTCAATTTGAAGATTGGCGTGACGCGCTGCGTCGATCAACGCCAAGCGTGCATCGGCCGCGGAGAGCTTCCCTTCGAGCACGGCGGCACAGGCCCTGAGCGCGCGGGCAAACGGTCTCCCGGCGAGAACCGGCCACTTGTCCGCAAGAAGCCAGGCTGCTTCCTGCGTGTTCTTGACCATGTACCTTGCCGAGCCGATGGCAATGATTACCGGTCTGTTCCAGAGTTTTTCGTCAGTCATCAAACACCTCACCGGGCGACTAAACGCAGGTGCGCGAGTTTGGTTCCCGTCGCGACGAGCTTGAACGACAAGCGGGGAAACATCGTGTGAACGGGCCATCGGTCGTTATCGAGTGACAGGCCAATGCCCTTCGTTTCTGCTCTGTTGCGTATTCAAAGCCAGAAAGGCGTCGCGACGACGCAATGATGTCGACTTGTGACGCTTTTGTCTCTCGAAGGCATGTCTGTTTTGGGGGATGATCCGGTTTACTTCCTATCAGTGGGTGTCGCTCAAATGGCTTCTCAGGATCCTCTCCTTCAACCCTTTCAACTGAAGCATCTGACGCTCAAGAACCGCGTCATGTCGACGGCCCACGAGCCGGCCTATTCCGAAAATGGAATGCCCACGGATCGGTATCGGCTCTATCACCTCGAAAAGGCCAAGGGCGGCATCGCCCTGACGATGACCGCAGGCTCGGCAGTCGTGTCTGCGGACTCGCCTCCCGCCTTCGGCAATCTGCACGCCTATCGCGACGAGATCGTACCGTGGATGCGCAAACTCACGGACGACTGCCATGAATACGGCACCGCCGTGATGATCCAGCTCACCCACCTTGGGCGACGAACCGGGTGGAACAAGGGCGACTGGCTGCCGGTACTGGCACCCAGTCCAATTCGCGAGACCGCACATCGAGCCTTTCCCAAGGAGGCCGAGGAGTGGGACATCGCGAGAATCGTCGAGGACTATGTTTCGGCTGCCCAGCGCATGCAGGCGGCCGGTCTCGATGGTATCGAGTTCGAAGCCTACGGACACCTCATGGACGGGTTCTGGTCTCCGGCGACAAACACCCGCGACGACGAATTCGGCGGTGGGTTGGAAAACCGCATGCGATTTTCCATGATGGTCACGCAGGCGGTTCGCAAGGCCGTCGGACCGGATTTCATCGTCGGTATTCGCATGGTTGCGGATGAAGATTGGGAACAAGGCCTATCGCGCGAGGATGGCGTCGAGATCGCGCGCCGGCTGGTTGCTTCAGGAACCGTCGATTTTCTGAACGTCATCCGCGGCCATATCGATAGCGACGCCGCCCTCAACAACGTGATCCCGATCCAGGGCATGGCGTCGGCGCCACATCTCGATTTTGCCGGCGAGATCAGGGCAGCGACAAGATTTCCGGTGTTTCACGCGGCTCGCATTGCAGATGTCGCCACAGCGCGGCATGCGATTGCCGAAGGAAAGCTCGATATGGTCGGGATGACACGCCCGCACATTGCCGATCCCCACATCGTTCGTAAGGTCGAAGCCGGCGAGGAGGCGCGCATTCGCCCCTGCGTCGGCGCCACCTACTGTCTCGATCGCATCTATGAAGGCGGCGAGGCGTTGTGCATCCACAATGCGGCGACCGGCCGTGAAGGTGAGCTTTCGCACATCGTCGAGAAGGCGCCGACGCCAAGGCGGGCGGTTGTCGTCGGCGCAGGGCCGGCAGGCCTGGAAGCCGCCCGCGTCCTGGCGGAGCGCGGGCACAAGGTCGACCTTCTCGAGGCCAGCGGCAGGGCCGGTGGGCAGGTCAACCTCTTGGTTCGCAATCCGCGCCGCAGGGAAATGATCGGCATCGTCGATTGGCGTCTGGACGAACTGGAGCGCCTCGGCGTGGCCATCCACTACAATGTCTATGCAGGGTCGGACGACGTTCTGGCCTTTGAGCCGGATCTGGTGGTTGTTGCGACGGGTGGTATAGCGCAATCGCCCGTGCTCGACGCTGGAGAAGACCTTGTCACCTCCTCCTGGGACATTCTTGCAGGCGCCGTGAAGCCTGAGAGAAACGTTCTGCTTTTCGACGACAACGGTGCTCATCCGGGAATGTCGGCAGCGGAGGTGATCGCCAATAGCGGCGCAGAGCTGGAGCTGGTCTCTCCGGAGCGTTTCTTTGCTCCTGAGATGGGCGGAATGAACCACGTGCCGTATGCCAGGGTGTTTGCCGAAAGGGACGTGAAGGTCACCATCAATACCCGCCTGAAGGCCGTTCGGCGCGACGGCAACCATCTCGTGGCCGTGCTCGGATCCGACTATGCGCAGAAGACACAATGGGAGCGTCGCGTGTCCCAGGTCGTCGTGGAGCACGGGACGATGGCCAATGCCGACCTCTACTTCGAGCTCAAGCCGCTTTCGCGCAATCTGGGAGCCGTCGACTATGCGGCGTTGATCGCGCGGCGATCGCCGCTACCCTTGCGCGGAGCAACCAGTCGTTTTGACGTCGTTCGGATTGGAGACGCCGTGGCAAGCCGCAATATTCACGCAGCAATCTATGAGGCGTTTCGCATCTGCACGCTTTTGTAGAGCCGCATCGCGAACGATCATCCCGATCGCGACGCCATGTCGACAAGGGCATTGAAAGAAAGCCCCAATGCGCCAGTTTTTGACGCAATGGGAATGGCGCATGCCGGATCAATGAAGGCTCAATGGGCATGCCGGCTGACGCGGTGCCGCCGGCGCCCGGGTTCACGTACACCGCGACCAGAGGGAACAAGAAAATGAAAGTGCTTTTGGCTTCCACCGTTGTTGCTGTCGGGCTTCTTTCTCTCAGTGGCGCTGCTTCCGCCGCTGAGTGCGGCGATGTCACGATCGCCAACATGAACTGGCAGTCCGCCGAAGTCGCAGCCAATATCGACAAACTGATTCTCGAGGCGGGCTACGGCTGCCACGCCGAGCTGGTCGTCGGCGACACCGTTCCAACCTTGACCTCCATGGCAGAGAAGGGCCAGCCGGACATTGCTCCGGAGGCATGGGTCAGCTTGCAGCCGGAAATCGTCAACCGTGGCTTGACCGACGGCAAATTCGTCAAGGCCGCAAAGATACTGTCCGACGGGGCCATTCAAGGCTGGTGGATCCCGAAGTATATTGCCGACGCGCATCCGGACATCAAGACAATCCCCGACCTCTTGAAACACCCGGACCTCTTCCCGGCGCCTGAAGACAAGAGCAAGGGTGCCGTCTTCAACGGTCCGCAGGGTTGGGGCGGTACAGTGGTGACCGCGCAGCTCTTCAAGGCCTATGGTGGTGAGAAGGCGGGCTTCACGCTCGTCGACACCGGCTCGGCCGCAGGTCTCGACGGCTCGATCGCCAAAGCCTACGAAGCCAAGCAGCCCTGGGTAGGCTATTATTGGGCACCGACCGCTCTCCTTGGCAAATACGAGATGGTCAAGCTCGGCTACGGCGCCGAATACAACGCCGACGAGTGGAAGCGCTGCACGTCAGTTGCAGACTGCGCCGATCCGAAAGAAAACGCCTGGCCGTCGGACAATGTCGAGACGCTTGTCACCAAGACATTTGCCGACCGTGCAGGTCCTGAGGCAATGGACTACCTCAACAAGCGCGCCTGGACAAACGACACCGTCAACAAGCTGATCGCGTGGATGTCGGACAACCAGGCGAGCGGCGAGGAGGGCGCGAAATACTTCCTCAAGAACAACGCCGACCTGTGGACGAAATGGGTGTCGCCTGAGGTTGCCGAAAAGATCAAGGCCTCCCTCTGACACCTGTTAGAATGCGGGCGGTGATGCCGCCCGCCAACACCCCGGCGCGACGGCCAAAAACAACAACGGCCGCCGCCGATTTTGCCATGGGGGACCGACATGGATTGGCTCTGGAAATTTCCTTCGATGAACGACGATACGCTGCGCGCCCTGAAGAAGAGCGTTGACGAAGGCTTTCGCGCATTCACGCGCGGCTATGGCGGTAGTATCGAGACGTTGTTCAGCCCGCTGCAAAGCTTTCTGATCTGGGCCGAGCGCCTGCTGACAGGCGCGCCTTGGCCGCTGGTCATCGCCATCATCGGCCTGATCGCCTGGTTTGCAACCCGCAGCTGGCGGATCGTGGTCGGCTGTATGGTGACGCTGCTTCTCATCGGCTATTTCGACATGTGGGAAGACACGATGAAGACCGTCTCGATGATCTTCGTCTGCACGGTACTGTCGATTGCGATCGGCATTCCGATCGGCATCGCCATGTCTCGCTCGGACCGGCTGCAAAGTACGGTCAACCCTGTGCTCGACGTCATGCAGACGATGCCGAGCTTCGTCTACCTCATTCCCGTCGTCATGCTCCTGGGTATCGGTCGCGTCCCGGGCGTCATCGCGGTCGTGATCTACGCCTTGCCGCCAATGATACGGCTCACAAACCTCGGAATCCGCATGGTCGACCGGGATGTGCTGGAGGCTGCCGACGCCTACGGCTCTTCAAGCTGGCAGAAACTGAGAAACGTTCAGCTTCCTCTGGCGTTGCCGACGATCATGGCAGGCATCAACCAGACCATCATGATGGCGCTTGCCATGGTGGTGATCGCCTCGATGATCGGCGTACAAGGTCTGGGTCAACCGGTACTGAAGGCGATCGCCAATCAGTATTTCACACTCGGCGTCTTCAATGGTCTCGCCATCGTCGGCATCGCCATCATCTTCGACCGCATCAGCCAGGCCTATGGACTGCGGCTGCAGAAGCACCGGGAGGTCATCCATGGGTAGCCAATCGATCGAGATCCGCCATCTCTACAAGATCTTCGGGCCAAGGGGCCACGATTTCGTCGAGCCTGTGATGAAGGGGATGTCGAAGACCGACCTCAACCGCGAACACGGCCATGTCCTCGGGCTGAAGGATATCAACATTACGATACCGGGCGGCGCTATCACCGTCATCATGGGCTTGTCGGGTTCCGGAAAGTCCACCCTTATCAGGCACATCAACCGACTTATTGATCCGACGTCTGGGGAAGTGCTCTACGGAGCAGTCGATGTCTGCCGGATGGACCGGGAGCAACTGCGCCAGTTCCGGCAGCAGAAGACAGCCATGGTGTTCCAGAAGTTCGGCCTTCTGCCTCACCGCAACGTGCTGCAGAACACCGTCTATGGCCTCGAAATCCAGGGCGTTGCAAAGGGCGAGCGTGAGGAGCGGGCGCAGCACTGGATCAGGCGCGTTGGCCTCGATGGCTTCGCCGCCCATTATCCCAACCAGCTATCGGGCGGCATGCAGCAGCGTGTCGGCCTTGCCCGCGCGTTGACA
This sequence comes from Rhizobium sp. P1_C7, assembly GCF_056406295.1. Lineage (NCBI taxonomy): Bacteria > Pseudomonadati > Pseudomonadota > Alphaproteobacteria > Hyphomicrobiales > Rhizobiaceae > Rhizobium > Rhizobium sp. P1_C7. The sequence continues at coordinate 27,563 of NZ_JBFUAL010000018.1, forward strand.
AACGACGCTGAAATTCTGCTCATGGACGAAGCCTATTCGGCACTTGATCCCCTGATCCGCGTCGACATGCAGACAGTATTGCTCGACCTGCAAAAGGAGCTGAAGAAGACGGTCGTCTTCATTACCCACGACCTCGATGAGGCGCTGCGGCTCGGTGACCGCATTGCCATCCTCAGGGACGGAGAAGTCATCCAGCAGGGAACGCCTGCCGACATCGTTCTCAAGCCCGCGGACGACTATATTGCCGCCTTCGTCAAGGAGGTTAATCGCGGTCGGGTCATCCAGGTCGAAGCGGTCATGAGCGCTCAGAAGAATGGGGCGGCCAAACAGGGGTTGCGTATTCCCATGGGCATGTGCGTTGAAGCCGCATTGCGGGAGATGTCGATTGGCAATGTGGCTGCGGCCACAGTCATTTCCAGCGATGGAGCCGACGTCGGACGCGTGACCACGGACGACCTGATCCGCTGTCTGGTCGGCGAGGAGGCCTTGCCAAAAGAGCAGCGACCCGATCCATCGGCCGCCGCAGCCCTTTCAGCAATTCCTTGAGGAGAGGCGGGGGCTATTCAATGTTTACGTCCGTCAGGTTTAAAGATGCGACCATTAATTTAATGCGCACGACAACAAAAGCCGCGTATGCCACGAGGTGTTGTGATCGGGATGAAAACGCGGCTGGATGTGCGAAAACCTGAGACGCTGCAAGCGAAATTCGAAGCACGATGCCTTATTCTTTTTGCAAAGCGCGCCGATATGAGAGCCCCACGCCTTTGCGCCTTGACGTGCTGAACGAAGGTATCGCGCACAATCACGCTTTCGCGTCCGAGGGTTCGAAGCCGGAAAAATGTAGAAAGGTTCTCTTTGCCACCCGGTTGGTGGCTGCCTCTTCACGCAATCCTCAAGGGCCTCAAAAACGGGATAGAAATCAAAACCTGGTCGAAATGCAGCAGGGCGCTGACGTGGATCGCCGGTCGTCTGCAGCTGCAAAGCGGGGCTCCAGATCGGGACGGGAAGGTCGGCGACACGCGTCCATGTGTGATATCGCTCTGGTCGAAACAACGCAGGAGTTAAGCATTTTGAAATAGATGCTCAGCTTTTCTAAACCCCTATGAGAGCGTGCGATTGCGGCGCGCGGACGCCGGTCTCGACACTGCGTTGGCGGGCATTGGCGACATTCGAGGTGTCATTCCCGACGATGGATGCGTCCTCGCTTGTCCCGATTGTCAGCAGGCGCAAAGCACCGATTGCAGCCACTTTGCGTGTGATCTCGCGCTCTGTTATGCATTTAACTGCCGGCCAAACGAAACAGAAGTGAAAGTCCTCGCGCCATGTTCCTGAGCGATCGCCAAACTGACATAGTCGATATGGCCAAGACGAATGGCCGCGTATTCGTCGAGGAGCTGGCGACCCATTTCTCCGTGACACCACAGACCATCCGCAAGGATCTGAACGATCTTTGCGACGCGCAGATCCTGACCCGTGTGCATGGTGGCGCGACTTTCCCCAGCGGCACGGAGAACGTAAAATACGAGGCGCGCCGCCAGATCGCAGCCGGTGAAAAACAGGCGATCGGCGTTGCTGCCGCGAGCCTCATTCCCAACAATGCCTCGCTGTTCATCAATATCGGCACGACGACAGAGGCGGTCGGGGAGGCTCTCGCCAACCATCACGAGCTGATGGTGATCACCAACAACATCAACGTCGCCAACAGATTGAGACTTCTGCCGGCGATCGAGGTCGTCATTGCAGGCGGGGTCGTGCGCTCCTCAGATGGGGGCATCGTGGGGGAGGCGGCCGTCGATTTCATCAGGCAGTTCAAAGTCGATTATGCAGTGATCGGGGCCTCGGCAATCGATGAGGACGGTGCCTTGCTTGACTACGATTTCCGCGAAGTGAAAGTCGCGCAGGCCATTATCGCCAACGCCCGGCATGTCATACTGGTCGCTGATTCCACCAAGTTCGAGCGCACCGCCCCGGTCAGGATCGGGCAGCTGTCGCAGGTACACACATTCATCACCGACCGGTGCGTCACGCAGTCGATCCGGCAGCTCTGTCAGGAAAGCGATGTCAGATTGATCGAGACCAACGAGAAAAGCGGCTGACGATTGGCACTTCAATTCGCTCCGCAGTTGCGGTAGTTTTCCGCCATGAGCCTGGAAACCGTCCGCGCATTTTTAAATGCATCCGCCCCCGACATCGAGATTATTGAAACCGCCGAAAGCTCCTCGACGGTCGCACTGGCTGCAGAAGCGCATGGTGTCGATCCCGCACAGATTGCCAAGACCATCTGCTTGCGGGTCGGCGATGAACCGATGCTGGTCGTTGCCGGTGGCCTGGCGCGGCTCGACAACAGGAAGTTCAAGGATACGTTCGGTTCAAAAGGCCGCATGCTTGGACCTGACGAAGTGGTCGAGGTGACAGGCCATCCCGTCGGCGGCGTCTGCCCTTTCGGGCTTCCGTCGCCTCTGCCCATCTATTGCGACGTCTCGTTGAGGCGGTTCGACGTGGTCGTGCCTGCCGCCGGGTCGACCAATTCGGCCGTGCGCATATCGACAGAACGACTGGTGGAATTGACCAACGCAACATGGGTCGATGTCTGCCAATGAAGCCAGGTGCTTCAAACGCGGAAAAAGTCCCCTATATAGGGGACTGACATCCGTTGATTACCCATAGGAGAGCTTGATGCCCAGTGCCGTTTCGCGTTTCGCCAAGGTTGCAGCGATTGCCGCCCTGACGGGCGTCACTGTGTTTGCCTCGATCGGCGAGGCCGACGCGCGGCGTGCCGGAGGCTTCGGTTTCGGCAGCCGAGGAACACGCACATTTCAGGCGCCGCCGGTCACCCGCACGGCGCCGGCGCCGGCTGCTCCGATTGAGCGCTCGATGACGCCCAAACCGCAAACCAATGCACCCTATGCCGGCCAGCAGCCCGTTGGCACACAGCGTCCGGGCGGCCTCTTCGGCGGCTTCGGCCGATCGATGATCGGTGGGCTCGTCGCCGGTGGTCTGCTTGGGATGCTGCTTGGCCACGGGTTCGGCGGCGGCTTCGGTTTCCTCGGCATGCTCTTGCAGTTCGCACTGATCGCAATGGCGATTTCCTTTGCAGTGCGCTACTTCGCCAACAGGCGGCAGCCCTCCTATGGCGCAACTGCCACAGGTGGTGCTCACTCAATGGCGTCAAACGGAAATTCGTCGGGTCAAGCCGGAGCGTCGTCGTTCCGGATCCCGTCGATCGGTTCTGCTGCCGGCTTTGGAGCACAACAGTCGCAGAAGCCGAAAGACGAACTCGGGTTGAAACAGCGAGATCTCGACAGCTTTGAGTCGCTGCTGACCGACGTCCAGACTGCCTACGGGCGCGAGGACTACGGCACGCTGCGTCGCCTGACGACGCCCGAAGCGATGTCCTATCTCGCCGAAGAGCTTGGCGAGAATGCCACCAAGGGGGTTCGCAACCAGGTGACGGATGTGAAGCTTCTTCAGGGAGACATCGCCGAATCGTGGCGGGAAGACGGCGCGGACTATGCCACGCTTGCCATGCGCTACTCTTCGATCGATTCGATGGTCGAACGGACGGGCGGTCGGCTGGTCAGCGGCGACAACCGCGAGCCGACCGAAACGACGGAGGTCTGGACCTTCGTGCGCCAGCCCGGCACCGACTGGAAGCTTGCAGCCATCCAAGGCACGGAGCAACGCGCCGCGTAATCTGCGGCGCTGATCCTAGACTTCCTGGGCTGCGGCCGGCACGACCCACAACGGCCGGTCGTCGCGCTTCGATGAGACAGCAGGCGGGGCTTCTCCTTGGGGGATGAGGCCCTCCTCAGTCTCATGCATATCGACTTCGTAAGCGTAGTCGTAGATCATCTCGCAGGCGCGCTCGTTCGCCTTGATCTTTGCCTCCGTCTCGCTGATCGCACTGGCGATTGCCTTGATCCGGGCGCGCAGCATGGATCCGAGAATGTCGGTCGACGGCCGCTTCTCCAGCCGTTCCAGGTGATGCTCGATACGCGCGGAATGACGCTCAAGCTCGCGTTTGCTGAAGCGGGATTTGCGCATTTCCTCCGAAAGGTCGGAACGCATGCGGGCCAGCGGATCGAAGGTACCGGGCTCGCGCTCATCAAGTGTGAGCTCGTTGACCAGTTTCTCAATCACGATCAGGGCCTGGAGATCGACCGGATCAGCAAGCTCGACATCATAACCCGTATCGTCGAAGACCCTCCTGCGCACGGGATCCAGCAGCAACTCATAGGCTTTCCGGACGCGGCTGAACGCATCCGGAGCGCCACCGGAATCGGGATGGGTCGTCTTGGCGCGTCGCCGATAGGCAGACTTGATCTGGTCGTCGCTCGCGTCCCGCCGGACACCGAGAATCTCGTAAGGATTGGTCACCGTCCCTCCGCTGTTGTCGGACATCGTCGTGACACCCGTGAAGGGCATTCGTTCATCAACGTCTTCCTTCTACCATCACTGCGGCAGAGTTTGGACAAAAAGAATGCGTTACTCACCGTTCACGACGAGCAGATCGAGACCTCTCTGGTCGCGGTGGCCATGCACGATCAAAATAGTACGTGTCCTGCCGCCTGCTTAATCGATATAATAGGAATGCTTGCGTTGACGCATTTCGTCAAATCGAGTTCTATCCGCCACCTTCCCGGGCCGGCGCTGCCGGTCACGGGATCCTGGAGGAGGGTTTCATGCGTGTTATCAGATCGATAGCAGACCTGCGCGATCATCTTGCGACGTTTCGACGCAACGGGAAGACCATCGGGTTGGTGCCGACGATGGGCTTCCTGCACGTCGGTCACATGGAACTGGTTGCGCGTGCCGCGGCAGAAAACGACGTGAGCGTCGTATCGATCTTCGTCAATCCGCTGCAGTTCGGCGCCAACGAGGATCTGGCAAGATACCCTCGCGATTTCGAACGCGATCGCGCCCTTCTTGATCAGGCAGGTGTGGACGTCCTCTTCGCGCCCGAAGTGACCGACATGTATCCGCACCCGATGCAGACGGTCATTGATGTACCTATCCTCGGCAACCAGCTTGAGGGTGCGGTGCGGCCGGGACACTTCGCCGGCGTTGCGACCGTTGTCACCAAGCTCTTCAATCTCGTTCAGCCGGATACCGCCTATTTCGGCGAGAAGGACTACCAGCAGGTCGCTTTGATCAAGCGGATGGTGGACGATCTAGCGCAGCCCGTCAGGGTCGTGGCCGTACCGACGGTGCGCGAGGCCGACGGTCTCGCATGCTCGTCGCGCAACGTCTATCTCAGCGACAAGGAACGGGCAGCCGCGGTGATCGTTCCGAAGGCGCTTGCGGAGGCAGAGCGGCTTTACGCCGACGGCTTCGACGATGCCGCAGCGCTCGAGGCTGCCCTGACCCGGTTCATTGAAGCCGAGCCGCTGGCGACAGCCGAAGTGGTTGCCGTCAGGCATCCGGAAACCCTTGACGTCATGACGTCCCTGCAATCTGGCCCTGTTCTTGTCGCCCTTTTCGTCCGGATCGGGACGACCCGGCTTCTCGACAACCGCGTCATCGGTCTCAGACGCTCCATGCAACCGAGGGCGGCATAATGAGCGCTCAGGGCAAGCAGAAGCGGCTGACGACAACCGCCATCCGGTCGATGAAAGGCAAAGAACGGGTCGTGTGCCTGACGGCCTATACGACACCGATTGCGCGATTGCTCGATCCCCACTGTGATCTGCTTTTGGTTGGCGATTCGCTCGGCATGGTGCTCTACGGGATGGAGACCACGGTCGGTGTCACACTCGACATGATGGTGGCACACGGGCGCGCGGTGATGCGAGGAGCGTCGCACGCCTGCGTCATCGTCGATCTGCCGTTCGGGAGCTACCAGGAATCCAAGGAGCACGCCTTCCGAAGTGCCGTCCGTGTCCTGCAGGAGAGCGGATGCGATGGCATAAAGCTTGAGGGAGGCGAGGAAATGGCGGAGACGATCGCTTTCCTGACAGCCCGGGGCGTTCCTGTGTTCGGCCATGTCGGCCTGATGCCGCAACTGGTCAACACGGCTGGCGGGTTCCGGTCGCTCGGTCACTCGAGCCAGGAGGCTGACAAGATCCGTCGTGATGCCGCAGCGGTAGCCGAGGCCGGTGCCTTTGCGATCGTTGTCGAAGGCACGGTCGAACCGCTTGCGCGCGAGATCACCGCCTCGGTCGCGGTCCCCACGATCGGTATCGGTGCGTCGCCAGCCTGCGACGGCCAGGTTCTGGTGTCCGACGACATGCTCGGACTTTTCAACGACTTCAAGCCGCGGTTCGTCAAGCGGTTTGCAGATCTCAGCCCGCTCGTTTCAAAAGCGGCTGAAAGCTATGCCGAGGAGGTGCGCGCAGGGCGCTTCCCAGGCGAAGAGCATACATTTCAGGTCAGGCGCTAGCTGGCTTCGGCGCCCGCGAACCGGGCAGCAGAAAATCCCAGGGCCACGGGTCGCCTGCGTGTCAGGTTGGTTTACCAACCGGCAACGAGGCTTGCGGGGTGACTATATTGTCGTCCGGACAAATTGCCTCCGTCCGAAATCGCTCTACATCCTTGATTTGCCTAGCATGCCCCGCATCGCCCCAGTTTCTTTGAGACCGGTGGACGACAAGGGTTGTTTCGACGCTTGCAGACGATGAGATGAACTTGCAATTTCATTGCCGGAGGGATGAGCACAAACTTTGCGGTCATTGTCCGTATTTTCAACGTCATGCAGAATTTTCTTCACGCCGGCAGGGATCATGCCCCGCTGGCGTTCCGTCAGTCTTGGGATTCGGGGAACTCCTGGCATGTGCAGCAAGACAATCGCCCTGTTCCTCCTATGCTTTGCCCTGACCTCTTGCCAGAAGGAGGAGCATCAGGTCGCCGAACTGGAAGTTCCGGTGCGTGCCATCCATGTCGCGTTCACCGACTATCGCTTCAGCATCAAGCTGACGGGCGAGATCGTTGCTCACATACAATCCAACCTGTCGTTTCGGGTCGGTGGCAAGGTGACGGAATGGACCGCAGATGTCGGATCGCACGTCAAGGCCGGTCAAGTCATCGCACGCGTTGATCCGAGGCAACAAAAAGCCGATGTCGAGGCCGCCGAGGCCGCCGTTGTTGCTGCGCAGGCCGATCTTGCCCAGGCCTCGGCCGAATTTGAAAGACGCAAGACTTTGCTCGCGAGCGGCTCGGCCACCCGTGAGGCCTATGATCAGGCGGCAACGGCGCTACAGACATCACAGGGATCACTGGACAATGCCAAGTCCCAGTTGGGAACGGCCAAGGACGCCCTTGGCTACACCGAACTTCGCGTCGACGCCGACGGCATCATAACAGCCCGCAACGTTGAGGAAGGGCAGGTCGTGCAGGCGGCTCAGACAGCGTTTACGCTTGCCCAGGACGGTCCCAGGGATGCGGTTTTCTATATTTACGAGGGATTGCTTCAAACCAAGCAGGCAGCGCCGCGGATCGAGATCGCGCTGGTCAGCGATCCGACGATCAAGACCTACGGAAAGATCACCGAAGTATCTCCGACCGTCGATACTGCGAGCGGCACCGTGCGCGTGAAAATTACACTGGACGATACCCCACCGAAAATGACGCTCGGTGTGCCCGTCACGGGCTCTGCACAGTCGGAGCCTGCGCAGATGATCGTCTTGCCGTGGACGGCACTTTCTTCGGTTACCAACAAGCCCGCGGTATGGATTGTCGACCAAGGGGATGCAACCGTCAGTCTCAAACCGGTGGAGATCGCAAACTATGAAACCGGGAGGGTTGTCATATCTGGAGGTCTTTCCCCCGGCGACACGGTCGTTGTCGACGGCGGGAAAATGCTTCGCCCGGGACAGAAAGTGCGTCTCGAAGGAGAACAGGGCTGATGACCGGATCCTATTGCCTGACGATCGCGCTTTTCGCCGCGCTCGGTTGTCTGTCGGCCTGCAGCGACAAGAAAGACGAGGTTGGTCCTCCGATCCGTCCGGTTTTTTCAAGCGTCATCGAACTGGTTCCTCTGCCGGCGCCGAGCTTTGCCGGGACCGTTTCACCGAAAACCGAAACACCGCTCGGCTTCCGTGTCGCCGGGTTGATGGTCGCGCGCGATGTCAATACCGGCGATATCGTGACGAGAGGGCAGCGCCTCGCGGCGCTTGATCCGACGTCGCTGCAACTGGCCGTCGGGTCTGCACAAGCCCAGCTTGCCAATGCCAAGGCGCAGCTTGCCAACGCAACATCGGTTGAACAACGGGCCAGATCCACCTTCCAATCCGGGACGGCGACGAAGTCCAATCTGGAAAGCAGCGTGCAGGCAACGCAGAACGCCCAGTCGGCCGTGGTCCAGGCACAAGCCGCTCTCGACAAGGCAAACCAGGATCTGTCCTACGCCGAGATACTGGCCACCTTTGACGGCGTGGTCACAGCCACCTCGCTCGAGGTGGGGCAAGTGGTTTCGGCGGGCGAGGCCGTTGTCACCGTAGCGCGTCCGGAGGAACGGGATGCCGTCGTCGACATACCCGAGGGCGCATTGGTGCCGGCGATCGGCGCGCCCTTTTCTGTTCTTCTGCAGATCGACCCTGCGATCAGGGCCGCTGGCAAGGTACGGGAGGTGGCACCGACCGCCGATGCAGCGACGCGAACGCGCCGGATCAAGATCGCGCTGCAGGCTCCGCCGGATGCGTTTCGTATCGGCACCACGATCACGGCAGTCCAGGACGCGGGAACGGTGGAGAAGCTGTTTTTGCCGAACACGGCGCTCTTGGAGCGGGACGGCAAGACCCTGATCTGGATCCTCGACAAAAATGGTGGCGCGGTCCGGTCTCAGGAAATCGAGACCCGTCAGCTTGGCGCCGGACGCGTCGAGGTCCTGTCGGGCCTAGAACCCGGAACGCGCGTCGTCCTTGCGGGTGTGCACAGTCTCAAAGAGGGTCAGACCGTGACGATAGAAGGTGGTGCGCGCTCATGAAGGCATTCAATCTTTCGGACTGGGCGCTCGAACATCGCTCGATGATCTGGTATTTCATGATTGTCTTTGCCCTGCTTGGCGTATTTTCCTACCTGAACCTCGGGCGCGAGGAAGATCCGAACTTCACCATCAAGACAATGACGATTTCCGCCCAGTGGCCCGGCGCTTCGGCGGAGGAGACCACGCGCCAGGTGACGGAGCGCATCGAGCGGAAGCTCGAAGAGCTGGATGCCCTCGATTACACCAACAGCATCACGACACCCGGCCAGACGCTCGTCTTTGTCTATCTGAAGGATACGACCAAGGCCCGCGACGTGCCGGCAATCTGGCTGACCGTCAGAAACATGATCGGTGACATCAGCGCCCAGTTTCCATCCGGGGTCCTCGCTCCAACCTTCAACGACCGCTTCGGCGACGTGTTCGGGAACATCTACGCCTTTACCTCGGACGGGTTTTCACAACGCCAACTGCGCGATTACGTCGAGACCGTGCGCCGCGACATTCTGACGGTTCCCAACGTCGGCAAGGTCGACCTTGTCGGCGCGCAGGACGAGGTCATCTTCCTCGAATTCTCGACACGGCAGCTTGCCGCTCTCGGGATCAGTCAGGCCGATGTGCTGGATACGCTCCAGTCGCAGAACGCAATCGCCCCTTCGGGGGTTCTGCAGGCAGAGGGCGAAAGGGTCAGTCTGCGGGTGAGCGGTCAGTTCACCTCGGAAGACAGCCTGAGAGGCGTCAATCTGCAGGTCAATAATCGCTTCTTCCGATTGAGCGACATTGCCAAGATCAGTCGAGGTTACACGGACCCGCCGACCTCGCTGTTCCGCTTCAACGGGCAACCTGCAATCGCGCTTGCCATTGGCATGAAACAGGGTGCGAACCTCCTGGACTTCGGCAAGGCATTGCAGGTGGAGCTGCGCAAGGTCGTGGCCACGCTCCCCGTCGGTATCGAACCGCATCTGGTGTCGGATCAGCCCCGCATCGTCGAGGAGGCCGTGTCTGGGTTCACCAGGGCGCTGTTCGAGGCGGTCGTGATCGTACTGATCGTGAGCTTTGTCAGCCTCGGCATGCGCGCGGGGCTGGTGGTCGCTCTTTCGATACCTCTGACGCTCGCCATCACCTTCGTATTCATGGAGTATGATGGCATTTCCCTGCAGCGTATTTCGCTTGGCGCTCTGATCATAGCACTGGGGCTTCTGGTCGATGATGCGATGATCGCGGTCGAAATGATGGTGGCGCGATTGGAAGCCGGCGATCCCCTGACGAAGGCTGCGACCTACGTCTATTCGCATACGGCCTTCCCGATGCTGACCGGAACTCTCGTCACCGTGGCAAGCTTCATGCCGGTTGGACTGAACAGCAGTGCTGCCGGTGAATTTACCTTCTCTCTCTTCGTCGTGATCGCCGTCTCGCTGATCGTGTCATGGATCGTCGCTGTCGTCTTTGCACCGCTTTTGGGGGTGACGATCCTGCCCAGGGCGATGAAGCAGCACCACGAAACCACGGGGTGGTTCGCAAGATCGTTTGCCGCATTGCTTGATCTTTGCATGCGGTTCAGATGGATCACGATTGCACTCACCGTGTTTGCCTTCGCAGCCTCCGTTTACGGCATGCGCTTTGTCCAGGAGCAGTTCTTTCCCTCGTCCGACCGATTGGAGCTGATCGTCGATTTCCAGCTTCCGAACAACGCGTCCATCAGCGAGACCGACCGGCAAATGGCGAAGTTCGAGGAGGACAAGCTCCAGGGCAATGCCGACATCGAGCGGTGGTCGACCTATGTCGGGCAGGGAGCACAGCGCTTTGTCCTGTCGTTCGACGTGCAGCCCCCGGCAGCGTCTTTCGGACAGATCGTGATCGTCACCAAAAGCCTGGAGGTGCGCGACAGGCTGCGTGGCGATCTCCAGGACTATCTCACCAAGACGTTCGTTGGCACCGACGCCTATGTCAAACTCCTCGACATTGGGCCGCCAGTTGGACGGCCGGTGCAATACCGCATCAGCGGCCCCGACATAGAACAGGTGCGGCAGTTCGCTCTCGAGCTCGGAGGCGTTCTCGGCAAGAACCGGTCGCTGGGCGACATCGTCTATGACTGGAACGAACCGGCCCGTGTCGTGAAGGTCGACGTGCTTCAAGACAAGGCCCGGCAACTGGGTGTTACATCCGAAGATATCGCATCGGCTTTGAACGGTATCGTCGGCGGCGCCTCCGTGACACAGGTGCGCGATGACATATACTTGATCAACGTACTGGCGCGCGCGCAGGAAACAGAACGGCGTTCGATCGAGACGCTGCGCGACCTGCAGCTGCGCACCAGCAATGGAAATTCGGTTCCTTTGGCGGCGATTGCACACTTCCGCTACGAGACCGAACCGCCGAAGATCTGGCGCAGAGACCGTTTACCGACAATCACCATCAAGGCGGGTGTCATCGACAGCAAGCAGCCTGCCACCGTCGTCAATGAGCTTGCAGCTGATGTCGAGGCATTTTCGTCGAGGCTGCCTGCAAGGTTCGGCGTCGAGGTCGGTGGAACTGTCGAGCAAAGCGCAAAGAGCCAGGCGCCGATCGTCGCAGTCGTTCCGATGATGCTCTTTGCGATGGCGACGATCCTGATGATCCAGCTGCAAAGCTTCTCGCGGCTGTTTCTGGTGTTTGCTGTCGCCCCGCTGGCTTTGATCGGCGTGGTGATTGCGCTTCTGTCGAGCGGCGCGCCGATGGGGTTTGTGGCAATTCTCGGCGTTCTCGCGCTGATCGGGATCCTGATCCGAAATTCGGTTATTCTCGTAGTCCAGATCGAGGAGCTGCGGCACGAGGGACGGCATCCCTGGGATGCAGTGCGGGAAGCGACCCAGCACCGAATGCGGCCGATTCTGCTGACTGCGGCTGCGGCGAGCCTTGCGCTCATCCCGATTTCGCGCGAAGTGTTTTGGGGACCGATGGCCTACGCAATGATGGGGGGCATTGTCGTTGGGACCGTGCTGACGCTGTTGTTCCTGCCGGCACTTTACCTTGCCTGGTTCAGGATCAAACGTCCGACAGACGACGAGGTCACAAGCGACACGGTTACGGAATAACCTGTTCGGGGTTCTTCCGCGACATCAATGAATGCACCCGGCGGTAGTCTTTTGGTACCTCTCATCATAGCAAGCATGGTCAGAACCAGGGCGTCCTTCGATGCGTGAGTTCACTGCCCGCCCGACGCTTTTTTCCGCGCTTTTGGCGCGCAAAGAGCCTGTCGTCGTGGTGGAGGCGCCGGCCGGCATGGGAAAGTCCGCGCTTCTGGAGGCGGTGGCGCGACATTTTGGCGCCGAGATCCACCGCGACGCTGCGATGTCAGGGGTGCGTTTCCCCGGCGAAGTCTGCATATGGGATATCCCGCCTTACGCGGCGCCAGAGCCGCTTCCTGAACTGTTCGTCGCAGGCGCGGCGCGGCTGTTCGTGGCCAAGAGGCCCGATGTCGTCCTGCCGGGTCTGTCACGTGCCCAGGCTTACGGCAACGCGCATGTCGTCGATCCGCGCGAGATGCTGCTGACCAAGGAGGAGCTCGACACAATATTCGGTGCCGGGGAGGCTGACGCTGTGCGCGAAAGGTCGGGTGGCTGGCCGCTCATTGCGTTCAACGCAACGCTTAGCGGTGACGCGCTTAAGTCCTTCCTTGCAAACGAGGTATTGCGATCGATGCCGGCGGCAGCACTCGTCGACCTCAGGATAATGCTTGATGGCGGCGGTGTCAGGGGCGCTACCGACTATTCGCTGTTGCCGTTTGCCGACGATGCGGGTCTTAAGGTACCGGCCGTCACCAACGAGCTCAGCCAAGCCGTGGATGCGGTGATTGGCGAACGCTTGAGGGTTGCGGCCGAGGCAAAGGCGATCGGCGATGCTTTCGCTGAGCGAGGGCGTCCCGTCGAAGCAATCCTGACATTTCAGCAGGCCGGCTTCCTCGACAGCGCTCTTCGGGTTTTTACGGAAGAGCAGGGCGATTTCTTTCTCTATTTCCACGGGCCGGAGGCCTTTGGGCGGGTTCTTGCCGGCTTTCCACGCAGCTTTGCCTTGCAGACGGAAACATTGGTCCTGTCGTTGGCAATGCAGGCACTCAAGACGGGAGACGTCTCGCGGGCGCGGCGTTTGCTGGCCGACCGCTTTGGCGATCTCGCCAACGATCCGGAAGCCGTGTTTTCCCCGCGCTCCGTTTTTTCAAGGGAATTCCGCGCCTTCCGCCTGGTGATGTTGATCTATGAAGATTACCTGTTTTCCGATGAACTGCTGCAACGCTGCTTTGCGCTCGCGGCCGAGTTTCCGCTCGACGATCACCTCTTTCGCGGAAGTTTCTACAACTCTGTTCTCGAATTCTACATCCGCAACAGGCGTTTCTCGGAAGCCGAGGATGTGGCCCAGCGCGCGATGTATCACTACGAGTGCGCCAAATCGCCGATGCTGGCCTTTTACATCAGTCTGCACCGCTCGCTGATCCGGCTCTTGATGGGAGACGTGCTGGCGGCACGCAAACATGCAATGTTGTCGGCTAGAAGCCTTGCAGAAATTCCCTTCGAAAGCCCCAGCGATGTCAGGCTGCAGGCGCTTTTGGAGGCGTGCGTCGAGTACGAGGCTGGTCGGGCCGAGCCACTGGCGCGCTTCCTGAGCCTTGAGATCGACGACTTTTCTCACGGCGAGATCTGGCCGAGCCTGCTGGAGCTAGCCCTCCATTACGGAAGTCAGGCGCTGGGCGACCATTTTTCGACGATCGCGGCGCGTAGCTTCCTCGATCGCTGGAGGGTCTACCAGGTCTCGAATCGGCAGTTTCAGATGATGATCGAGATCCGTGAGGCCGCCGTTCTTCAAAACGCCAACCGATGGCAGGAGGCCGCTGAGCGCCTTGAGGCAATCGACTCGCGTATCGACCGAAACTGGGTGTTGGAAACGGATCAAGCATTTGCTCGGCTCGACGACCGGGACGAAATCGCGCTTGCGCTGGCATGGATACGTCAGATCGTCTACGAGCAGCCATCGAGGGCCGACCTCGATACGCTGATTGTCGGGATCATGAGCAATCTCCACCTGACCGACCGGCAGCGAATCGGCGCTGAAATCTGGCTCGCCTACATTGCCAAGCGCCAGCGAAATCCGACGCGTGCGCGTGCTGTTCTGCAAAAGACATTTGAGGATTGCGCGAGACTGGGAGCTATTGCACCACTGTCGGAGGAGCGCGTCTTTCTGGATGAACTGATCGGCAATGAGCGCATCGGAGGCTTTCTTTCGACGTCCCTGGCAACAAAGCAGATCATCCGCAAGCTGCGAGATAGCGGCCGCCTTTCCACCGGATCGGCCGACCGCAACCAGTTGTCGCGGCGTGAAAGCAAGATCCTGTTGATGATATCCGAAGGTGCTGCGAACAAGTATGTCGCCCATACGCTCGGCCTCAGCGAAGCGACGGTGAAATTCCACCTTGGCAATGTCTACCGCAAGCTTGGCTGCCGAAACAGGCAGGAGGCGATCAGCTCTGCGCGGGCACTCGGGATTGTAAGGTAATCCGGCATGGCGGCTAGGTTGTCGCGCCGGTTCGAGCTCAAAACCTATCCCATTTATTCAAAAACCTATACCCGGCAAGTGCTTGGCCGGCCACTTCGCCTGTGCAATCTTTGCCGCAGACCTCCCCTGCATGCTTGCGGCGGAGGCTGGCAAGCGAGACCCGCCGCCCCGGCATCCCAAGCGCCGGTGGCGATCGAACTCCGCCCGAGTGGAATTCGGCAGTTCGTTCCGAAGGCGCGCCAAGACGCCGGGATGGACGTCAACGCGTAAGGCAGCCCACAGGGCGCGCAGGGAACTTTGAACCGGGAGATATCATGAGCAAGTTCAGACTAATTGCTTCGACCGCACTGGCCGCCCTTGTTGCAGGCATTGCAGGCGCGGCAGCGGCCAAGACGGTCGTGACCATGAATACCGTCCAGATTTTCGGCACGATCGACCCGGCCAAAATCTCCGACTACACCGACTACATGGCGGCTGTGAACCTCTATGACGGCCTGATCACCGTCGATTCGAAGGGTAGTCTCCAGCCGGAACTGGCCGAAAGCTGGACCATCTCTCCAGACGCCAGGGAAGTGACGTTCAAGCTGCGCGCCGATGCCCATTTCACCGACGGGTCGCCGGTCGAAGCCTCCGACGTCGTCTACTCCTTCGAGCGGCTGCTGACCATCAATCAGGGCCCGGCAAATCTGTTTGCAGACGTGCTGAAGTCCGGCGCCATCACCGCCGTCGACCCGCACACTGTCAAGTTCACGCTGTCGAAGGCCTTCGCGCCGTTCCTGAGCACCGTGCCAGCAGTGTTCATCGTCAATGCTGACGTGGTGAAGGCCAACGCGGGAAGCGACGACGGCCAGACGTATCTCGCGACCAAGAGCGCTGGCGCGGGGCCTTACACCCTGAAGGACTGGGACCGCGGTGCGTCGATGACCATCGAGCGTGATCCGAAATACTACAAGGGCTTCGGCAAAGGCCCGATCGACGAGGTTCGTTGGATCATCACCAACGACGAAGCGACCGTGCGCTCGATTGCCGCATCCGGCGAGCTGACGATGAGCAGCCAGTATCAGTCGCCTGATACGTATAAAGCGCTCAAGGATATGGGCCGCTTCGACATCGCCAGCGAAGATACGACCATCGGCTTCTACCTCAAGCTCAACACCAAGGTTCCGCCGACCGACGACATCCATATCCGCAAAGCGCTTGCCTATGCGACTGACTACGACACGGTCCGCAACGTGATCGTGCCAGGCGGCCAGCTGAATGGCCCGTTGCCGTCCGGGTTTGCGGACTTCTACGCAATCGACCTTGAGGCCCCGAAGTTCGATCTCGAAGCTGCAAAGGCAGAGATCGCCCAGTCTAAATATGCGGGCCAGGACATTCCGATCACGCTCGGCTATGTCGCCGGTACGAAGTTCGAGGAAGAAATCAGCCTTTTGATGCAATCAAATCTCGAACAACTGGGCTTCAAGGTGACGCAGCAGGCTGATCCGTGGAACCGCATCACCGAGATTTCAACAAAGATAGACACGACGCCCGCCGTCAGTCAGATCTTCTTCGGCCCGACCTATCCCTCGCCGGACTCGATGTTCTTCACGCAGTATCACTCCAAGGCTGCCGGCACCTGGGCGTCTGCCGAGTGGTTGCAGGATCCGGCGATCGACGCATTGATCGACAAGGCCCGCGAGACGCCCGATATCAAGCAGCAGGCCGAAATCTACAAGCAACTCCAGCACAAGATCGTCGATCTGCAGCCGGATGTCTTCCTGCAGACGCAGACGGTGCAACATGCCATGGACAAGTGCCTCGAGGGCTTCCATGCCGTGCCGATGCAGTCCTTCGATTACAAGTTCACGCGCTACAGTTGGACCTGCAAGGAATGACTGATGCGTCTTTCAGGCGGCGTTCACCCCTCTGGGCCGCCTGAAGCTGGACGGCCTTCGGGCCGTCCGCACCCTTCCTTTTGCTTCGAGACAAGGCTGGAACATTGGAATTCCTCCTCTTCATGATCAGGCGTGTGCTCTGGTCGCTGCTGGTCCTGTTCGGACTGTCGGTAGTGATCTTTACAATTGCGCGCGGCATGCCCGGTGACCCGGTCCGGCTGGCACTTGGGCCACGCGCCAGCGCCGAACAGGTCGAGCAGCTGCGTGTAACCATGGGCTTCAACAAACCGTTGATCCAGCAGTATGGAATCTATGTCTCCGGCCTGGCGCAAGGCGATCTCGGCCTTTCCCTGCTGACAAAGCGTCCTGTCGCAAGCGACATAAGCGAGACCTTTGCTGCCACCCTCGAGCTCGTGCTGACAACGATCACCATCGCCTTCGTTCTCGGCGTTCCGCTCGGCGTCGCTGCTGCCCGCTGGAAGGATCGCTGGCCCGACAATCTCGTGCGGCTGATCGCCATTTTCTCTGCCGTGACGCCCAGTTTCTTCCTTGCCATTCTGTTGCAGATCCTTGCCGGCTATGTCCTGCATATCCTGCCGACGACGGGACGGTTGCCGCCAGACCTTGCCTTCCGCGCTGACATAACCGGCCTCATCAGCGTGGATGCGCTGCTGCGCGGCCGACTGGATGTTTTTGGCGAAGCCTTCCGCTACCTCCTGCTGCCGTCTATTGCGCTGGCTGCCGCAACGATGGGGCAGATCGCCCGCATCACGCGCTCCTCGATGATCGATGTCGCAAGCCAGGACTATATCGAGGCCAGCCGCGCCTTCGGCATTCCCGAACGGCTGCGGGTGTTCAAATACATGCTTCGCCCGAGCTTCGTGCCTCCACTGACCATCTCCGGCCTGGAATTCGCTTCGCTGATCGGCAATGCCTTCGTCGTCGAACTGGTCTTCGCCTGGCCCGGCATGGCGGCCTATGGCGTTCGCACCATCATGCAAAAGGATCTGAATGCCGTCATGGGCGTGGTGATCGTGTCGGGCATTTTCTTCGTCATCGTCAATCTTGTCATTGATGTGCTCGTCGGCATCGTCGATCCGCGCATTCGCATCCGGGGGAGACGCTGATGTCCGACACCTCGCTGGAAAATTCAGCGCAATCCGAACGACTGTCGAACGCCTATCAGAACTGGTACAGGTTCTCGCGAAATCCGACCGCCGTGATCGGCGCGGCAATTGTCGTCATCTGCGTGCTTGCGGCGCTCCTTGCGCCGTGGATAACACCGCACCCGGAACATGTGGGTGCTGCCGTGAACTTCCGGGCCCGCCATCTGCCGCCATCGAGCGAATACCTGTTCGGCACCGACAATGTCGGCCGCGACATCTTCAGCCGCGTCGTGTTCGGTATGCGCATTTCGCTGCTCCTGGCGCTCGTCGTTCTTGGAACTGCGGTCCCGGTCGGCACAGTGCTTGGCATGCTGGCCGGCTACTTCGGCGGCTGGGTCGAGGCCGTCATCATGCGCCTCACCGATATTGCGCTCGCCATCCCGCCGCTGGTCATGGCCCTTGCCGTGGCTGCCGTTCTGTCGCCGAACCTCATCAATTCGCTGATGGCGATCTCGGCACTGTGGTGGACCTGGCATACACGGCTGATCTATTCGATCACCAGGCAGATCCGCAGCCAGGAGTTCATCGAAGCGGCCGAGACGCTAGGCGCCAGCAAATTTCATATTCTGTTCCGTGAGATCCTGCCGAACTGCGTCTCGGCGCTCGCGGTCAAGACCTCGCTTGATTGCGGGTTCGTGATCCTGGTCGGAGCATCGCTCTCCTTTCTCGGTCTCGGCATCCAGCCTCCGACGCCGGATCTCGGAACCATGGTCGCTCAGGGTGCTGCCTTCCTGCCCGACTACTGGTGGGAATCGGTTCTGCCGGGTGCGGCGATCCTCTTTGTCGCCCTTGGTTTCAATCTGCTCGGGGACGGTCTTCGTGATCTCTTCGATGTGCAGGAGGTCCGATGAGCTTCCCACTTCTTCGCGTCAACGATCTTTCGGTCGAATTTTCGACCTATGGCCGCACGAGCCGCGTGCTGCACAATGTCAGCCTTGACGTCCCGGCACGCTCGCAGGTCGCCCTTGTCGGCGAAAGTGGCTCCGGCAAGACGGTGACCATGAAGGCGATCATGGGGCTGTTGCGCCAACCACCGGCGAAGATCGTCGATGGTGAAATCTACTATGACGGCGCTGACCTCCTGACAATGTCGACCAAGGAACGGCTGCGACTGCGTGGCACAGCCATGTCGATGGTGTTTCAGGATCCGATGAGCTCACTCAATCCGGTCTTTACGATCGGCGACCAGATGGGAACGATCCTCAAATATGCCGACAAGCGCCTGGGCCGTTCACGTTCCCGACAGGAGCGTACCGCCCGCGTGCACCAAGTACTTGAACAGGTCCGCATGCGCGACCCGGAACGGATTTCGCGGTCCTTTCCGATCATGCTGTCAGGCGGCATGCGGCAGCGCGTGCTGATCGCCATGGCACTGTTGAGCGAGCCGCAGCTTCTGATTGCCGACGAACCCGGAACCGCGCTCGACGTGACAACGCAGGCGCAAATCCTGAAGCTCTTGAAGGACCTCGTCGAGGAGCGGGGGCTCGCCCTTCTGATGATTACCCACAATCTTGGCGTCGTCCGGGAAACCTCCAACTACGTGTACGTGATGAACAAGGGCATCATCGTAGAACACGGCGAAACCGTCGAAATCTTTGAAGCGCCTCGCGATCCTTACACGCAAAGCTTGATCAATGCCGTGCCGCGCCTGACTGGCGGCATGCGCTTCGGTGGGGAGGTGACGGCATGAGCGCACCGATGCTTGAAATCTGCAATCTCCGCAAGTCCTTTCCCGTCCGCAACGCCTTTGGCAGACAGATCGGCGAGGTCAAGGCGGTGGACGATGTCTCCTTCGCGATCGAAAAGGGCCAGGTCTATGGCCTCGCTGGCGAGAGCGGCTCGGGGAAATCAACCATAGCGCGCATGATCATGGGGTTGGAACGGCCCGACGGGGGCGATATCGTCATTGACGGCGAGAGCCTCACGAAGCGATCGCGCGGCCATGTCAGGCACGTGCAGATGGTGTTCCAGAATCCCGGGTCTTCGCTCAATCCGCGCCGGACGGTCGGGCAGTCGATCGCCGTGCCGCTCGATGCGCACAGCTTTTGCGGCAACAAGCGCGAGCGCGTCGGCGAGCTTCTGGAAATGGTGCAGCTGCCGGCAAACTTTGCGGAGCGCTATCCGCACGAGCTCTCCGGCGGCCAGAAGCAGCGCGTCGCGATCGCCAGGGCATTGGCGGTCGAACCCAAGCTGCTGGTGCTGGATGAGCCAACATCAGCGCTCGATGTTTCCGTGCAGGCGCGCGTCATTGATCTGCTGACCGATCTCGGGCGGCAGATGGAGCTCACTTATCTCTTTATTTCCCACGATCTCAGCCTGATGCGCAACTTCGCCCGCAATGTCGGCGTGCTCTATCGCGGCCAGATCGTCGAGACCGGCACGGTGACAGCCGTTTTCGAAAACCCATCCCACGACTACACCCGGCTTCTCCTCGCATCCGTTCCTGTCATCTCCAAGGAGGAGGAGGCGATGCGCCCAAAAATTCCATTGATCGACGGGGAAATCCCGACAGCCGAGAAACTGCTCGCGCTGAGGGCGGCCGGTCAAACAGCAAGTCAAAAACGAGGTTAAGACTAATGGTTAGAATTGGTATTGACGTCGGCGGCACCAACACGGATGCCGTCATTATGAACGGGCCGGAGGTCATCGCCGGCGTGAAATCCGCCACCACAGCGGATGTCATGAGCGGCGTCGTCAACGCGTTGCGCGACGTGCTCGCCGCATCGAAGATGGATGCATCTGCCGTCGATTTCGTCATGATCGGCACCACGCATTTCACCAACGCCGTGGTCCAGCGTCGCGATCTGGCGCAGACCGCCGCCGTTCGACTTGGCCTACCGGCGACCGCCTCGCTGCCGCCAATGGTCGACTGGCCCGAAGACCTCAGGCAGTCCATCGGCAACCACGCCTATCTCGCCCATGGCGGCAACGAATTCGACGGCCGTGTGATTTCGCCTCTTGATGAGGGCGAGCTGCTGAAGATTGCCGAAGACATCAAGTCGAAAGGCATCAACACGATCGCCATCACATCCGTGTTCTCGCCGGTCAGCGCGGATTTCGAAAAGCGCGCCGCCGAGATCTTCGAAAACGCAATTCCCGGCGCGCATATCACTCTGTCGAGCGAGATCGGCCGCATTGGCCTGCTGGAGCGAGAAAACGCGGCGATCATGAACGCATGCCTGCGCGACCTGTCCGCCCATGTGATCGACGCCTTCCGCAAGGCGATCAGCGAGACCGGCATCAAGGGCAAGTTCTTCCTCACGCAAAATGACGGCACGCTGATGGATGCCTCCTTCGCCGAAAAATTTCCGGTTCTGACCTTTGCGTCCGGCCCCACCAACTCCATGCGCGGTGCAGCCTTCCTGTCTGGCGTCAGCGATGCCATCGTCGTCGATATTGGTGGGACAACCTCCGACGTCGGCTCGCTGCATAAGGGCTTTCCGCGTCAGGCAACAGTCGCGGTGGAGGTCGGTGGCGTGCGCACCAACTTCCGTATGCCCGATGTCTTCTCGATCGGTCTTGGCGGCGGCTCGCACGTCGTCGAGACGGAGCAGGGTCTGAAGATCGGCCCGGTTTCCGTCGGATACCGCATCAAGACCGAAGCGCTTGTCTTCGGTGGCTCGACGCTGACCACCACCGATATCACCGTTGCGGCAGGCAATGCCGAACTCGGCGAAGCGTCAAAGGTTTCGCATCTTTCCAAAAATCTCCTCGAACGTGCGCAAGCCAAGATCCATGACATGCTGGAAGACTGCGTCGAACGTTCGCGTCTTTCGCCCGACCCGCTGCCCGTCATCGTCGTCGGCGGCGGTTCGATCCTGGTTACTCGTCCAATTGCGGGGCTGGAAGTCATCAAGCCGTCGCATTTTGGCGTTGCCAACGCCGTCGGCGCCGCCATCGCCCAGGTTTCGGGTGAGGTGGACCGGGTCTACGCGCTTGCTGAGCTCGGCCGCGAAAAGTCGCTGGAAGATGCCAAGAACCGCGCCATCGATGCGGCCGTTGCTGCCGGCGCATCGCGCGACTCGATCGAGATCGTCGACATTGAGGATGTGCCGCTGGCATATCTTCCGGGCAACGCCACCCGTATCCGCGTCAAGGCCGTAGGAGAGCTCAATGCGCGCTGAAGGTTATCTGCTTAGGGAAGAAGACCTGCTGCCGCTTTCGATCGGGGCAGCACTGCTGGGCACCGGCGGCGGCGGCAATCCTTATGTCGGCATGTTGCGTGCTCGCGAACTCATCCGCAAAGGTGCGGAAGTTCGCGTGATCCCGCTTGAGGCGCTGAAAGACGATGCCTGGGTCGCCGAAGTCGGTGGCATCGGTGCGCCCGTCGTCGGTGTCGAAAAAATCGAAGAGGGCGGGGAATGCTATCGCGCCATGCGAGCCGTCGAGGAGACCGCCGGCGTCAATGTATCAGCCGTGATTTCGGCCGAAATCGGTGGGTCGAACTCCATCGAGCCCATCATCGCGGCCGCGATGGCAGGTCTGCCGGTCGTCGATGGCGACGGCATGGGCCGTGCTTTCCCGGAAGTGCAGATGACGACCTACATGATCTACGGCGCCGATGTTTCGCCTGCCGCGATCGCTGACGAGAAGGGCAATGTGGTTGTCTTCAAGGACATTATCGACATGTTCTGGCTCGAGCGCTTCGCCCGCGACGTCGCTGTAGCCATGGGCGCAGGTGCAGGCTTTGCCGTTGCTCCGATGCGTGGCGATTTCGTCAAGCGGACTGCTGTTCCTGGCACGGTCTCGCAAGCCCTCGCAATCGGACGTACTGTGCTCGATGCCCGTGCCAAGCGGCAGAATGTCGTTGAACGCGTGGTCGAAAGCACCGGGGCCAAGCTGTACTTCACGGGCAAGATCATCGATATCCGCCGTGAACTGACTGGTGGATTTTCACGCGGCCACGCCATCATCACCGGAACGGGTGACTGGTCCGGGTCGGAAGCACGCATTGCCATCCAGAATGAAAACCTGGTTCTCTGGGTCGACGACAAACCGGTGGTCATGGTGCCGGATCTGATCATGAACCTTGAGATCGACACGGGCGAGCCCATCACCACGGAAATGCTGCGCTACGGCCAGCGCGTCGCCGTGATCGCGCTCCCTGCGCATGATCTCCTGAAGACCCCGCGAGCGCTCGAGATCGTCGGACCAAAGGCATTCGGTTTTCCGGAGCTGACCTTCGAGCCGATGTTGACGCGCCAGGCTGCGGAATAAGGGGCCGACATGAAAATCCTCAGAACGATCTATGCAGAGGATCTCGAAGACATCGCCATCGGCGGTGCCATTCTCGGAACCGGCGGCGGCGGCGATCCCTATGTCGGCAAGCTGATGGCGCAGGAAGCGATCCGCAAGCATGGACCTGTCAAGCTCGTCGATGTGGAGGATCTTCATGACGATGCCCTGGTGGTGCCGGTCTGCATGATGGGTGCACCGACGGTGATGACGGAGAAGCTCCCGCAGGGCGACGAGCTGATCGTTGCGTTCCGCAAGCTTGAGCAGCTGCTGGGTCGCAAGATCGACGCGGTGCTTTGCGGTGAAGCTGGCGGTGTCAATTCGACGACCCCGTTTGTGGTTGCCGCTGCAACTGGCCTGCCACTTGTCGATGGCGACGGCATGGGCCGGGCTTATCCTGAGCTGCAAATGGTCACTTTCACCATGCACGGTGTCTCGGCGACCCCGATGGTCCTTTGTGACGACAAGGGCAATTCGCTTGTTCTGGAGACGGTCAGCAATGGCTGGACCGAGCGGCTCGCCCGCGCCGCAACCGTGGAGATGGGCGGCTCGGCATTGCTCGCCTTCTATCCGATGAGCGGCGACGTGGCGAAGAAAGCTGTCGTCCGTGGGACGCTCTCGCTCTGCGCCAATCTTGGCCGGACGTTGCGCGAGAGCAGGGCGGCTCATGCCGATCCCGTCGCAGCGATCACCAGGATGCTGGGTGCAAGCATCATCTTCAATGGTCGCGTCAGGGATATCGACCGCCGGACTGTCGGTGGCTTTGCCCGCGGCAGCGCGCGTTTCGATGGTTTGGAGGGCTGGAAGGGGCACGCCTTCAAGCTCGAGTTCCAGAACGAATTCCTGATGGCCGAGCGCGATGGCGAGATGGTCTGCACCACGCCGGATCTGATCACGTTGCTGGAGGCCGACAGCGGCAATCCTGTGACGGCCGATTCACTACGCTACGGATTGCGCCTGGTGGCGCTCGCTATTCCGTGCAATCCGCAATGGCAGACGCCAGAGGGTATCGCGCTCGTCGGACCGCGCTATTTCGGCTACAAGACCGATTATACGCCCTATCCGTTCTCCTAACGACGTTCGGCCCGGCCAGCACGTTTGCCCTTCAGTGATCCGCTGCGTTCTGCGCGGAGCGGATCACTCATTCCTCTTGCCCACGGACCGCTCCCCATGGAACCCATGAGCTGCGGTCACGGCTCGAGCCAGGCTTGGATCCCTCTTGCTGCTGCACGGCCGGTAGCAAAGCAGGCGGTCAGAAGGTAGCCGCCCGTCGGGGCTTCCCAATCGATCATTTCGCCGGCAACGAAGAGGCCGGGGGAGGCCTTCAGCATATAGTGGTCGTCGATTCCCTCCCAGGCAACGCCGCCCGCCGACGAGATCGCTTCGGCGATCGGCCGAGGCCTCACAACCGGGACCGGCAACGCCTTGATCAGCTTTGCCAGACGCTGAGGCTGGTGCAGGTCGGCGGTGCTGCCAAGCTCGCGCAAAAGGTTTGCCTTGACCCCATCAATACCTGCTCCCTTGCGCAGACGGTTGGACAGGCTTGTCTTCGGGTCCTGTCTGGCAAGGTCGTGCAATATCCGCTCTGGCGAACGATTGGGCACAAGGTCAATAGCCAGATACGCTGCCTCTCCCGCAACCAAAGCATCGCGCAGTGTGGCAGCGTGGGCATAGACCAGGCTGCCTTCGATGCCGTCCTCGGTAATGACGAACTCTCCGGGAAATGTGCCGGCGCTTGATTGCGCGGTCACGGACTTGACCGGAGCGCCGGCGTAATTCTGGCGGAAATACGCGCTCCATTCGACGTCGAAGCCGCAATTGGCCGGCTCAAAGTCATGAATTGAAATCTTTTTGTTCCTGAGCCAGGGAACCCATCGCCCATCCGAGCCGAGCCGTGGCCAGCTCGCGCCACCGAGCGAAAGTAACGCGGCGTCGCACCGGATGGTCTTTACGCCGGTGTCTGGTGTCTCAAACAGATATCCGCCGTCGGAAAAGCCGCACCAGCGATGCCGCGTCAGGATCGTGACGCCGCGCGCTTCCAGGCGCTTCAACCAGGCGCGCAGCAGGGGCGACGCCTTCATGGCCACCGGGAAAACCCGCCCCGATGATCCCACGAACGTCTCGGCTCCCAATCCGGCCGCCCAGGCGCGAACGTCTTCGGGTTTAAAAGCGTCCAGGGCGTCGCGAAGCCTCGAAGTGGCCGTGGCGAACCGCGTGGAGAAGTGATCGAAATCCTCGGAATGCGTGATATTGAGGCCCGATTTGCCGGCAAGTAGGAACTTACGGGCGACAGTCGGCATCGCGTCATAAACCGTGACGACATGGCCGGTCGTCGACAGTTGCTCGGCCGCCATCAGCCCTGAGGGGCCGCCGCCAATGATTGCGATCTGTTTTTTTGTCATGCCCTTGCCTGGAAACTCGATCGTCCGCCCCTCTCATGACGCGCGCTGGCACTGGCGCAAGGCCAGTGACGCCTCAATTGGCGCCAGCCTTGTGTATTCGGGGAAGGGAGGGCAAAGGCAGATCTGCCAAGGTCATGGCGATTTTACGAAATCCGTCAGAGGTGCGCAGCGGCTGGCAGCTGCTCATGACTTTCGTCCGGCGCCGACGGATGGGGCGGCAAGATCATGTTTCGTTGTTCGACAGGCTGCGTAATCAATCCACGAGGCGCGGCGAAAACTTCGGCGCGGGAGGCGCGGTCTCTTCCTTCATCGCATCTTCATGGTACCAGCAGCTATCGTAGACACACGGACCAATATCTTCCACGATATCAGCTTTTTGCCTAATTCCTGCAGACGAGAAGCGCTTCGCTGGAAAAGCGTAAATTTTCGCTGACTCGTGATGCACACCAACGACCATGTCATGCCTCCTGATTGAGTCCTGCTTGAGAACGTTAAGAGATCATAACACGGTTGCACAGAGATTGCGCGACTTGATTGAAAAAAGAGCAATATTTGTTGGAATAATAGGCAGCTCGGAATTGATCAGGTTTATATCAGAAATCAGTCACGTTCAAAAGTTAGTCATCTGCATATCTTTTAAGCATCTACCCGTGCATGTGGAAAAAGCGTCGTTTTGAAAGTGCTGCTCTGCAGGTCTGCATGCGGAGAGAGGACGTGGCGTGGCCACCCTCGTAACCGATTGAACCGGCTGTGAGTTCAACGCCAAATGACCTCCTCCTGGCTCTCCGGTCCCTGTCCCGCCACCGACAAGACTGGTGGTCTCGCCGCGGTTGCTGGACGACCTTCGCCAACTGGCACGCCACATGCATGTGAAGGCGCATCCCTTCGCGGGCACGGGCGTTTTGGCGGCCGGGTCCGCTTGAGGATTTGCTCACATTTTTGTTTGAGAGACTCGCAAATGACCAAGTATAAGCTCGAGTACATTTGGCTCGACGGGTACACACCGGTACCAAATCTTCGCGGCAAGACGCAGATTAAGGAATTCGACGCATTTCCGACGCTCGAGCAACTCCCGCTCTGGGGTTTCGATGGCAGCTCGACAATGCAGGCGGAAGGCCGCAGCTCTGACTGCGTGCTGAAGCCGGTCGCCCTCTATCCCGATCCGGCCCGCACCAATGGCGTTCTCGTCATGTGCGAAGTCATGATGCCAGATGGCGTCACTCCGCATCCTTCGAATTCGCGTGCTACCATTCTCGACGACGAAGGCACCTGGTTCGGTTTCGAACAGGAATACTTCTTCTACCAGAACGGCCGCCCGCTCGGCTTTCCGGAGCAGGGTTACCCGGCCCCGCAGGGTCCGTACTACACCGGCGTCGGCTATTCGAACGTTGGCGATATCGCCCGCGAAATCGTCGAAGAGCATCTCGACCTCTGCCTCGCAGCCGGCATCAACCATGAAGGCATCAACGCCGAAGTGGCCAAGGGCCAGTGGGAATTCCAGATTTTCGGCAAAGGCTCCAAGCGCGCCGCCGACGAAATCTGGATGGCTCGCTACCTCTTGCAGCGTCTGACCGAAAAGTATGGCATCGATATCGAGTATCATTGCAAGCCGCTCGGCGACACGGACTGGAACGGTTCGGGCATGCATTGCAACTTCTCGACCAAGTACATGCGCGAAGTTGGCGGCAAGGAATATTTCGAAGCGCTGATGGCGCAGTTCGACAAGAACCTGATGGACCACATCGCCGTCTACGGACCTGACAACGACAAGCGCCTGACGGGCAAGCATGAAACTGCTCCGTGGAACAAGTTCTCCTACGGTGTTGCAGACCGTGGCGCCTCGATCCGCGTACCGCACTCGTTCGTCAAGAACGACTACAAGGGCTACCTGGAAGATCGCCGCCCGAACTCCCAGGGCGACCCCTACCAGATCGCTTCGCAGGTTTTGAAGACGATTTCGGAAGTTCCGATTGCGGGCGCCGCCTCGGCTGCAGCCTGATCGCAAACTGATTTCGCAATGAGGTAGCGCCGGTCGAGAGATCGGCGCTATTTTTTCATGTCGACGGGATGCCGTGAGGCTACTGAAATTGTTTTTCGCCTATAGGGTTAGGGGATGAAGTGCACCCATGGCCCAAGCACCCGACGGTTGAAACATTCAACTGCATCGGCACATTCCTTTTGCGTTGGCATGGTTTGCCTCTATACTTGCGGCCGGATTATCCAATCGCGAGTTGTCTGTGAAATCGTTGGCTAGCCACCACGGCCCTTTGCTTCGTTTGCTCGGAAAGCCCACGCTCCTCGTGAATGGCTGCGGGATTGTGCTACCCGAAAAGGCTTATGCGCTGCTGGCGTTTCTGGTAGCGTCGCCGCAATTGTCCATGGAGCGCGAAACCATTCGCGGCATACTCTGGCAATCCGAAGCGTCCAAGCAGCGTGCCGGCAGCCTGCGCCAACTCCTTGCCCGTATTGACAGAAGCATTCCAGAAGACCTTCCGCGTCTCCTCAAGACGACCAACACGCATCTTGCGCTTGATGCTGTCTGCTGGAATGTCGATGTCCTGCTGCTGCGTGACGCCGCGAAGCCTCTATCGCGGTCCGACTGGTATCTGTTGCAGGGCGAGCTTCTCGAAGGCTTTCGCGCCCCGACCATGGAAGCCGACGAATGGGTGACGGTGGAGCGCCGGCGCATCGCCGAGCGCCGCGATTCTCATATCGTCACGCTTCTGGAGGCGCGCGAGAAGCGCACGCTCGACGACATTCACATGCTCGCCGGTCTGCTCGTCGAGACGGATCCCGCCCACGAGGTTGCCTGCCGGGCCTTGATGAGTGCCCATGTCCAGGCTGGTGACTTTGGCGCCGCGCGGCAGGCATATCTTCGCTGCCGCAATGAATTGAAAACCGAATACGGATCCGAACCGGATGCTGTGACGCAAGCCCTTGCCAGGGAGCTCGGCATCGTCGCCCCGGTGGCGCTTGCTGCGGCGGAGCCGCCGCCCGACCGTAGCTCCTCGGATGCGCTCGGTCAGCCGCGAGTCCTTATCTTGCCGCCGGAGACGATGCTGTCTGATCCGCTATTGCAGCGTGTCGGCCGGGCTCTCCTGGAGGACGTGACGATCGGGCTCAGCCAGCAAAGAGGCTTCAAGGTTATCGCCGCCCATACAAGCATCGAGATCCTGAATCGGAACCTTGCGGGAGGTGCGCCGCCGCCGCCCCAGGATCTGCGTTTCGACTACACGGTCTACGTGACTATTCATGGTCGCGAAGACGACATCTACGCGACCTGCCGGTTGACCAGAACGTCGACTGCGGAAGTGCTTTGGGCAATTGATCTGCCGCTGGCGATGCAGAAGGTCAACCAGTCGTTCGGCCAGCTTGCGCGCCGCATCGTCATGACGCTTGCCGATACGATTGAGCGCCGCGAACTCCTGGACATGATGTCCGACGTCAATCCGTCGGCCTACCGTCTCTACCTCGAAGGCAAGCGTTTTGTCTCCAAGACCGACCTCCAGCATTTGCGTCAGGCGCGCAAGTGGTTCAAATCGGCGCTGTCCCGGCACGACAGGTTCTCGTCCGCGCACGCCGGGATGGCACGCGTACTGGGCATGGAATGGCTCGTGCGGGGGATGAAGGATACGGTCCTTCTGGAGGAGGCGGACCGGTCTGCCTGGCTCGCGCGCGACAGTGATCCAAACAGCGGTCGTGCCATGCGTGAACTTGGTTTTGTGGCCCTCTATCGGCGACGGTTCGCAGACAGTCTCGACTTTTTCGCCGAGGCGCAGATGCTCAATCCGAATGATGCCGATATCCTGGCCGACTTTGCGGATGCGCTTTTGCATGACGGGCAAAGCGAGCGGGCGCTTGAGCTCAGCCTTGCGGCGATGAAGCTCAACCCACTCCCACCCGATTACTACTACTGGAACCTCGGCGGAATCCACTTCGTCCAGGAGAATTATGCCAAGGCAATCGAAGTTCTGGACCGCGTCAAGGAACGCCCGGCGGCTTCGCGGCTGCTTGCCGCCGCCCATGCCAAGAACGGCGATCTGAAGTCCGCAGCCCGCTATGCCTCGATCGTACTTGAGAATTTCCCCGATTTTCGCACGGACGACGTCTGGCAGTTCGTACCCGACCGCAATCCCGACGATACGCGCCAGCTGATCGACGGGCTTCGCATGGCCGGTTTGTCCTAAAGCGTTACACCTGGGGCATCCGGTGCTACGGCAACCGCCCAATCCCGGTCACGCCGGAATAACGCATTAGGTTCATCCTGCTTCTGTCCGCAGCCAGGTGCTGCCCCAGCAGGAGTCAGAAGAATGACCACGACAGAAATCAAGCCGGCATCCTCTACCGTTCGCCTTTCGGCAGCAGCGCAGGCTGCGCTTAAGCAGGACTCAGTGCAGTTCGATACGAACGCCACGTCCAGCATCGTCCACGCCCTGAAATTCCGCTGAGGTGTTGCGAATGTCTGTCCAGGCCGCACTCAAGGATTTGGTCGAAGATCTCAGCCTCTCGGCGGCCGGCATCAATGCCTATCACGACCGCTCCCTGACGCCTGGGCAGACATTTTCGGCGATCAAGCCGCATTTTGCCGAGCTCGGCATTACACGCGTGGGTCTTTTGACGGCACTTGACTTGCTCGAAATCCCCGTTGCCTTCGCCACGCGACCGAACAGTTACACCCTCTCCGTCTTTCAGGGGAAGGGCATTGACGAGGAAGCGGCGATGACCTCGGCTGCCATGGAAGCCGTGGAAACGCGTATCGCCGAGATGCAGCCGAATGACCTGATCGTTGCAACGCTGGACGGCATGAAGGCCGAGGGGGCGTCGATCATCGATCTCGATTCCGTCGCGCGCTGCGTGCCCTCGGATATCGATACGGCCCCGATTGCCTGGGGAGAGGGCATCGACATCATCTCCAACAGGCCTGTTTTCGTTCCGTGGTCGCTTGTCGGGCTCGATCACCGCGGTGCGCGGCCGGTCGGATTCGAGCAATCGAGCGACGGTTTGGCCTCCGGAAATCGACCGGCGGAGGCCGTATTGCATGGCCTTTGCGAGCTGGTTGAACGCGACGCCTGGGCGCTTTTACAGCTGCGTCCATACGATCAGCTGCGCGGTTGCCGGATCAACCCCTCGGCGTTCGGTGATCCGATCGTCGACATTGTCGTTGATCGGATCACACGCGCGGGCATGCGCCTTTTGCTGCTCGATATGACGACCGACATCGGCGTGCCAAGCTTCCTTGCCGTCATCATTCCGGACAATCTCGGTGACCGCGTAGACGCCCGATGGACCCATGTGTGCGGTGGTTGCGGTTGTCATCCAGATCCGGTGCGCGCTGCGCTGCGCGCCATCACAGAGGCAGCGCAGAGCCGTCTTACGGCGATCGCGGGGAGCCGCGACGACTTTTCGCCTCGGCTCTATCAGCAGCTGGACGGCGACGGGCCGATGCAGCAGCTCATCGATCTGTGCGACGAAGCGCCAAGAACGCCGAATTTCGCCATCGAGCCGGCACAACGCAGCATTCAGGAGAATATCCGCCACATTGTCGAGCGCCTTCAGGCAAGAGGCATTGAGCAGGTCGTCGCAGTGCCGCTGCCCCATCCGCGTTTGCCGGTCTCGGTCGTCCGGGTTATCGTACCGGGCCTTGAGGTCGATGTGAGCGGCGAATTCATCCAGCTTGGGTTGCGCGCCGTCGGCGCCATGCAGGGAACCTTCTCATGAAAGTGATATTCGCAGGGCCGAGCTTCGGCGCCGATCTCGCCAAGCTGAAAACAACCCATCCGTCCATCCGTTTCCGTCCTCCCGCGGCGCGCGGAGATATCCTCCAGGCCGTGCAGGACGGTGCGCGGGCGATCGGCATTGTCGATGGCTATTTCGGCGAAGTGCCCTCCGTGTGGCACAAGGAAATCCTCTACGCGCTTCAGAAGAACGTGGTGGTGGCCGGTGGAGCAAGCATGGGTGCATTGCGGGCCGCCGAATGCGCCGCCTTTGGCATGATTGGCTTGGGAAGCATCTTTGAGGACTATGCCGATGGACGTCTGATCGATGACGAAGCGGTCGCCCTTGTTCATGCGCCAGAGGCGCTTGGGTGGCTGCCGCTTTCGATTCCGTGGGTGGACTACGAGCCGACGATCGACGCGCTGCGCCGGCGAGGGGCCGTGTCTGCAGGCGAGTGCAAGATGTTGCTGCTCGCCGGCCGCGCGCTGCATTTCTCAGACCGGACCTATTCCAGGGCCGTCGAGGGGTGTGCCTTCGCAAGCGAAGCCCGCGCCGGAGAGATCCTTCGCCTCATTCGGTCAAACAGGATCGAACGCAAGCGCGCAGACGCGGAGTGCGTCCTGCGTTACCTGAACGATGGCGGGTTTGCGAAGGTCGAGCGCAGTTGGGGATTTGCCGCGACGTCACACTGGGAGACACTTCGGGCGGAAGTGACGAACGCTGTCACGCCTGTAACGCTGAAATAACGCCGGGCCTGAATGATGCCATGGAGACCAAAGCTCCAGAACAGTGTCTGGAGTGAGATGATAGAGGCGGTCATATGAACATTCAGACGAGCGACGAAGGTACGGGTAGCGAATATGCCAGGATATTCCGCCTTCTTTCGGCCGCGAAGGACGAAGCGGAAAAACTCAAGCTTCACAATCTGACGCACCTGGCGAACATGGCGCTGTTGCAAGTGGTCATCGATTGGGACGGCATCGATCCGGAGCGCGAGCTTGACGTCAATCTCGAGAAGCTGGTCGGGACCAAGACAAAGCTGGCAATGAAGGACGCCCGGGACAACCTGGTTGTCCTCGATTGTCATTAGCGGCAGTTTTACGAAGCTGCCTTATTCGGCAGCTTCGGTATCCAACTGGTCCATGCCGGCAATTGCCTGCACGAGCTTCACGATCTTCTTGCGGACCTGCTCGTTCTTGATGGAGAGGAAAGCCGCATTCAGGAGCACGCCGTCACGAGACACGACAAATTCCTCGGTTGGCGTCGGATTGTCGTTCGCAGTGCCCAGAGGGGCCAGATCTTCGAAGAACGAACGGACGTCGACCTCCAGCGCGCCGGCGATTTCCACCAGCATGCTGGCCGAAACGCGATTGGAGCCCTTTTCATACTTCTGGATCTGCTGGAACGTGACACCCACGCGATCACCGAGCTCTGTCTGGGACACCTTGCGCATCAAGCGCTTGATGCGGATCGTTTTTCCAACATGGACGTCGACTGTGTGAGGACCGTCTTTCATGGCCTTATCCTTTCCGCGCCGGTTGTGGCGCGATATTTTTGCTATACAGCAACCTAACCAAGATATTTGAACGGATCAATTGTGCCGATCGATTTTTCTTCCTGATTGCTCATGTGCCTGCTGCCCCTGACTTCCAGCTGAAACCGAATTGCGCGACCTGCTGCCTCCCCGGGTTTCGGGGACAACCATAGATCGTTGTCTATACGCATCGTTCACGTGATTGGTTCTGTCGACGACCAAAGAAATTTCAACTGGTTGGGATGGCTCCGACTTCGCCATTCAAACTCCGATGCGCATCAATTTGCCCATGAGCGAGTTGCTGGCTGCCAAGGGCATCGACAGCACGCCGTTCTCCACGACACCTTGCGAGACCGGGCTGACATTTTACTCGACGCCGGAGGCACGCTGGACGTTCGGACCCGGCTCCACCTACACTACATCCAAGGCCAGCTATGCGGCGCTGATCGGCACGGCACCTGAATCATTCCGGTCCTGAGCGGTATCAATATAGACATGCACGCCGGGATGAATATCACGATCTTCAACACCGGTGCGGTGTCACCGGTTGCTACATGCTGGCAGCGGTACCGACTTGTCCGATTACCACGGCACGATCATGGTAATCGAGCGCAGGGGGCTCCTCAAGTCGACAGCCTGTTCGAACGAACACCGCTCGGGCGCCGACGTCACTGTGGCGTGACGGGTCGGACTGCTAGACCGGCTGATTGTACTGACCTTTGCGCTGACGTTTCTGGACGCTGACTATCTCCTTGGTCATGAGAATCAGGAAATGGTCATCGTCCAGACGGTTCGCGATCTCTCCGTCCTCCGTCATATAGTCCGTTCTTGGGAGGCCGAGCCCACGGGCCTCCTTGATCTGCTCGACAATGACATAGGACCTTCCTGCTTCGCCCTCGCAGCGAAACCGGCGTTTGTCTTTGTATCGCGCCATCTTCCATTCTCCCGCGTCGCATCAATCAAAAAGGCATGCGAGCGAGAATTCAAGCTAAAAATTAGAATATACTAAAAGATGATCCATTCTGGCGTGCCGGACAGTCGCGATAAGGAACACCAATGACACACACGCCGACGCTGAGATCGCTTACATCCCGGCTACGGCTGAGCTGCAGCCGTTTTCTTTCTGACAGGCTAGAAGGTCGTTTCCTGTACCAACCACCAAACGGGAAGAAACGCGAGTGCGATAGCGGCAAGCCAGACCGAGGTGAACTTTATCAGATAATGCCGTCGCTCTTTGACTTCATCCCACTCGCAATACATCGCCAACTCCCAACACTTTAGCTTGATCACTGAAGCATTGCTCCAATCGGGAGTCGAGTGCGGAATTGCAACACTCGCAAGGGCTCGCTTCGGCGGGCGGTTTTCCTGAAGTCTTTCAATGGCGAGGAACATCAACGCCACTAGCGAGGCTTCGCTCAAGCAGTGGGAGCACTCATCCCCTTCGACCTGCCGTCAAACGCTTCGTGGAAAAGCGGAAATATCAATGGCCAGGCGTCTTCTCTCTTGATGCTGCGGCTCGGTGCCATGATTTCGGGCTGCCAGACAGCGACACGGCTGATTGCATGGCAGCATTCGAGAGGCTTCAACCAAGCCTTGATCCGGCGGCTGCGATCCTGCAGCACGACCGACAGTTCACCAACCAGGCGGCTTCCCATAATCGGTTCGGATCACCGCAAGGCTGCTGGTGATTGCCGGCCGAAGAGAAAAAGCCCGCCCTGGGCCCCAGCCAGAGCGGGCTTGTACCGATCTGACCCCACTCAGACCACGGCTGCCTTCTTACCGCTGCGACCAAGGTAACGACGCCAGATCAACAGGCAACTCGAACCTCGAGCGATGGTTAGTCGGTAAGGTTACTTCCGCAGGCATGCGCATTGAAAGGAATTGGGTGGAATGGTGGATGCGATGTTCCACGACCCGGACGCAATAAGCCTTGGGAACTGGATCGCCCCCTTAGTAGTTCCTTCGTCGGAAGGAGGAACCGCCATGTCACCTCAGCGACCCCAATGAGTGAAGACCCAAAGAAGGGAGCTGACCCAAAGGAGCTCACATTACCTCAACGTGCGGCAGCCGCGGTCCTGGTTGTGGTGCTGGGTGTAATCTTCGCGCCCATCGGTCTCGTGATGAGAGTGTTCTCAGCACTGAGACATCGATAAAGCTCAGGTCCCGCGGGCTTGGTTTGGCGCCATATACAAGAAGAGGTTTCAAATGCCTCGCTGAGACCCTTTGTTGTCTGACTACCCTCGAAAGGCATGTCACCTGACCAACCCCTCGGTCAAAAACCACCACGTACTGCAGGCCCGCTTGCGCCCGACTGGCGGCCCGGCTCGCGAATGAGAAGACATGTCCGGGATGGTGGATCGCGTCGGCTAACAAGGGGGGCTTGTGCGGAGAGTTTGGGGCTCCGCCCAACGCGATCCGCGATGAAAACTGCAGGCGAGAGGTTTAGTTCCGTAGCTGACAGCCCCCGCAGACTCACTCGCTCTGGATCGGCTCAGATGGCGTTGTCACCGCGAGAAACTCGTATGCCACTTGTACGTCGTGTGCTGCAGGATGCGAGATGTTGATCAAGGCTCGTCGTCATTGCTCATGGTCAGCCTGACGCTTCGACCGGTAGCAGGACAATCCGGTCGTCGCGCAGTGGTCGCTGCAAATTCTTTGCTTCATCCCAAGGCGCAGTCATCCAGTGTTCAATCTCCTCCTCACTTGTGAGGATTACCGGCATGGCTTTCGGGTGGATGGTGGCGACAACCGTATTTGGCTCACATGTCAGAATGCCGAACAGTTCATGGCTTCCTGAGCGAGGCGCCTTCATGGAACCTCGCTCGCCGTTCCATCTGGTCCAAATGCCGGCAAAGAAGGCCAGCGGCTTATCATCGTTGAGGGCAAACCAGCGTTTTGTCTTCTTGGGCTTGGTGTCTTCCCATTCGCAAAACTCAGTCCATGGCACGACACAACGGTTCTCCGGGCGGAGCCAGCCGCGCCAATGTGGCGATTCCACACGACGAATGTTGGTGACGCCAGTATCGGGCTTGCCGCCGGTGACGACCGGCGGCGAGGGCATCCCCCAATGCAACATTGTGATCTCGCGGCCATCCGGCGTATTGCGCACCGCCGGCCCAAGCCGATCCGGGTAGACTTCGACCTCCGGCTCGAGGTTGCCGGAGGAGTCGATCATGGCTCTGGTGAACTGCCGTATAGCCTCTTGGTTCGAGGTCATGCGGTATAGGTTGCACATCCTGGTCTCCGTGGGTCGCCAAACCCGAGCTTGTCGACGTCGGTTGGATCTTTGATCTCGCCCATGAAGAGGGCCGTGAATTCCAGCGCAGTCTGGCGCACGGAAAAAGAAAATACGAGATAGCGGTGCTCAAAAAAGCTTGCATGATACGAGCGTTGCAATCGACCGGTTTCGCCGCCGCAGACATGAGTGGCCCACGTTAGACGGTGAGGTCATCTACAAGTCGACCCCGTGTTTGGCTGACAGCATGAAGCGAGAGGTGCGCCCGACGGCTCACAGGACGCCATCCTTCCAGGATCTTCCTGATCTGGACCTTTTCCAGCCGGCGTATCGGCAGATTACCGTTCATTTCAAGTACGGGTATGGTCCGACGCTATCCTGCAGGTGATCACCGATCGAAGCGCGGCACCCACCCGCGTGTCATGCCACGGCTCATCGCGCCTTCCACCAGCGCGAGCTGTTGGCGCAAATGACGGATGTCCTCCAGCAGAGTAGCGATTGTGGCGTGTACGTCGTCATCGTGCCACGCGAGCGCAGCCTGCACCTCGAAATCGACGTCTTCATTTTTCATGGACAGCATCAGTGGAGGTCCAGGCTAAGCTGCTGACCTTTGATCACCGGCAAGGGCCTGCCGATCTCAATCCTGCCGAAGACTTGCTTCCGGCGCTCTGCATCGCGTTCGCGTTCTGCACGGCATGCTGCCACAACGGCCAATGCGTTTGCGATGACTTCCTCTGTCCTTGTCATGTGCGAACCTCATCTTTTGTTCCCTTTATGTTCTCAATATACGAAAGAGTCAAGTCGAACATGAATCTGTTACTGGACGAAAGCGAATCAGTTGCCATTTAATGACTCGCGGAATGTCAAGAAGGTTAAGAGCGTTATGGATGGCACTCGGATCCCCATTGCTCCACTTCACGTCGAGATTGACGGAGTGGCGAGGTACCAGCAGGCCGAAACGGTCGAGCATCTGGCGGGGCTCCTTATGAGTTCCGGTTGGCCAGGTGCCAAGGGTGCACCGTTTCATCGTGCGCTCATGCGCTCCCTGGAAGCATTGGAGTTCTACACCGACGCGAAAACAGCCCGCAAGGCATTCGTCGAGGCGGCACACGCCGCAGGGATGCACGTACTTCCCGACGATATGGAAGAGATGAAGAAGGTAGGCTAGCCGAACTCGAGACGCCTTCAAGCCACTCGTTGCCTCTGAAAAGCCGCTGCGCTCCCCGCGCGGAAGCGGAGTGTCCGGCTCAGCCAAACCTTCCGTTCGATCCTTTAGCAGATCGTGTCGAGAGTGCCTGGCGCTGCTCAAATCGAACCTCCTGCTGCGCCGGCATGGACCTATGAAACCAAATGGGAGGGGATAACCAGTAGCGGTCCGTATCGTGCGTGCAATCACCGCGGCGTCCATGACTGGACACATCGCCGGCTACCTTCACCAGAATTTCACCGGGTTCACTAACCGGGGAAGAACGTCGTAAGCGCGTAACCGAAAGGGTTTTCATAGTGCATGCCTCACATCGGAGAAGCCGCGCCAAGGACAGCCCAATTGTGGATGTGTTTCAAGCCTTTAGTGAGGCGGGTCTCATGTGTCTTGCAACAGATAACCAAATCGAGCCGCACTCGGGAGGTCAGCCGATGTGCCGGTGAAAAAAACTGTCGATTGACGAGTTGCGCGACCGCTATTGCCTCGATCGCGCGAACTGGGCTTGCCCGCACCGGGAGCGCGCTCATGCTGCCCACCATTGATGCAACTGCATTTGGCCGTCGCCGACCAAGATAGCCCAAGGAAGCCTAGCGCAGCTACCATCGTAGAAACCAACCAGAGATATTTCACTTTGGGAGCAACACTACGCAGCCCTGGTTTTCGCGCCTTCAGGCGGACAAGTCACCGGAAATGCCGCCGCACTGCAGGGCGAGCTTTCGTCTTGCCGCTCCCTGTGCCAGAGATTGTCTGGCGACAACAACAGGATTCGTGCGATCTTGACGATTGGATTTGCCCATGCCGAACTGATTGCCGTACTCGCTGCCGCGACAGGTGGTGAGCCGCGTGTCATGACGATCCGCTCCGGCGACGCCCTGCCTTCGGGTCCTTTCGAGATGGGGCACCGCACGCTGCAAAGCGGCCTCAGGGAGTGGGTTCAAGAACAGACGGCCCATCCGGTCGGTTACCTGGAGCAGCTCTATACCTTCGCCGATCGCGACCGAAACAATGAGATTCTTGGCGGCAGGACAATTTCCATCAGCTATCTCGGCCTCGTGCGCGAGCAGGCAGCACCCGGCGCCGGCCGCCCTGGCTGGCACGGTTGGTACGAGTATTTTCCGTGGGAGGACAGACGCGCCGGCTCGCCGCCAATCCTCGAGGGGATAACTGCCCACCTCACGACGTGGGCAGCCAGCGAACCCGGTCGACGTGAGGAGCGCCTACGCCGTGTGATCTTCGCATTCGGTCTCGGCGACAGCCGCTGGAACGAGGATCTGGTGCTGCAGCGCTACGAGCTGCTTTACGAGGCCGGGCTTGTTGTCGAGGCTGGCGCACCAGCGCAGATCAATCCGGGGCGCGCAATGTTTGCAGACCATCGCCGCATCCTGGCAACCGGCATCGCGCGGCTGCGTGCGAAGATCAAATACCGGCCCGTCGTCTTCGAGTTGATGCCTGACAGCTTCACGCTGCTTTCGCTGCAGCGCACTGTCGAGGCGCTGGCCGGCCTGACGCTTCACAAGCAAAACTTCAGAAGGCTCGTCGAACAGCAGGAACTCGTTGAGGAAACTGGCGAGACGGAGAGCGAAACGGGGGGGCGCCCTGCCAAGCTTTTTCGCTATCGCCATGCCGTGCTGGAGGAACGCGCGCTTGCCGGATCGAAATTGCCGCTCTCCCGGAATTGACATATGCTCATGATGAGAATATCTATTTGCCCAAGATATGCTCAGATAGAGTATAAATAGGAGTCGGCCATGAATCATCCCGTTTCCGCGTCATCGCTCTATGAGCGTGTCAGCCGTGTCATTCCCAAGGCAGAGTGGATGTCCTTCGAGGACGACGTGGACGCAATCCTCAGACTGAAGCGGGAGCGCAACGCCGTCATTCTGGCGCACAACTACCAGACGCCGGAGATCTTTCACGGGGTTGCCGATATCGTCGGCGACAGCCTGGCGCTGGCGCGCAAGGCAATCGACGTCGATGCCGACGTCATCGTGCTGGCCGGCGTCCATTTCATGGCGGAGACAGCCAAGCTCCTCAATCCAGAGAAGACGGTGCTCATTCCAGACATGGGAGCCGGCTGTTCGCTGGCCGACTCCATCACCACTGCGGATGTCGCGCTGCTGCGCCAGGCACATCCGGGCGTGCCGATCATCACCTACGTGAACACCTCGGCCGCCGTGAAAGCGGCATCCGACATCTGCTGCACGTCGGGCAACGCCAAGCAGGTGGTCGAGTCGCTCGGCGTGCCGCGCGTGCTGATGATCCCGGACGAATATCTCGCGCGCAACATTGCCAGGGAGACCAGTGTGGAAGTCCTTGCCTGGCACGGTCATTGCGAGGTCCATGAACTTTTCACGGCGGACGATGTCCGCCAGCTACGGGAGAACCATCCAGGTGTCACGGTGCTCGCCCATCCTGAGTGCCCGCCTGATGTGGTGGCGGAAGCCGATTTCGCGGGATCGACGGCAGTTATGTCCGATTATGTTGCAAACCGGCGCCCGGCGCGCGTGGTGCTGCTGACCGAATGCTCAATGAGCGATAACGTCGCCGTGCATCACCCCGATGTCGAGTTCATCCGGCCCTGCAATCTCTGCCCTCACATGAAGCGGATCACACTTGCCAACATCCGCACCGCGCTGGAGGAAAACCGCCATGAAGTGACGGTTGATCCGGCGATCGCCGTCGCAGCGCGCCGTGCGGTCGAACGGATGCTTTCGGTATGACCACGGTTCTCCACGAGCTCGAGGGCCACGTTGCAATCGTCGGCAGCGGGCTGGCGGGCCTGATGACTGCGCTAACGCTTGCACCGCAGCCCGTCGTCATTGTCACGCGCGCAGCGCTCGGCGCAGAAACATCGAGCGTGTGGGCCCAGGGCGGTATCGCCGCTGCAGTCGGCTGCGATGACAGCACCGACATCCATCTCGCCGATACGCTGGCTGCCGGTGACGGACTCTGTGATGTAAAGGCCGCCGCTGGCATCATTGCTGAAGGACCCGCAGCGATTGCAGCACTTGAGCGGGCCGGTGTTCATTTCGATCTCAACGGGGATGGGCGCCTGTCGCTCGGCCTGGAGGCTGCGCATTCACGACGCCGTATCGTGCATGCCGATGGCGACGGATCCGGTGCGGCTATCATTCGCGCGCTTCTCAGCGCGGTTGCGCGCACGCCATCGATCAAAATGCTGGAAGGAACCGAAGCCCGCGCATTGCTGACTGAGGGCTCGGTGATCACTGGCCTTTTGGTATCGGCCGCGTCGGGTGCGGCGGTCATTCCGACCCCGAGTGTTGTGCTCGCAACCGGCGGCATTGGCGGTCTCTTTGACGCCACGACCAATCCCGTCTCCAACTTCGGTCATGGGATCGCACTTGCCGCGAATGCCGGCGCGATACTGGCCGATATGGAGTTCGTGCAGTTCCATCCGACCGGCCTCGATTCTGCGCGTCGGCCACTTGCGCTGGTCAGCGAAGCAGTTCGCGGCGAGGGGGCCGTCCTCGTCAACGATAGAGGCGAACGCTTCATGGCCGATATCGACGGTGCCGATCTCGCACCCCGCGATATCGTTGCGCGCGCGATCAGTTCGGAACTGTCGCAAGGGCGGCGGGTCTTCCTCGATGCTCGCCGGGCACTCGGTGACCGGTTTGCTTCGCGCTTTCCGACTATTCATCGCCTGTGCGGGGAGTCGGAGATAGACCCCGCAACAGATCTCATTCCCGTTCGCCCGGCTGTCCACTACCACATGGGCGGCGTAGCAACTGATCTCAGAGGGCGCAGCTCGGTCACCGGCCTCTGGGTCGTCGGCGAGGCGGCTTCCACAGGTCTCCATGGTGCCAACCGGCTCGCCAGCAATTCGCTGCTCGAGGCGGCGGTGATGGGCATGCACGCCGGGCAGGATATCAGTGGCACGATGAGGAGCGCGGCTTTCTTGGGGGGAATCCTACCAATCCGGCCCCGGCCTCCCGCACAGACGGCAATCGTTCGATCAATCGTGTCTCGCCACCTCGGCGTCCTGCGTCATGGAGCCAGTCTTGAAGACGCAATCGCCGCTTTGCTGCCGCTGGCCGATGACGCCAGCCCGAGCGCAGATCCAGCTGCCGTGGCTCTATTGATCGCCGTCTCGGCGATGCTGAGGACGGAATCGCGCGGCGCCCACGCGCGCACAGATTTCCCCTTGACGCGCACCCGCGCTGAGCGACTCACAATGACCCTTTCGGCTGCGCTCGACATAGCGCGCGCTACGCACCATTCATTTGCCCGGAGTGCCTGACATGACCTTTGCTCCCCTGCCGCGACTGATCATCGAGCCAATCGTGCGCAACGCGCTTGCCGAAGACCTCGGCCTTGCCGGAGACATCACCTCAGCCGCGGTCATTCCGGCGGAACACTGCTCTTCTCTGGTGATGGCTGCGCGGCAGCCGGGCATCCTTGCTGGCCTCGACGCCGCCGAGCTGGCATTTCAGCTCGTCGATCCGGCGGTAACCATTGCGCGCCACCTTGAGGACGGGTCAGTCGTCAATGCTGGCGATATTGTCGCCACGATCAGCGGACCCTCCCGCGGATTGCTGACAGGCGAACGGACGGCGTTGAACTTTCTCGGTCACCTTTCCGGCATCGCCACGGTCACAGCCGCGCTGGTCGAGGCGGTCAAGGGTACCCGGGCATCGATCGCCTGCACCCGCAAGACGACGCCGGGCCTGCGGGCACTGGAGAAATA
Organism: Rhizobium sp. P1_C7; assembly: GCF_056406295.1. Classification (NCBI taxonomy): domain Bacteria; kingdom Pseudomonadati; phylum Pseudomonadota; class Alphaproteobacteria; order Hyphomicrobiales; family Rhizobiaceae; genus Rhizobium; species Rhizobium sp. P1_C7. The sequence continues at coordinate 69,082 of NZ_JBFUAL010000018.1, forward strand.
CGCGGTTCGCGCCGGCGGGGGCATGAACCATCGCTTCGCCCTGAATGACGCCGTTCTGATCAAGGACAATCACGTGGCGATTGCCGGCGGCGTGGCCGAAGCGATCCGGCGTGCCCGGGCGGGTGTCGGCCACATGGTGAAAATCGAGGTCGAAGTCGACACGCTTGATCAGCTGCGCGAAGCAATGGAGATCGGCGTTGATGCCGTGCTGCTCGACAACATGACACCTGCGCAATTGCGCGACGCGGTCACCATTGTTGATCGTCGGGCAATTATAGAGGCCTCGGGTCGGATAACACCCACTACAGCTGCTGCAATCGCCGCCTCCGGGGTGGATTTGATCTCCGTCGGCTGGTGCACGCACAGCGCGCCCACCCTCGACATTGGTCTCGACATGCTATCCTGACCAAGGACGGCTTCCCCCGCCCGGAGAAGACCCAGGATGAGCAGATCATGTTCGGGTGCTATCTGCGAAGCGCCGTTGGTACAGTGCCTTGGCTTATCCGGCCGTTCTAGTTCGACGCACGCACACCGGCCGCCTCAAGGATGAGGTCGGTAACCGCCTTGGGCTGCGAAATCATTGAGACGTGGCTGGATTCGAGTTCGACGGTTTTAGCGCCCATACGCTTAGCCATGAAGCGTTCGAGATCGGGATTGATGGTCCGGTCGTTCTTCGACACGGCGTAGAAGCTCGGCTTCGAACGCCAGGCCGCCTCGGTCGTCCTGCCCGTAAGCAAGGCCCGGTTGAAGGGTTCCTGGACCGCATATAGAACTCTGGCCTTCGCCTCGGGCACATCGCCCGCGAAATCGTGGAGGAAGGCCTCTTCAGTGAGCCGTCCTTCGTCACCGTCGAAGACGATGCCTGCAGATGCGGGAGGTGTCGGGTAGGTCTTGGCGAGCGCGGTATAGTCCTCCCCGGCGTCAGGCGCACGTGCGGCGATGTAGACGAGAGAGGAGACATTCGGATGCACGCCGGCCTCGGTCACAATCATCCCTGAAAATGAGTGCCCGACGAGAACCGTTGGGCCGTCCTGACGGTCGAGAACTCGTTTGGCGGCCGCGACTGCATCGGGAAGGGTGGTCAGCGGATTTTGAACCGAGGTCACGCTGAGACCCTCTTTCTGAAGACGGGCGATGACGTCCGACCAGCAGGAGCCGTCGGCAAACAGGCCGTGGACAAGAACGACGTTCTTCGCCTTGACCATGTCCTTGGCGCGAACACCCTTCGCAAGGAGGCCGACAGTGGCACCCGTTGCTAGGGCTGCGGTAAACATACGGCGGGTTATCGGTTGCATGACGTTTCCTTTCCTTCGTTGATGGGGTGTAGCCTCGCTCCCATTCTCGCTGGACCTACGTTGCCTCCGGATTGTCGTCTTCTGGCGGCTGAACCGGCCATCCTTGGGAGTCAAGGGACGTGATCGCTCTCGGCTCGACGCCTCATTCGCAGTCTTATGCAGAGACCAGGACGACAAATCTCCGGTCTCTACACCATGATGGCGTACCACCCGAAAGCCATGCAAGCGATCCTGGGCAGGACAGGGTATCGTCGAGGTGTCGCCGCAACCTTTCGGACAAGCGGAGCGCTCCGTACCTTCGTGTGGAGTGTGTCGATGTGCGGCTCGCAGATCGCAGCCTATCAGATCGGTTCTGGGATCGTATCGCCGAAACGTGAGGCTGAGCGAAGTCGCAAAACGTCGGAGGTTCATATCTTGAGCTGATTTGCTCGGTGATCCGGATATAGCGAGCCGTGACGTGGCGTGATAGGGTTTGGGTTTGCATCAATCCCCGCCTTCACCTGAAATCCCAGCAAAGGACAGATGCCATGGGAGGCCAGAGACGCCCGCTGCAACCGGGAGAATACGCGCCTGCCTTTGCGCTTCCGTCGGCAAATCAAGAAGGAACGGTTTCTCTCGCCAACCTCCACGGTCACCCGTTTCTGATCGCCTTCTTCCGCGGACTGCATTGCCCGTTTTGTCGGCGTCAGGTGGGACAGCTCGGTGCCCTGCAGCCCGCTCTGCGCGCCGCGGGAGTGGAAACCCTGGCCGTGATCAACACGCCGGTGGAGCGTGCCCGCAGGTATTTCGGCCACCGGCCCACGCCGGCCGTGCTCCTATGTGACCAGGATTGCTCCACGCACCGGGCCTTCGGCGTGCCGCGTGGCGAGTTCCTGCTCGAGGACAGCCACGAGCAGCCGGCATGGCCATATCAGGCAAGCATGGCGCAATTCGAGGCAGCGCGCATTAATCCGACGGGCGAATTGCCGGAAGCCCTACATCCAATGTCGGCCAATCCCGTACTCAACGCCAAGGACGGCTTCGAGCTTGATGAAACCGACCACGCGATTTTCGCAAGCCACCCCACTCAGCTTGTCGGGCACTTCCTCGTCGACGCCGACGGCATCGTTCGCTGGGTGCAAATCGAAGCGCAGGACGGGCCGAATAGCCTTGGCATCTTTCCAACCGCGGCGGAAATGCTCGCCGCTGCCGGCAGTCTCCGACACTGAAGGCGTCGCATCTTGCGTTTTTGAAAGATGACACTGCAAACATGCGGCATGACATTCGTCGGGGCGTGAGTTTTCACACCCCATCGTGCGGGGGCAGGCGCTGAGCCGCTTCGATCACCCCTACGTCGATCTTTCTCATAGTCGTCATTTCATCAAACGCACGCGTGGCTCGATCACCGCGGGGGTAGTCGAGATTTCCGAACTCTTCCGCAAGGATCTGAGGCTCGTCGATTGATATTTCCGTCAATCTCATGGTCGTCGTGGATCTCTGGTCAACGTGGTCCCATTGGACGGCAGTCGATTGCAACACGACCCGACCTCTCACCGACCTCGTATGCGGCCAAGGGCGTCGAGTTTGCCGCGAAGCCTGCGCTTCACCTCGTCGTCCTGCTGTTCCATGGCGGACAGCATGTCGCGAAGCGTCCCGCGCAGGCCATGGATCTGGTCGACAAGGTCCATGATGAGATCGACGCCGGCCTCGTTGACACCCATCTCCTGCGTGAGATCCAGGATCAGGCGTCCGCGCGCCACGTCGGCGTCACGAAACTCGCGATTGCCGTCTTGCGCTTGCGGAAGCAGCCAGCCCTGATCGATCCAGATCTCCAGCACCGTCACATCGATCTTCAGGAAGCGGCGGAATTCAAGATCATTCATGGCTATTCTCCCATGCTCTTTCTCGGATCCTGCGGATTGGACGGAGACCAGCTCGTCATGAAATCGACGAGCTGCTGATCTGGCGTGTCCGGCAAGACGATCTTCAGCGTCACATAGGCATCACCGGCTCCGCCACCGCGTTTGGGGACGCCCTTGCCTTTCAATCGCAGGACCTTCCCGGCGTTCGAATTCGGCGGCAATGTCAGGTTCACAGGACCGGACGGTGTCGGCGCACGCACCTTGCCACCGAGCACCGCCTCGGACAGCGATATAGGAAGATCGAAGCGGATGTCGTCGCCATCGCGGACATAGAAACGATGGGGTCGTACCCGGATTTCGACGAGCGCATCACCCGGCGGGCCGCCGCCGATCCCGGGTTCGCCCTTGCCTTTCAGGCGCAGGCTTTGGCCGTCGCGTGTTCCGGCTGGAATCTGCAGGTCGAGCGCTGGTCCATCCGGCAGTTTTATCTGGGTCTTGGTGCCATTGACGGCATCGAGGAAATCGACCTCCAGCGAGTAGTGACGGTCCTGACCGTTGGAGCGAAACTGTCCGCCCCGTGCTCTGCCGGAAAAGAAGCTGGAGAAGATGTCGTCGTGATCGCCGAAGTCGGCGAAGCCAGCGCTATTGTGATAGGGGTCGCTTGCGCCGGATTGTGACGCATAATCCCTGTAGTAGCTGCGCGGTGCCTGCTCAGCGCCCGTCATGTCGATCTCACCGCGGTCGAAGCGTTTGCGCTTTTCCTCGTCGCTCAGGATCTCGTAGGCGGTGGATACCTCCTTGAACTGGTCCTCTGCCTTCTTGTCGCCCGGGTTGAGATCGGGATGCAGCTTCTTGGCAAGCTTGCGGAAGGCGCTTTGAATGTCTTTCTGCGTGGCGTCCTTCTTTACGCCCAAAAGCTCGTATGGATCGCGGCTCATACATGTCTCCGGTTCAGCCGGCTAATACCGCCCGCTTGTCGCCACGTATATAGGTTGCTGATCGCCCTCCGACGAGGGGTACGATCAGAGCGTATGAGCGGTTCGGTGGGCGAGGGTGGATATTCTGCCGAGGGAGCTGGAGGCACGAATTCCAGCTCCGCCACGGACCCTGCGCCGGTCGAATACTTCGACATGGAAGGGGCAACTCCCGTTGGGGCATGGTTCGAAGGCACGATCGGGAAAATGCTCGATCTCAAGGATGTGTGGGGAGCATTCCAAGGGGAACCACTCGGGCCCGTCATTCCCCAAGAGCGAGCTTGATAGATGGCTGGGACGAGGCGGACCTTCCGCCTATGTCCAGCTTGTCCAGCTTCATGCCTCAGGTTTCCTGCGTCTCTCGTAGGGGCCTTAAAGCCGGAGCATGAGGAGCTAACAGGGACGAAGCCTCGATAGCGGTCCCTAACCGTACGTCGTCCAAGTATAGTGTCGGGTCGTTCTCCTTTGGCAAGGTCGGCCCGACGTCCATTGCCAGAGACCTCTGCGCCATGGCTCACCCGACGCCGCTGGGCGCCGGGGTGCGGATTGTCGTAGCACTGGATGGGCTCGGTTCAATTTCCGTCGCCGACGCCTTTTCGCTTTTCCAAGAAATTCAGCCAATGGCCCGGCTGCCATCCCCTATTCTCTGCCGCCTTGTGCAAAATGATCTTGATGAAGCACTGAGGCTGCCTGACGCGCGTATTGGCCACTCGCTCCACAGGGAGCAGAATGGCCTGTCACAGGCAGGGCTCAGATGCCGGCAATCTTGCGCAGATCGTCGATTGCGCCTGGCGCTGCGGCAAGGACGCGCGAGCCCTTGGTCAGTTGTTCGCCTTCGGTCGGGAAGGGATGGAACCAGCCGCCGGCCTCCCGGACCAGGCAATAGCCGGCAAGGCAGTCCCAAGCGTGCATGTAGGGCTCGTAATAGCCAACCAGGCGACCGGCTGCGACGTAGGCGAGCATAAGCGCGCCGGAGCCATTTCGAATGAAGTTGCCGCCCGCGCTCAGAAGATCTTCGACCATCTTAGCGACAAAGGCGGGGGTCACATAGTTGTTCGCGCCAATGCCGGTGACGGCATTTCTGATATTGCGAGCCGGATCGAGCTTTAGCGCATGTCCATTTAGTGTCGCGCCCATGCCGAGTGCAGCGGCATAGAGCTCATCATGGCACGGTGCCGAGATCACGCCGACGACGGGTTCGTTGCCATACAAGAGGCCGATGGATACGCACCAGTTTGGCATGCCATTGACGAAGGGGCTCGTGCCGTCGATCGGGTCGATGACCCAGGTGAATCCAGAGGTTCCGCGCGTCAGCCCATACTCTTCACCCAGAATGCCATCGGTCGGGTAGGCTTCGTGGAACCTCGCACGGATCAGGTTTTCGACTTCGCGGTCTGCGATCGATACGACGTCCTGCGGGTCCCTTTTGGTCTCGACAACAAGCGTTTCGCGACGCTTGAAGTAGTCGAGAGCGACGTCTCCCGCTTCACGGGCAACGGCCTCGGCGAGCGCCAGGCGCGTTTCAAGTCCTGATATGACATGCGATGTCATGACAACATTTCCTTTATAAAACAGATAATTGTACTCAATCGTTGATAATCGCGATACCACGATCCTTGAAGCCAATCGAGACTTCGGTCAAAGGATCGAGCGCCTTCTCGACCGCCGGGTCGACAACAAACAGCGTCCCATTGCTTGTCTTGACTTCATACTCGACGTGATCGCCCAGGTAGGCCGCGTGGGTAATCTGGCCGTTGAAGGAACTGCTGGCCAAGCGTGGCGAAAGCGTGATGGCGTTGGGGCGGATCGCAAGCTGCGCCGGTCCCGTCTTCACGTTGCGGCCCACGACGCGGTGCTGCAGACCTTCGATCTTGATCGTCGCATTGTTCCCGTCGACACCAACGACATCGCAGGCCATGACATTTGCCTCGCCCATGAAGTCGGCGATGAAGGCGGAGGTCGGCGTTTCATATAGTTCGCGAGGCGCGCCTTGCTGCGCGATGTACCCGTCCTTCATGATGATGATCCGGTCCGAGACGGCGAGCGCCTCTTCCTGGTCGTGTGTCACGTAAACAGCGGTGAAACCCAGCCGCTGCTGCAGTTCACGAATTTCCGTGCGCACGCGCCGGCGCAGGCGTGCGTCGAGATTGGAGAGCGGCTCGTCAAGAAGGAGAACCTGCGGCTCCAGGACGAGCGCGCGGGCAACGGCGACCCGCTGCTGCTGGCCACCCGACAACTCGGCAGGCAAGCGCTTGCCCATTCCGGCAAGCCCCACGAGTTGCAGGCCTTCCTCTGCGCGTTCGCGCGCTTCCTGCCGCTTGATGCCCGAGGACTCCAGTCCATAGGCGACATTGTCGCGCGCCGTCATATGCGGAAACAGCGCATAACTCTGAAACACCATCGACACGTCACGCTCGTTGGCGGGGAGCATCGTCACGTCCTTGCCGCCGATAAGGATCCGACCGGACGACGGATGTTCCAGCCCCGCCAGCATCCGCAACGTGGTGGTCTTGCCGCAGCCGGAAGGTCCCAGCAGGGTGACGAGCGTACCCGGCTCGATCGTCAGGGACAGGTCCGGTATCGCGGTGAATGCGCCGAAGGTCTTGCGAACGTTCTCGAAGACGACGGAACCTTGGGATTTCAGGGTCATGCGGTTTTCTCCTGACCGATGGGTGCGGAAGTTTTGCGGGTCGCGTTGCCCACGCGGTTTTCCCGGCGCAGCCTCCGTTCGCCGACGAGAAACTGGAAGCCTGTAATGACCGTGATCATCACAACGATCAGCACGGAGGAATAAGCGATGGCGACCCCGTATTCGCCGTTCTCGACAAGGCCGACGATATAGGCAGTCGACATGTTGTACTCTGCGCTGACCAGGAAGATCACTGCGCTGATTGAGGTGATGGCGCGCACGAACGAGTAGACCAGTGCGGCGGTAATGGCTGGGCGCAACAGTGGTAGGATCACTTTGCGGATCGTCCGGAACGTTCCGGCGCCAAGCGTCAGCGAGGCCTCGTCAAGGCTTTTGTCCAGTTGGCTCATGGCTGCAACGCCGCCGCGCACGCCAACCGGCATGTTGCGGAAGACGAAGCACGCGACGAGGATGAGGGCCGTGCCCGTCATTTCCAGCGGCGGCAGATTGAATGCCATGATGTAGCTGATGCCGATGACAGTACCCGGGATGGCGAAACTCATCATCAGGGCGAATTCAAAGAGGTTTCGGCCAACGAACTTCTGGCGCACGATCAGGTATGCGGTGAGCAATCCGACGGCTGCCGTCAGTGGCGCCGAGATCAGCGAGATCTCCATGGTTGTCCAGAACGAATTCCAGGCAACGCCGGTCCACGCAAGTCCGCCGTCATTACGCCACCCGATCGAGAAGGCCTTGATGTAGTGCTCGAACGTCAGCGTGTTGTCCAGGCCCCAGGTCCGCACAAAACCGCCAAAGAGAATCATCACGTAGACGACGATGGTAAAGACCATCCAGGGAATGACGAGGCCATGCGCGGCGATCGACAGACCGCGGGGCAGGGCGATATGAACGCCGGAGTCACCCTTGCCGGTGACCGTGGCGAAACTCTTTCCCGACAGCCAGAAACGCTGCGCGATGAATGCCGACATGGTAAAGAACAGCAGGATCATTGCGAGCACCGCGGCGCGCGACGGATCGTTCTGAGAACCGACGACTGCAAAGAAGATCTCAGTGGAGAGAACGCCGTGACTGCCGCCCAGAACCATCGGGTTGCCGAAATCCGCCATGCTTTCGATAAAGCCGATCAGGAACGCATTTGCCAGGCCCGGCTTCATCAAGGGCAGCGAAACCCACCAGAACGTGCGCCAGCGGTCGGCACGCAATGTCTGCGAGGCTTCCTCCATCGAGGGACTTACGCCCTCGACGACGCCGATCAAGACGAGGAAGGCGATGGGGGTGAAGGACAGGACCTGCGCAATCCAGATGCCGGTCAAACCATAGAGCCAACGTCCGGGCTCCGTGCCGAAGATCGAGGCGGCCGCTTGAGTGACGACACCGGCGCGGCCGAAGAGGAGCGTCAGGGCGAGACCGACCACGAAGGGTGGGGTAATGATCGGCAGAATGGTGAGCAGACGCAGCCCCGTCTTGAACGGAAAGCGCGTGCGGGTGGCAACGAGCGCAAAGCACAGACCCAGCAACGTCGCGCCGCCGGCCGTCATGATCGCCAGGAAGAGCGTGCGCCAGGCAACGCCGCAGCGATCGCCACCCGTCAGGCAGCTCAGGCTCCAGATGGAGGGGTCCTGAATATTGCTGATGAAGCCATCCGGATTGAACGAACCATCGAAGGCCTGGAACGCCCCCATGAACATGCTGCCGACGGGGTAGAACACGAAGATCGCGACCAGAACAACGAGCATCGTGATCGCACTCACCACGAAGACATCGCCCTTCATGGCGCCACGTTCTGCAAGGCCGAAGGAAAAGAGGAGAACGAAGACGACGCCGGTGACGATTGCGCCCGCGCCCATGGAGGGCTGGCCGTCGGCAAGCGCGCCGAACAGGGTCTCGCTGATCGTCCAGCTCCAACCGGAGAAGTTGATCGCCAACCCCTGGAGGGCAAGAAAGAAAACGCCAAGGCCGCCCGCCCACGCAAGCAGCGCGCCGCGCCGGGATGGAGCAGAGATGAAGCGTGCTGTGCCTGCCATCAAGAGAAACGCCACTACTGCCGCAAGCCACGGGCGGCCGTAGCGCACGATCTCCAGCAGGCCGGGCGCCGTGGACGGCTCACGTGCGAAACCAGCTGCCCAGCCGAGCCCGAAGAAGCCACCCTCTATCCGGTACCATGGCAGAAGCACCAATGCGGCGACGCCAACGAGCAGGGCGATATCCAGCCTGCGATTGCTATTGGTCATGATCGGATCTGCATCCCAATGAGTTATCTCGAACGACAAGCCGGCCGGAGGGTCCAACTCCGGCCGCGCCAGTTTTGGTCCTAGTTCGCCTTCGCGCCGATTTCCTTGTCCCAGCGTCCAAGCAACGCTTTACGGACAGTCGGGTCGCCGAACTTCTTGAAGTCGTAGTCAATCAGCTTGATGTCCTCGAACTTCGGGGCTTCCTTGGGAATTTCGGCCGACTTGTTCGAAGGGAGCTGGAAGGATTTGGCATCCTTCATGTGCGATTGCGCCTCGGCACTCAGCGCCCAGTCATACCACTTCTTGGCATTGTCCAGGTTTTTCGCGCCCTTGACGATCGACATTGAACCAATCTCGTAGCCAGTGCCCTCGCACGGCGCGACGGCCTTGATCGGGAAGCCTTCGACCGTTTGCGCGACGGCGTCATGCATGAACACGATGCCGATCGTGGATTCTCCGCGGGCGGCCGCCTTGACCGGTGCGGAACCCGACTTGGTGTATTGCGAAACGTTGGCGTTGAGCTTCGAGAGATAGTCGAACGCCTGGTCCTCGCCCATGATCTGCACGAGTGTCGCAAGCGTGTTGTAGGACGTTCCGGAGGAGTTCGGGTTGGCGATCTGGATCTCGCCCTTGTAGGACGTGTCGAGGAGATCGGCCCAGCATTTGGGTTCCTTGAGACTCTTTTTCTGAAGGATATCGGTATTGTAACCCCAGCCCAGCGCACCGGCATAGACGCCGACCGTCCGGAAGCCCGAACTTTCCGCCTGTTTCTTTGCCCACTCCTGCAACTGGTCGAACAGTGGTGATTTGTACTCCTGTGTCAGCCCTTCCGTAGCGGCCTGCAGGTGGGGGTCCCCGGTGCCGGCCCACCAGATGTCCGTCTTCGGGTTGCGGGCTTCGGCGCGGATCTTCGCATAGGTCTCGCCAGCGGACAGACGGACCATGTTGACCTTGATGTCGGACTGCTTCTCGAACAGTTCCTTCATCAGATCGCAAACCACGGGATCAGCCGAACAAATGAGATTGAGGTCGCCCGCAGCGTTCGCTGAAAAGGCAACAAAAGATACCCCCGCGGCAAGCAGTGCCGCGGCCAATTTAATCGGTCGCATATTGTCCTCCTGGTGATAGCGGCGCCTCCACGCCGGTCGCTTTGCAAGCGTGTGCAAACGGTGCACATCGTCTGAACCGATGTCAACACTATTTTCACAAAAGCTTCGCAAATATGAACGTGATCGGTATTGCACGCCAGTGCAATATAGTGCAAAATCATGTGCAACGGGAGCACGTCGATGTCGTCGAAACTATTCGTCAGTGCGCAAGAGGTCGCCGAAAGGGCAGGAGTGTCCCGCTCGGCGGTCTCGCGAACTTTTACGCCGGGAGCCAGCGTCTCGGCCGACACGCGCAGGCGCGTCCTCGAGGCTGCCGAAGCACTCGGCTACCATGTCAACCATCTCGCACGCGGCCTCATGCGCAACGAGAGCGGCATTGTGTGCCTCATTGTTTCGGATGTTGCAACGCCCTACCGATCCGCCCTGTTGCGCGAGCTGACACTACAGCTCCAGAATGCCGGCAAGATCGCGATGCTGATCAATACCGATCGCTCCGATGGCAGCGTCGACAGGGCGTTGCGTCAGGCAATTCGCTACCGTGCCGATGCGTCGGTCATCTTGTCAGGCCTTCCCGACAAGTCCATCACGCAGCTTTGCCTTCGCAATGGACAGCGTCTTGTGCTGATCAATCGCGACGACGATCAGCCGGGGCCGCTCAAGATCAATCTGGATGACTACGAGTCCGGAGGCAGGATCGCCACGGCATTCGTTCGCGCGGGATGCCGCAACCTCGCCTTTGCCAACTCCGAAGCGGGAACTCCCAGCCTGATGGGCCGAGAGCGCGGTTTCATTGCCGCCGCGGCAAGGCTTGGCATGGAGGTGTTTGTCGAGCGCTACGGATGGACGGGATACGAGGCTGGGAAGGTGCTCGCGCAGCGTATGTTGACCCGCACGGAACGGCCGGACGCCGTGTTCTGTGCGACGGATCTTCTTGCCTGCGGCTTCATGGACGCCGCGCGCCATCAGTTCGGCATTTCGGTCCCGGATCAGCTGTGCATCGCGGGATTCGACGACATCGAGCAGGCGTCGTGGACTTCTTACGATCTGACGACGTTTGCACAACCGGTGTCCATGATTGCGGCGCATGCCGTCGAATGGCTTGCCAAGGCCGACGAGGACGCTGGCGAGGAGCATTCCGTCCGGCTGACGGCAGAGCTGATCTGGCGCGGCTCGATCCGAGGCGGCTAGCGGGATTGTCATTGGCGCGGTCACCCGTGTCTAGCGTGCCGTTGTGCGATTGGCGTGGTTGCAGATTGCCATTCGCAATCGTATGCGCTAAACTTGAGTTATAAACGAAGGTATAGTGCTATTTCCTGCTCATGACATTTCAACCGCGCATGCAAAACAAGATCGAAGGTTTTTCCGTTGTCGGCAACCTTCATCGCCGATCCTGGAACGGCATCGTTGCTGATGTGTGGGACGTGGAATGTGCGCCATATGCCGGCGGCTACTATGTCTCGGACGATCCGCGTCTTTTCATCCTTCTCGACCTGCAAGGCCCAGGCAATTCCAAGGTTAGGCTCGCTCCAAAAGGCGAGGGCGGAGTACAGGATACCGAACGGCGTCCGATCTCCTATGTGCCGGCAGGTCTGGAACTCTGGGCCGACCTGACTGACGTTCAGTATTTGCGCCATCTCGATCTTCATTTTGACGCCGACATCGTCGCACGCCGGTTGATGGAGGACCTTGATCCGTTGCGTTTGAGGGATGCGCGGCTGCTATTTTCGGATGAGCGCATTCTGACGCTTGCGCAGCTGATTGCTGCTGAATGCCTGAACCCGGCACCCCTCCACGATCTCTACGGCGACGGCCTGTCGCTCGCTCTCATCATAGATGTCATGAATCTTGCAAAGATTGCTCCCCGCAAGCGCAGCAAGCTTGCCGCCTGGCAATTGCGCAAGGCGACGGAATTCATTCACGAAAACTGCATGCGCAATATCCGACTCGAGGAACTGGCAGTCCTCGCCGGCCTGTCGCAGTCCCATTTCAGTCACGCCTTCAAGGCGTCGACGGGAATGGCACCCCATCAGTGGCAAATGAATGCGCGGCTGGATCGGGCAAAGAAGCTCCTTGTACAGGGGGAGCAGCCGCTCATGGTGATTGCCGCAGAAACCGGTTTTTCAGATCAGGCACATTTCACGCGGGTCTTCCGCAAGAATATCGGCACGACGCCGGCCAACTGGAAAAAGTCGCGCGTGGCCTGAGGGACACAGAGGCCATTGCATCTGCTTGCACCACGAAAAATTGCCCAAGAACGTTCAATTCTTCCCGGATCGCGACAAGCTGCACCACTAAAATTGAGTTAATCACTCATCTTATTCGCAAGGATTGGCCAAGCCGGTCGCGACGACGGCAACGGCATGAGTGGGGTAGTAGATATGGGCACGAAAGCCAACCGGTTCATCTTCAAGGCAAAGCTGTTGGCGGGTGTCGCCATGTTCGGAGCCACCGCAACCTTGGCTCTGGCGCAGGATGCGACGGAGCTGCAGCCGGTGGTTATCCAGGGTGGGCGCGCCGGCAATTCTGCAGGCAACGGTTCTGCCCAGTCAACTGGCACCGGGCCGGTCAATGGCTATGTCGCGAGAACGACGACGACGGGTTCAGAGACCGCTACGCCGATCAGCGAGATTCCGCAGTCGGTTTCGGTCATCGGTAGGCAGGAGCTGGACGATCGCGGCGTCACCAACAAGGTCGATCAGGCATTGTTCTATACGCCGGGCGTTGTTGCGCAGCCATACGGAAACGATGGCGATACGGACTGGTTCTACATTCGCGGCTTCAACGCCACGCAGACCGGCGTGTTCATGGATAATTTGTCGCTGTTCAGCTACGGCTTCGGCGGCTTCCAGATCGATCCGTTCATGCTCGAACGCGTAGAAGTCCTCAAAGGGCCATCATCCGTACTTCTGGGTGGAGCGAACCCCGGCGGCATCGTGAACTTTGTACGCAAGCGTCCGACGGACGACCCGCTCTACTACACCGAGATCGGCATCAACTCCAACGGCAACGCGTTCACCGGGTTCGACATTTCGGACAAACTCGGCTCGAGCGATACCATGACCTACCGCCTCACAGGTAAGCTTGCCGGTGGGGACAACTATGTTGCCTATACCGAGGACACGCGTGGCTTCATCATGCCGCAGGTGACGATCTCTCCTGACGACGCGACGAATTTTACAGCCTGGGGCTACGTGGGAGCGCTCGATCAGGTTCATTCAAGCAACGGCTTCCTTCCCTATGTAGGAACGGTCGTGAATGCGCCGTACGGGAAGATCGACCGAAGGACATTCCTTGGGGAGCCCGATATCGATGACGGCAACTACGCCCAGCAGATGCTCGGTTACGAATTCGATCACGAGTTCGACAACGGCTGGACGGTATCCCAGAATTTGCGCTACGGACATCTGAGCAAGCACGAGATCGGACCATATCCCTATGGTTATACCGACACGAGTATGACGAAGCTCTATCGCGTTGGATTCGAGGGCACATCCAAGGCCGACACCTTCTCGGTCGACAACCGCGCCGAAAATGAATTCGATGTTGGCGGCCTGACACACAATGTTATGGTTGGCGTCGACTACAGATACTACAGGCTGGACCACGTCCAGAAGTGGCCGACATGGCCCGCCGCCGCAACGCCGATCAGCCCCGCCAATCCGATCTACGGGCTGCCGCAGCCGGCCAACGACGTTCAGATCGATCAGGTCGTGACACAGCAGCAACTCGGCATCTATGCCCAGGATCAGATACACTTCGGCAATGGCTGGCTGGCCACGCTGAACGGTCGCTATGATTTTGTTGACACACATGCAGATTCGATTGTCGGAACCAGCTACGACACGAACGAAGGCGCAGCCAGTGGCCGTGCCGGCCTTGCCTACGAGTTCGACAATGGCCTGACCCCTTATGTCAGTGTCGCCACATTCTTCAATCCGCAAATTGGAACCGGCATTTCCGGTGCCTTGAAACCTGAAGACGGCTATCAGGTCGAAGGCGGCGTCAAATACGAGCCGACATTCTTCGATGGCTTGATCACCGCCTCCGTCTTCCATATCACCAAGCACAACAATACGGTTACCTACCCGGATTTCAGGCAGAGCCAGCTGGGCGAGGTGGAATCGCGTGGGGCAGAGCTGGAAGCCAAGGTTAACCTGAATGACAACTGGAAGCTGCTCGGCTCATTCGCATACACCGATATGGAAGTTACCGAGAACCAAGCCAACATCGCCCTGATCGGTAAGTCACCCTACATAGTGCCCAAAGTAACCAGCGCGCTTTGGCTTGACTACACGCTCACGAACGGTGCCTTCGAGGGCATGAGCTTCGGTGCGGGCGTGCGCTATCAGGGCTGGTCCTGGGCAGATGAAGCAAACACAGCGAAGGTTCCGGCCGCGGCTTTGTTCGATGCCGCTATCCGGTACGAAAAAGAGAATTGGGTTGCGTCCCTCAACGTTACCAATCTCTTCGACAAGGAGTATGTATCCGGTTGCAGTGGCCTCAGCGTCTGCGGCTATGGTGATGCCCGGACGGTGACCTTCAAGCTTGCCAAGAAATGGTAAGTTGACATCTAAAGTAAAGTTTTGTTCTAAGCGACTGGATGGGAGAGGCTAAGCCCCTTCCTCCAGTCGCATTTTCTTGGCAGCAATGACGGATTTCACACGCAGACATTTCATGACGTTGGCAGCGGTACTTACCGCCCCCGCAGTCACACGCGCGGCCCCGACCCAGCGTGTCGCGACGCTCGACTGGGCACTGCTGGAAACGCTGCTCGCGATTGGTGCTGACGTGGTTGCCGGCACCGAACTGCGGCAGTTCCGCGACGTCGCGGTGACGCCAGTCGTTCCGAGAAGTGTCGCCGATCTTGGCTTGCGAGGAACGCCAAATCTCGAGGCGCTGCGCCTTGTCCGGCCCGATCTTATCTTCAACTCGAACTTCTACGCCTGGGCCGATGGCCTGATGGGCCGGATCGCGCCGGTTGAGAGCCTCGCAATCTACCTGCCCGGTGAGAACCCGTTCGACCTTGCCGAACGTGCGACGATCGCGATCGGAAGCCGCCTGGGGCTGGACAGCGCCCGTCGGTTGACAGAGGAGCTAGCATCAAAACTCCAGCGGTATCGGGGTGTTGCAGCAATGGGCGACGGGCGCCCGATCCTGCCGATCAATCTTGGTGATGCACGACACTATCGCGCCTTTGGTTCCGACAGCATGTTCGGCGAGGTGCTGAAGCGCCTTGGTCTGACGAACGCCTGGCAAGGAGCGAGCGCGTATTCGGCAATGGCACCGGTCGGTATCGAGACGCTGGCCTCGATGCCGGACGCCTGGATCGTCCTTATTCCGCCGCAGCCGGACGAGGCGATGACTGCCCTCAGCACCAGCGCCTTCTGGAATGCCTTACCTGCCGTTCGCGAGCGTCACGTCCTCACCCTAGGGTCGATCAACCCCTATGGTGCATTGCCCGCCGCGACGCGTTTTGCCGATCTCCTCATTGAAGGGCTCGCCCATGCATGGAACGGCTAGCCATCGGATGTTGGCAGGGCGCACGCGGTTTTCGCTTACGGTAATGGGCGTGCTCATCGCCGGCACTTGCGTGGCGATGTTCGCTGCACTCGTACTGTTACGCCCCAGATTGCCTGCCGCCGAGGCTTCTCTCGATGCGATCCTGCTCTGGGACAGTCTCTTGCCTCGCGCAATACTCGCCCTTGTCGCCGGGGGTGCGCTCGGGCTTTCCGGTGCGCTCCTCCAGCGCGTGCTTCGCAATCCGATCGCCGACGCCTCGATGCTTGGCATCGCCTCGGGTGCGCAATTGGCGCTGACAGCCGCGATCAGCTATTCGCCGCTGTTGGTCGGCGTCTCGCGTGAGATCGTCGCCTTTGCCGGCGGGATTGGCGCTGTTGCAATCGTTCTGGGACTAAGCTGGCGAAGGGGTCTCGACCCGGTGACTGTCGCACTGTCGGGCATGATCGTCACGCTGATTGCCTCGGCATTGAGCGCCACGATCATCCTGGCGCGCGGCGAATACGCCATGTCGGTCTACATCTGGGGGGCGGGCTCGCTCAGCCAGCAGGATTGGAATGGTGTCATCTGGCTTGTCCCGCGCGTGGCGCTTGGTTTTTGCGTCGCCGTGCTGCTTGTGAGGCCACTCCAGATGCTCTCTCTGGACGACAGCGGGGCAAGGGGCCTTGGCGTCGCACTTCATTCGACGCGTTTCGTCGTTCTTGCGCTCGGTGTCTGGCTGTCGGCCTCGGTGACGGCACTGGTCGGGATCATCGGTTTTGTCGGCCTTGCCGCTCCGACGGTCGCGCGGCTTCTCGGTGCCCGGACAACCAGGCAGATCATGACCGCATCACCCCTGACGGGCGCTGCCCTATTGTTTTTGACCGACGCCTTGGCGCAGCTGCTGGGACCCGGATTTTCCGATATCGCGCCGGCGGGCGCAGCAACGGCGCTCCTCGGTGGACCGCTGCTTCTCTTTCTTCTGCCACGCTTTTACTCGACCGCGGCGCCGACGGCCCAGGCGCTTTCTGCGATACGCCGGAAAAGGCCCGCGACGGCGCTTGTCCTGTTGCTGATCGCTTTGCTGGTCGTTCTGACTGCGGCCCTGACGATCGGACTGGGACCCGACGGTTGGCACCTGGCGACAGGACAGCTATTCGTCGACTTACTGCCCTTCAGGTTCCCGCGTGCCGTGACCGCTGGCGGCGCTGGAGCAATGCTTGCCGTTGCAGGTCTCATTATGCAGCGCGTTACCGCTAACCCACTTGCAAGCCCTGAAGTGCTGGGTGTCAGTGCAGGTGGTGGAGCCGGCTTGACCATCGCATTGTTCCTGTTTGCGTTTCCTTCGCCTGTAGTGATGCTGGTCGCGATGTCACTTGGGGCGATGGCCGCTTTACTCGTCATGATGATTATTTCAGCACGTGCCCATTTTGCGCCCGAACGAATGCTTCTTGCAGGCATTGCAATCAGTGCATTTTCAATGGCGTCAGTGACAATGGTGCTCGCACAAGGCGATATTCGGGGCTATATCCTGCTCAACTGGCTGTCGGGGTCGACGAGTAGGGCAGGTGCTTTCGAGGCCTGGATTGCCGTCGTTTCGGTCGTCGCATTTGCCGCACCTCTCGTCCTGCTGGGTCGCTGGCTCGAGGTGCTGACCCTTGGCAGTGCTTCGGCCGGTTCACTGGGGCTTTCAGTCGGAAGCAGCCGGCTGCTGCTGGCAACGATCGCCGCGACAATGACGGCCATTGCGTCGTTCCTTGTCGGTCCACTGACCCTGACCGGATTGATCGCGCCCCATCTGGCGAGGTTGCTCGGCTTCCGGCAGCATCGCCATCAGATGCTCGCCAGCATGCTGATCGGCGCGTCGGTCTTGATGGTGGCGGATTGGCTGTCCCGGATTGTCATCTATCCCTATCAGGTGCCTGTAGGCCTCTTCGCCACGCTCATCGGCGGCCCGTATCTCGTCTGCCTGCTGACGCGGAAAAGCCCAGCGGCTTGACTGCCGGCCGCGCTTTGCAAAGTGGCGCGCCTTGGAATGCGGCGGGCCGCCTAGATTGAGTTGGCCTTGCGTTGGCTACGGCCAAGGATGCCGGCGCGGATCTGGTTGGCTCTCGATATATCGGGTGTCGGCTGGGCCGGTTGCGGAGGAGGAGACGGGGGCTCAGACGCACCTTTCTTCAACTTCGAGAAGGCGAGCTGTGCTGCGGTCCGGTCTTCGGCGGAAACCGGAGTGCTTGGATTGCCGTCGATGCCATGCCGATATGCATCAGGCTGGGCGCAGGCTAAAAGGTATCGTTTGGAATGGGTGTAGGCGGATGTCGCCCGGCGCAGTGAAGTGACCGGCGTATTCGGCTTCATCAGCATACGAATGTCGTTCCAGACGCCAATCGCGAAAGGTTTGATCGGATCGCCTGATGCCTGAGGCAAAAGCCCGATTGGTTGCACCAGCAATGCTGCGATGGCCTCCGCCTTCTCGATGTCGGCAGCACTAGCGGCAATGGCGCCTTTGCTTTCGGCCCAAGATTTGTTCATCGCGTCGCTCTCCTCAATGCCCTATCGATAAGCAGGAAAACATGCAATTTTCATGACAGGTCCGCAGATGTCGGCGGCGAGGGCACGCTTTTGTGACGTTTCTTTCTGTTGATTAGGCTTGCGTATGGATCTTCATCAAATGTTGACGATCAGCGAACCATACTGGTGGTGCGCGTGACAGGTATTGCGTTCGCGCACCCTTCGGTTCGCCCTGCGCGAAACCACATTGGCGGTTCAAGGATTTTTTCTCCAGAACCGGCTCTTCGGGCTTCGATAGTCCGACGTAAGGCGGTATGACGCACCTTCAGTCTAGCCTCGAAGGAACCCAACTATGGAAACCGTAACCATCGACAATCGCGCTGACTTCGCTCAATGGGCGGTCGAGCGCGCGCGCGAAATTGTCTCCCAGGAAGGAACCGCCCTGGCGATGGCGGCACGCGACATGGACGAGAAGGCCATAGGCGAAGCCGGCAATGCGCTGGGCCAGGCGATTGCTGACGCGATGATTGAGGTTTTCGACGGACTGATGGCAGGCATTGAAAGCGAGTGACCGACCAGGCGGTCATCAACGCCGGATCGATCACATCGCAATACCCACGAGGCGAAGCGGAAATTCAGTGACGCGATCGCGTCTCCGCGCCCTGGGAGGCTCCAGTGCGCTCGAAGCGTTCGGATATGGTCGCGACGAATGTAATCCCGTGCTCCAGTAAAAGTTCTGCGGCGCGCAGATCGCCCTCGCCAAGATCGACAGCGCAGCCTCGAACTGTGCGCGCAAGACATGTCGAATTCTGAGCAGAGCGTGCATCGCCGCGCTCTTCCGCCTCTTCGGCAACCGCCTCCAGCGCATCTGCCACCATGACCATCATGTCGGATCGTTCGCGCAGGGTCATCTCATTCAAGGTCTTTCCATGCATATCATCCATCCACTGTCTCACGCGTGGCCAAGCGCGTCTGGCGCACTGGCGTCGGTGTCGTTTTGTTGGGGACTAGAGATGTGAAATCTCGTCGGACCGATCTTAGATGGCGATCATCGTGTCGGCGAGCAAGGTCGCACCCATGCCGCCAGCGCATCGCAGCAGTGCAGAGCAAGCTGCGGCTGGCGCACCAGGATTGCTGTTGGCCCTGCGCGGACCCACCCCCATCCGCAAAAGCCCGGCGCCGAATCGGCACGCTCGAAACGTCCAACAACGATCCGCCTTGCAAAATTGTCAGAAGCAGGTAAAGGCCCCTCAAAATGACGTGATTGGCAGGAGGCATCATGAACGTTCGCGCGACCGGTGCCGCCGGCAATGTGGTGCTCGTCGGGGTCTTTTTTATGCTCCTCGGCGATTTCCTCTTCTCGCTCAATGATGCCATGGGCAAGTGGCTGGTGACGAGCTTCTCTGTTGGCCAGGTATTGGTGGTGCGCTCTGTCGGCTCCTTTGTCATTTTGGCGCCGATGATCGTCGGGCAGGGAACAGACGCGCTCTTGCGTCTGGAACGCCCTGCACTGCATTTCCTTCGCATTGTGCTGACGACAGCGGATGTCGCGTTCTTCTATGCGGCGGTTGCCTATCTTCCCCTTGCCGATGTCATGACGTTTTACATGGCTGGGCCAATCTACGTGGCAGCTCTGTCGCATTTCTTTCTGGGCGAGACGATTGGCCGCCGCCGATGGCTCGCTGTGATCGTTGGTTTCATAGGGGTTGTCATCGCGCTGAGGCCCTCGGCGGCGATGTTGTCGTGGCCTTCGATTTTTGGGCTCGTCGGCAGTCTGTCTTTCGCGCTGACGCTTATCCTCAGCCGTCGCCTGCGTCAGACGAGCGATGTCACGCTGGTTACCTGGCAGACCGTCGCCGCCCTCGTCACTGGGCTCGTATTGAGCATCGGAAACTGGCGCCCGGTTTCGGCACTCGATTTTACAGCTATGCTGGCGCTCGGCATTGTTGCCGGTAGCGCCCATATGATGATCACCCGATCGCTCAAGCTCGCCCCGGCTTCTCTATTGGCGCCGTTGCAGTACAGCCTGCTACTTTGGGCGATCGTCCTGGGCTTCCTTTTTTTCGGGGATTTACCGGACAGCCAGATCGTGGCGGGCTCCGCCGTGATTGTCCTCGCCGGCCTGTTCATTTTCCATCGGAAGAACCTGACCGGCGATACTCCCGACGAGGAAGTCCCTCGTGACGGGCACTGAGGACGGGCAGGAAAAGAGGCTCCATGTGAACGCACGTTCACGCGATCGATCGGATGTAGCGCGCTTGCAGTGCGTTGAATGGCGATCGTCGCGCAGAGCGCCATCACTGGGACGATTCACGAGATTTCCCCGACAGCACGACACCAGCGTCGTCCTGTCTATTCATCGATAGCGCTACGTGTGCAATGCACGGCTCCGTTTCAATGAACCGGCATGCCTGCAATTGAAGGCGAAGCGGCCCACCGGCTCGAGCGCGCCGCATCGCTAATTTGGAAGTTGTTGTACCAACGACCGCACTACCGAGTTCGTCCGTTTGCCGCACGACCAAGCTGCATGGAATCGTTGTTACCCCGCACGCAACCGGCTCACCTCTGGTGAGAGCTAGAATTGCAAGACCGGCTCGACGCCCGAGCTCCTTCAACTCCATATCGATGGTCGTCAGCGACGGTCGGGTCTGCTCGATGACCTCCCAATTGTCAAAACCGACGACAGCGACATCATCCGGAACCTTTACACCGCAGTCTCGCAAGGCGTCGATCGCGCCTCTTGCGATCTGATCATTGCCGCAAAATATCGCATCTGGTTTTGCGCCATTGCGCGAAAAGACCGTTTCAATAGCCGCATGCCCCCATTTTTCAGTCCGGGCCCCGAACATCACCACACCGCTGTTGCTGAGCGTTTCCTGATAGGTTCTTGCTCTCAGACGGGCGGCCCAACCTGCGCGCCGGTGATGTGAAGAATGTTCCGCCGGCCAAGGCCTACAAGGTGTTCTGCCGCCAGGCGGGCGCCCTGAACATCGTCGGGGAAGAAAACCACGCTGTCCGGGGGGCTATCGCAAAGACGTAGACAACAGGAATGGGAAGGTTGAGTAGGTCTACCGGGGGCGTAGAATCCAGGCGGGTGGCCGTAAAAATGATCCCATCGACCTGCTTGTCCAACAAGGCTTCAAGATGGAGCTTTGCCAGTCTGGGATCGTTGTTGGTCGCGCACAGAAAAACCGAGACGCCGTGATCGACGAGAACTTCTGAAACACCGGCCGTCATCGGCAGGGTCAAGCGACCATAGCAGACGAGGCCGGTTTCCGAACGCTGACAACGGCACATTTCAGCATGCGCCCGCCTTCACAAAATCCGGCCATCCGGATCGGATCCACGGGGATCGACACATTGCGCGCGACCGCGATATCCGACGACACGGCGGCCGGAGCGGCGATCGGCCCTTATATAGAGCGTCGACATGGCCCGATCATCCCGCACCCATGACAATGGTATCGGTCTCGGCAATATGCACCCACAGTTCCTGGTGCGGCGGACCTAGCGATGTCGCGACGCGTATCGCGGCGCGCGGTGTTTGACGAGGAAGTCAGATCCTGATCTGGCGCGCGTTATTGGTTTCACGGGCGATGTATTCCTGGATCTGCCTGACGATTTGCCTTGCATGTTCGATTGCCAGCGCATCGGCCTTTTCGATGTCGCAGGCTTCGATCGCCGCAATCATCTCCTCATGCTCATCGACATACTGGTGGGGCAATCTATCGTCGAATGTGGAGTAGTAAAGTCGGAGAATTCGCCGACCTTCGTCAAGCAGGCGTGAGAAGAACGCCGTGTAATAGGGGTTACCCGCCTGCTCAGCGATGGCAACGTGAAAATCCCTGTTGGCCTCGATCATGGCGTAAGCGTCGCGCGCCGCCACGGCACGCGCAAAATCGTCCTGCCTAGCGCGAATCCGCGCCATCGCCGCCAGATTTCTTTTGGCTGCGGCGCCACGCGTGGTCACCCGGTACATCAGCGTCAGCGCGTCAAAATAGGTGGGCAGGGTGGCAAAGTCGATAGTTGCAACGATAGTGTTACGGTTCGGCAGAGTTGTGACGAGGCCATCGGCGGACAGACGCAGCAGCGCTTCTCGGACGGGCGTTCTGGACATTCCGAAACGGTCAGACAGCTTAACTTCGTCAAGCGGACTGCCGGGCTCCAGCGTCATGGCAAGAATCTCCTGCCGAATAGTGGTATAGACTGTTTGGGTGCCGGAACCGCGTGTACGGCTTGCATCCAGTGCTTTGCTTTTTGTCACTGTTTCCATCGTTGTTCCAATAGGATTTCAACCATATTACATGCTGTATGCAATATGTCGACAAGAAATGCATGGCTCGGGCAATGACGCCAGTGGCGTCGTCAACTTAACCGACTTTCCCGAAAGCTGGGCAATGGCATGACCTTGCCCGGGATCTGCTCTCTTGTCGCGACCGATTTCCACCCGAACTGAGTTTGCGGACGGGGTGAGAGGATCAGATACGCTTCAGGTCACACGACCGGTTCAGCGTTCCGTCTCGATCGATGTACGAATTGCCAACCTTTTCACATTTCACGCCACGGAATTAATCCCATTGAGAAGCTCGTTGGGAACGTCTGATGCGACCGACCTGCACTTCCCCATCCCAGCCTTGCAAATCCTGCATCGTCTTTCCGTCCAGTCCGGTATCGCCCGGCCGCGAGCCTCGCCCTTTGTATTCCGGCGGATACTCGCTCATGTTCCTTTTCTGTTCTGCCCATTTCCAAGAGTCAATCTGGACGAAAACGAATCACGTGCCATCTAGCGACTCGCGACATGTCAATA
Organism: Rhizobium sp. P1_C7; assembly: GCF_056406295.1. Classification (NCBI taxonomy): domain Bacteria; kingdom Pseudomonadati; phylum Pseudomonadota; class Alphaproteobacteria; order Hyphomicrobiales; family Rhizobiaceae; genus Rhizobium; species Rhizobium sp. P1_C7. The sequence goes on from NZ_JBFUAL010000018.1 coordinate 91,996, forward strand.
AGGTTGTTCCCTATGGAAGATTTTCATGTTCGGGTTCCGATCGAGCCGCTCCACGTCGAGATTGATGGCACCAACAGCTATCGTCAGGCGCATTCGGTCGACGATCTGGCAGCCTACCTTCTCAGCGAAAAGTGGCCCGCAAAGTCGTCTGCCTCGTTTCACCGGGCCTTGGTGACATCAATCGAAGCGATGCAGTTGTATCTCGATGCCAGCTCGGCACGGGCTGCCTTTGTGGAAGCCGCCCATGCGGCAGGCATGCACGTCTTGCCTGATGACGTGGATCAGATCAGGAAAGCCAGCTAGCGCAGCTCTGCGTCGATCCAAGCCTCTAGTGGCGGATGACAAACCTCTCCGCTCCCATGCGCTAAAGCCGCGCGACCCGGCACAGCCGCATCTACCGTTCGATCCGATGCCCGATCGTGTCGAACCGTGCTTGGCGCTGCTGAAGTCGAGGCCACTGGGCCGGAATGGACCCCTACAAAGAGCGCGACGCGCTCCAGCTCCGCACAATGCTCGATCGCCTGAAGCGGAAGACACCGCCGATCGCCTCTGCCGAAACGCAAAGATCTCGTCTGGGCGCAGCCGACGCTCATTGCTGAGATCGAGTACCGCGCCTGGACCCACGACGGGAAGCTGCGGCATGCGTCCTACAGGGCTGCGCGAGATGCAGGACAATGCCGCTGTTTTCAACATCGAATGAGACACGCGATCCGCAAAGCTTAGCGTTTCGGTCGAAGCGAGCCCTGTGCTGTTCGATGTAATCCCTAGCGTGTCAATAATGACAGCTGGACGGGGCGCGAGGCTTAAAACCGTGGGCACAGATTGGATTCATCGGACGCTTGCGATCCATCATTCGGGGAGTAAGCATGCCATTGGTCGCCTGTGTCGTCGACGCTGTGTGTTGCTTACTCACTGCCGTTGAGTTGGGTTGCTGTGTCGATGGAACTGGAGCCGCCTTAGTTGACTCAAAAGTCGGACACGTTGAGGAGCGCAGCGACCGTTGCGGCCAGGAGTGTGCGGTTCATTGGCATTGTCCTTCGGATGGCGGTGTCAGCAAGAGCGATCACCCCATTCCCATAATCAAACCTCTCTGGGAGGTCACAATGCCATTCGCGTATGAACCGATGATGTCAGGCGCCGGTGCAGGAGATCAGAGGCCTGCACATTTCAGTCCGAGTGGGCTTCCAGCGCTGTTAAAGCGAGGGCCTTCTTCTTCAGCTTGCGGAGCACCGGACTTTTTTCCGTTGGGTCTTCACCGTCGTCTGGATCGGACTCCGCGCCGACTTCGTCCATTCGATGCGCTATCGCTAGAGCGTAGATAGTATGGAGGATATTCCTATCGGTTACGTGAGGGTCCGTTAGTGCAAGCAGAGACGCGCGCACAATCTTTTTGCTTGTCGCCTTTGGGCAGCGCTTCAATACGAATTCGTAGAGTTCCTTGGCTGAGTGACCTTCGGTAGCCCCATCCAGCAATGCTTCGTACACACGCTTACGTTTTTCACTCATCGCTCCAGCCTCCTATCTGGCCAGAAAGCGACACGGTCCGTCATGAGATTTTCATACACAACAACTTCACTTTGAAACGATGCGAGTACCACGATTGAACGGAAGGTGGGAAATGCTAAATCGCCTGAAGCGGAAGTCGCTTTCCGTCGCGTAGGCCGGCGCGCGCAAACTTATCTGGGTGCAGCCAACGCTCATGCTGAGATTGAGTATCGCGCGGTGACGGCGTATGCGGAAACTGTGGCCGAGAGCAGCGGTATCAGGGTGCTTGTGTCGCCGGTGATCTCGAACGCGAAGAACGTGCCGGTGGATTGTAGCGGGAGCGGCTTAATGTCACTGGATTTGCGGCACATCGCCTCTTTGATCAAATTGAAGATATGATGTCGCTAGTCCACGAGCTTTGGCAATTCCGTAGCCAGAGTGTCAATTGCCAGCCTGACCTTCTGCGAAAGGTGCGGGGTCTGCAGCCACAGGGCGTAGACATCATATGGGTAGCCTGAGCGCTCTCGCAAAAGCTCGACAAGTGCACCCTCTTGAATACGTTCGCGCACAAGCCACGACGGAAGCCAACCCAGACCGGCTCCTGATGCGACCGCATCAGCGATCGCGGCAAGGTCATCGAAGCGATACCGCGTGGGAGGGAAAATGTCGGCCGCTGACCCGTCGGCCATGGGGAACTGCCATGGCGGAATAGGCCCGGAGCGCCTGTAGGTAACTGCCCTATGTTGCGTCAAGTCTTCGACGCTCATTGGACGACCGTGTGAATCAAGATAGGACGGGGAAGCACAGACTATCATCCGCTGGCGCGCCAAACGGCGCCCCATCAATGTGGCGCTATCTCCCGGGACGCCGGTACGGATTGCCAGGTCGAAGCCGTCTTCCGCCAAATCCGAAATGCGGTCGCTCAATGACAGATCAAGCTCCACATGCGGGTGCCGATGTGCGAACCCCACTAGGATTGGCATGACACAATGTCGTCCCAGATGCACAGGCATTGTCACCTTCAATTTTCCCCGCGGTTCAGAAGCCTGATCCGCGGCTAGCGCGTCAGCCGCGTCTGATTCCGCGAGTATCAATTTGCAGCGTTCAAAATAGACCCGGCCGAAATCGGTCAGGCTTTGGCGGCGGGTAGTTCGATTGAGAAGGCGCACACCAGCGCGATCCTCCAGAAAACGCACATGTTTGCCGACCATGGGTGCTGACAAATTAAGGACGCTGGCGGCTGCGGCAAATGACCCAACTTCAACGGTCTTCACGAAGACAGTCATGCTTGTGAGGCGATCCATATTCAGAACCAATGGTTTCGACTGTTGTGCAGATACGCCAATTTATCCGCTGATGACGCAATGACAAACTGTATTCGAAGCAATTGGTAAGGAATTTGCAAATGGCACGCGTTGTGCGCTTTTATGAACATGGCGATCCGAATGTGCTGCGGATCGATGAAATCCAGATTCCGCTTCCCAGTGCAGGGGAAGTTCAGATCCATGTTCAAGCCCTAGGGCTGAATCGGGCTGAGGCCTTACTCAGGGCCGGAACTTATATTGAAACACCTTCGCTGCCTTCCGGCCTTGGCCTTGAAGCGGCGGGGATCATTGGATCCGTTGGGGCAGGGGTTAGCGGCTTTCGGGAGGGCGAGGCGGTAAGCATTGTTCCCCCCGTCTCGATGGTCCAATGGCCTGCATATGGCGAAGTGATCAATGTCCCGGCTGAAAGGGCAGTTAGGATGCCCGGGACGTTCAGCGCCGTTCAGTCGGCTTCCGTTTGGATGCCATATCTGACGGCCTACGGCGCGTTGATCGACATTGCCGAACTGCGCCATGGGGACTTTGTCGTCATCACCGCAGCCTCGAGCAGTGTCGGCCTTGCCGCCATTCAACTGGCAAACCGCATCGGTGCCACGTCCATCGCCATCACACGGACATCAGCAAAAAAGAGGGCGCTGTTGGACGCTGGTGCCGCTCATGTGGTGGCCTTTTCCGAAGAGGATCTGGCGAGCCGGCTGGCGAAGATTACAGGAGCGGAGGGGGCCCGTGTTGTGCTGGACCCAATCGGTGGACCAATTTTCGAACCTTTGACGCAGGCCATGTCGCGGGGAGGTGTCCTGATCGAATACGGCGGCCTAAGCCGCGATCCGACGCCGTTTCCCTTGTTTGCCGTACTAAGCAAGACACTGACAATACGCGGATATCTGGTGCACGAATTGCTCACCAATCCGGACCGACTGAGAGCGGCAATGGAGTTTATACTCGAAGGCCTGGGTTCCGGCGCGTTGCGACCGATTATCGCCAAGACTTTTCCGCTGGAGGAGATTGTTGCGGCACATCGCTATCTCGAAACAAACGAGCAGTTTGGCAAAATTGTCGTCACGATCTAACGCAAATGGAAGAGCAGCGAGATCGGGCATCAGGTTCAGTCTGGGGCTGGATTGGCTGGTCGGTCTCGGGCTAGTCCAGACCTGCTGCTCAGCTCGCTTTGTCAATCCAACGCCCATCGAGGGAAGCTTAATGTCAAAAGAACTCACTGTCGTTGCAAAGCTGAAGGCCAAGCCGGAGTTTGCGGAGGAATTGGGCCAATACCTGTATGCCTTGGTAGAGCCATCGCGGAGCGAGGCCGATTGCCTCAACTACGACCTGCATCAATCGAACAACGATCCATCCATCTGGCTCCTCTACGAGAACTGGACGTCGAAGGAGGCACTCGATGACCATTTCGACATGCCTTATCTGCGTGCCTTTCTGCCTGAACTCAATCGGCTGCTCGCCGAAGACATGACAATTGAGTTCTATTCCATGCGGTCAGCCCCGGCTTGATCAGAGCTGCGCGGGTGGCCGTACCGCCATTCGCGCCTGCGTGGTCAACCCGGCGGCGCTACTTATCTGGCGCACGCCAGGGGTGTTATAGCGCCGGTCTCCGCTCCGAGTGAACAACCTCCAGAAAGCTCAAAACTAGAGCCGAAATTCACGCACAATGTAGGTCGGGACAGCTCCGGCTCGCGACATGAGTTCATCGAGCTCCGCTCCGCTCATTTCTGCGAGTATCCCGGTGCGGACCAGCACCGACGCCAGACCCGCCGTCTGTGCGCCCAGGATATCGTGTTCGATACTGTCACCGACGCAGATGACACCTCGGCGATCTGGATTGCCAACAAGTTGGAGGGCATATTCGTAGATTTCCGGGTAAGGTTTGCCTAGCCAGCCGACAGTTCCACCCAGGTCCTCATACAGTTTCGCAATGGCGCCCGCGCCGGGCGCTATCGATCCCTTATGAAGCTTGTGGATGTCAGGGTTCGTGCAATAGCAGGGCAACCCTCGCTCCGCAGCCGGACGCAGCATTTCACGGTACTCTTCCATCGAAACACGTTCGGCTTCACTGCCCGAGATGATGACAAGGTCGGCGTCGAGCGCCGAATTTGTGGAGGTCAATCCCAGTCGGTCAGCCAGGTTGCTGTCGCTGCCGCTAGACACTGTAAGGCACTTCGAGTTCGCGGGCAGGGCGGAGGCGGGTCGAGACAGGACGTCGAGGGCAACGTCACCCGAGGTGACGAAGTAATCGAAACCGTCCGCCGCAAATCCGATCTTGACGAGCCTGTCGGCATTGAAGTCGCCACTGCGACCCGAGTTGGAGAGGATGACGACTGTCTTGCCAGCTGCCTTGATCTGCGAGAGGGCTTCGATTGCGCCGTCGTAGGGACCATTGTCGTCCCTGAGAACGCCAAACTGGTCCACGAAGAAGACATCGTAGTCGTCAATCAGTTCGCGAAGGGTAGCTTCGCGGGGACTATGCATCTCTGATGTCCAGATTGGCGAGGACCAGAGATGCGGTTCCGACAGCTGCCTCCACCGACTTTGCCCGCAACGCCTCGACGCCCATGGCTTTCGCCCTCATGCTGGCCCAAGCTGTGTTTCGGGCCCCGCCGCCCACAGTTCTAAGACTGGAAATCGCCGGGCCGCCCAATTCCCTCAGGCGCTGATAGCCCAACCGCTCGATTTCGGTCATGCCTTCGAGTATTGCCTGGAAGAAGTGGCCGTCATCCGCTGGACGGGGCGAAAGGCGCGGTTGATAGTTGGGATCGTTGACGGGAAAACGTTCGCCAGGTTTGAGCAGCGGATAAAAGTCGAGACCCAGCTGGTTTAGGGGATCGACTTTTGTCGTCAGCTCCTCAAGGCGGGCATCACCAATCAAGGCGCGCAGGACATTGCCTCCGCTGTTCGATGCTCCCCCGGCCAGCCAGAACTGCCCTACGCGATGTGAATAGACCCCGAACTCCGGGGCGCTGATCGGTTCGGCGGAGGCCAATTTAAGGACAATGGTTGATCCGAGCGCAGTCACAGCGTCTCCGATCTTTGAGGCTCCGGTCGCCAGAAAAGACGCGCAGCCATCGGTCGTGCCCGAATGGAAGAACGAAGTCCTGGGTACTCCAGCGCCCCTGAGATATCCGGCCATTTCTGCAGTTGGCTTTCCCGCCCGGAAGACCTTTGGAAGCTTGATGCGATCCATCCCGGCAGCCTCAATCCAGTCAGGCCATTCTTCCGAAACCAGATCATAGCCGGATTTCAGAGCGTTGTTCTCGTCGCTCAGGCGCCCTGGACACCCAAGCATCATCGCGATCCAGTCGGCCTGATGCACAACAGCATCGACGCCATTCTGGCTCGACAGAAAGATTGCACGAGCAAGACCGGAGTTCGCGCCAACCGCTGTACTTGCCGGTGGCGCATGCATCGATATCCGGGTGACGATTTCGGCGTCCGGGCAGGGGTCGTTGTACATCAGTACACCGCCCGTCGGGGCATTATCCTTATCGATGGTTAGAACGGTGCCCGAGGTTCCATCGACGGCGACGCCGCGCACGCTTGCAAGATCAACCTGTGAGGTGAGACCGTCGATCGCTTCGCGTACGCACCTCCACCATGCCATCGGTTGACGAAATTCTTCCGCGGACACAAAGGGAGCGGCCGCGAACCCGACCGGGTTGCCGAAACGATCGACAGCCGCTGCCCGGGCTCCCGAAGTACCGATATCAATCCCCAAGGTTACGGCGTCTTCGCGTCGCGCTGTCACGCGGACTGTCCGGCAGTCTTGCGATCAAGCGCTTGGCGGTACTGCTCGGCCTCCCAGTGGGTAAGCTCATATTCGTCACCCGGCGTCAGGTAGGCTACCTTTTCACTCTCGGGGATACGCCCAACCACCTCGGCCAGGCATCGCGCCATGACTTCACCACCCGCAGTCAGGGAGGTGGACAGGAGAACACCCTTGCCGGGTACGATCACCATCTTTGGGGCGTCGCGACCTTCTGCTTGGCGTGACGCTTCAAGATCGGCAGCAGTCTGCCCGTCCTTCAGTGTGCCGATCTCCGTGCCGAGAAAGATGACGTGATCCGGATACATGGCGCCGCCCAGCGCGAAGTCTCGGTTTACGGTCAGGAGTGCGGGGGCGTGGCTTTCCGGATCCTCAGCGGGATGGAAACCGGAGCCAGAAGACGCTTCGGACAACGCGGCGCCATCGTGCGCGGAAGCCGAACGGGGCGTTACGCCGAGCGCCTCGGTCACTCTATCGATCCGCTCGGCGACCTGTGCGACGGTGTCGCCGCAAACGACAATGCCGTGGTTATAAAGGATGAGCACGTCGGGGTTGCCATCGGCAACCTTTTCGATTTCCCGGGCGAGCGGCGTTCCCGGACGGCGGTAGGGGATCGATAGCCATTTCAGATCTGGCACTTTTTCCATCCGGGCAGCCAGAACTTCCTCGCGCCGCACAAGTACCGCGAGGGCGATCGTATTGACGCAGTGGTAGTGAGCGACGACCGGACTTTGCAGGGCCGCGTGGAAGCTTGTCTCGATCGATGGCCGCAGGCCGCTCGTATTGAGCTCCTGAACGACAAAATCAGTCGACTTCTCAGCTCTTTCGTCACCCTCGCGCAGCGCCTTGACCAGTGGCTCGACGAATACCGGCACCATAATGTCCTGCGAGCCCGCGTTGGCCAGCCATGTTCCGGATGCTTTCACCCACATCACCCCGTCGCTTTTAATCGACGTGTTTCCACCAGCGCCCTGCGTTTTGAGAATATCGTTTCCGATCTCGGCGGACAGCCGCAGGAAGTCTTCGAACGCCTGTGTGGTGCGCAGGTCCGGGGGTGCCATGCCATTCTCCTCCATTGCCGCCTTGCTCGCGCTGAGCGACTTCGAGCGCAACTGTATTTTGGTGACCAAAGATCGTCAACCGTGAAGAATTAGCATCTTTCGTGTTGCGATCAGAGATGCTGTGTGATTATAGTCCGTCATTGCGCTAGGGAGAAGCGCCAGTGGAGGCCTGGTTTGAACGACTCTGATCGCCATCGGATGATCACTGATTTGCTGCGCGAGACGCCATTTGCGTCTGTTCGCGATCTCCAGGAGCGCCTTGGCGTATCACCAGCGACGATACGGCGCGACATCGACAAGCTGCATGAAGTCGGAAAGGCTCGTAAGGTATACGGTGGAATTTCGGCTACCGACGCCATCACCTCCGCGCGTTTGTCTGCAAGGCCCTACGATGAAAACCGAGACATCGCGGTCGAAGCAAAACGGGCCATCGCGCTAAAAGCTGCATCTCTCGTACGCGATGGCGATTCCATCATCGTTCACGCTGGATCGACCTGCTATCAGCTCGGCATCCAGCTGGCCCGCCGCAACGTTCGGATCTACACGAACTCCATGCCCTTGGCCGCCTATCTGGGCGAACACGGCACATGCCACCTGACATTGGCCGGCGGCGAGCTCTATCGCGAGCCCGGAATTGTCCATGATCGCTCGGCGAGCGCTCCGGATTTCTTTGCCTCCCGCTTTTTTGTCGGAACACAGGGCATCAGCAGCGACGGCCTGCTCGAAAGCCACCCGCTGTTGACCAAGGCAATCGGGGAACTGAGCAGCTGCGCGGACGAGATCGTCCTTCTTGCCGATAGTCGAAAGCTCTCGATCCGGCCCCGTAATGTGGTCCTGCCACTTTCGCGTATCGGAACGATCGTGATCGATGACGGTCTGTCGGACGCGGGCGCAAAGATGCTTGAGGATGCGGGAGTGACCATTCTGATCGCCGATGCTGGAGAGCAGGAATGACCGATCGATCCGCCATTGCCGTCTTCGATCTGGGCAAGACGAATTCGAAGCTCTTTGTGATCTCTGCTGATGGCGCTGTCATCGGGGAGGGACGCACCAAACCCGAGTGGATCGACGTCGGCGATGTCCGTGTGCTCGACGACAGGGCGCTGTTTCAATGGATGAAAGTCTCGCTGGCGCGGGCGGTCGAGGATCACGGCGTTGGCCGGGTGATGTTTTCAGGTCACGGGTGCACGTTCGCGCTCGTGAGCGCCGATGAACTCGTTCATCCGATCTTGGATTACGAGCAGGAACCGCCGCGCGCCGTTGCTGACCGCATCGACATACTCGTTCCCCATTTCGGGGAGACGTTCTCCCCGAAATTGCCGCTCGGTTTCAACTACGGACGGCACATCCTTTGGCTGGAGGACCGTGAAGGCGGGATTGTGGCGAAGTCAGACGCCATTCTGGCGTACCCGCAGTTCTGGTCGTGGAAATTCTCCGGTTGCAGGGTTTCGGAGGTGTCCTATCTCGGATGCCATTCCCACCTCTGGGCTCCATTGAAGAACGACTTCAGCAGTCTTGTCGACGGACAAGGTTGGCGGTCGAAAATGCCTCGGCTTGTGCGTGCGGGCGAGGAACTCGGCTCGTTCAAGGTGGAGTTGACCAACGGAAACGATGCGGACGTTATCGTGCACAACGGAGTGCATGACAGCAATTCGGCGCTCTACTTCTATCGTTCGATCGGTTTTACCGACTTCACACTGGTGTCGACGGGAACGTGGGTCATTGTGTTCAACCCATCCTGCCCACTGGATGCTCTCGACGAAAAGCGGGACATGCTCGCCAATGTGACGGTCGACCATCAGCCCGTGGCAACGATCCGCTTTATGGGCGGCCGTGAATACGACATCGCCAGTGGCGGTTGGAAAAAACCTGTTAGTCGAAAAGCTATTGTGTCGGTGATCTCCAGGGGCGTTTTTGCTCTGCCCTCGTTCGCGCCGGGCGGACCGATGCAAGGCCGTGAAGGTCGTTTTGTCGGTCCTTCCGTCGAGGGGGAGGAGCGTGCCGCCGCAGCTCTCCTTTATGTCGCGTTGATGACCGACCTTTCGCTCGATCTCATGCGCTCCGCCAACCCGATCGTCATAGATGGCGGGCTCGTCAAGACCGGGCTCTTCGCAGCGCTTCTCGCGCAACTGCGGCCGGGCCAATCCGTGTTCACAAGTGCCAACGCTGAAGGAAGCGCGTTTGGAGCTGCCGCTCTGGTGTTTGACCAAATCGGATCCAGTCCGTTCGTCGACGAAACAATCAGAGCGGCACCACACGATGTATTTGGCCTGGAAGCATACCGGGATGCCTGGCGAGCCTTGATCGAAATCGATCGGGTTGGTGAAAGCGGACAAGATAAAAAGGAGCTTTTCGCATGAGTAATGTCGTCAAGCTTTCAAAGGCGCGCACGCCCGTCCTGGAGATGCGCAACATCAGCAAGACCTTTGGCAACACGAAAGCCCTGTCGAACGTGTCGTTGACGGTCCATCCCCGCGAAGTGCACGCACTGATGGGCGAGAACGGCGCGGGCAAATCGACGCTCATGAAGGTGCTGTCGGGAGCCTATACCGCCGATGCGGGTGGATCGATCCTCATCGACGGCAATCAGATTGTCACGGGCGATCCGATAAAGGCCAAGGCACTCGGAATTTCCGTCATCTACCAGGAGCTCTCGCTAGCGCCCAATCTAACGGTCGCGCAAAATATGTTCCTCGGTGCGGAGCCGTCCCGCTACGGCGTCCTGGACAAGACGACCACCCGTGAACGCGCTGAGCCGATTCTCAAGCGGCTCGGGATCGAGTTCGGTCCGTCCCAACTGGTCGCCTCCCTATCGCTTGGCGAACGTCAGATGGTCGAGATCGCACGTGCGCTCACCACCAATGCCCGCATCATTGTCATGGACGAGCCAACCACCTCCCTAACCTCCCGGGAGACCGATCGCTTGTTCGATGTGATCGCTGGGCTCAAGGCGCAAGGTATCGCGATTATCTACATTAGCCACCGTATGGAAGAGATCTACCAGCTTGCCGATCGCGTCAGCGTGCTTCGCGACAGCGCGTTCGTGGGGACCCTGGAGCGCTCCGAACTGTCCGCCGCGAAGCTGGTATCGATGATGGTCGGCCGCGATCTTTCCTCATTTTACAAGAAAGAACATCGTTCGTCCGAAGGATCAGCAAAGGCGGTTCTATCCGTCCGTGATCTCGGAGATGATCGACGGGTCCATGAATGCTCGTTCGAGGCACGTGCCGGAGAGGTTCTTGGCATCGCCGGATTGGTTGGCTCCGGCCGTACGGAGCTCGCGAGGCTCATCTTTGGCGCGGACGCCAGGACGTCGGGTTCCGTCTCGCTTGATGGAAAAGAACTTTTCATCTCCGGACCGCGTGACGCACTCGACGCCGGGATCGCCTATCTGACGGAAGACCGAAAGGGCCTTGGACTGTTTCTCGACATGACGATCAGCGAAAACATCAACATCGGTGTTATCGGCAATGACGCTGCCAGCGGCGGCATCCTCAATTTCGCGGCCGCGAAAGCGCGGGCGGCGAAAGCGATCTCCGCGCTTTCGATCCGGACGCAGAGCGCCTCGATCAACGTTGGCGCATTGTCGGGCGGCAATCAGCAGAAAACTCTTATCGCCCGTCTCCTGGAGACCAAGCCACGTGCGATCATCTTTGACGAACCGACACGCGGTGTCGATGTCGGGGCAAAGTCCGAAATCTACCGGATTATCGATGAACTCGCCCAGACAGGCATCGCCATTGTCGTCATCTCGAGCGACCTGCCTGAGATCATCGGCATTGCGGACCGTGTGCTGGTGATGCGGGAGGGGCGGATAGCGGGAGAGGTGACGGGAACGCCGGATCGCCCGATTGGCCAGGAAGCCATCATGGCATTCTCCACCGGGTCATCGGAACAGCACGCCTGACGGCAAACGATAATAGAACGACGGGATAGAAACCATGACCGCGACATCGACCGATCAGCCGATTGCCAGTAAGGCGAGGTTCCGCTCCACATTGACGGCATTGGGCATGTTGCCTGTGCTCGTCATTCTTGCGATCGCGTTCCACTTACTGAGCGGACGGTTTCTCAGCGTCAACAACCTTTCGATCGTCACGCAGCAGGCGTCGATCAACACGGTACTCGCCGCGGGCATGACATTCGTCATTTTGACGGGCGGCATCGACCTGTCCGTTGGCTCCATCCTTGCCGCGTCCGCTATGGTGGGGGTCATTGTATCGCTGTGGCCCGATATAGGGATGCTTGGCATCCCGGCTGCGATAGGCGTTGGCCTTGCCTGCGGTGTCGTCAACGGCGTCATCATATCCTTCCTCAAGCTGCCGCCGTTCATCGTGACCCTGGGTTCCCTTACCGCAATGCGCGGGATTGCCCGTCTTCTCGGCAATGATACCACGGTATTCAATGCCGATCTGCCTTTCGACTTCATTGGAAACGGATCGCTGTTCGGCATTCCTTGGCTTGCGATCATCGCGCTCGCGACCATCGTTATCTCCTGGTTCATTCTCAAGCGAACGGTGCTCGGCACCTGGATCTATGCCGTCGGCGGCAACGTCGAGGCAGCACGCCTGACCGGGATCAAGGTGCCGTTGGTTCTCCTGTTTGTCTATTCGATGTCCGGCCTGCTTTCCGGCGTCGGTGGCGTGATGTCAGCCGCGCGGCTTTACGCTGCCAACGGACTGCAGCTTGGCCAGGCTTATGAACTGGACGCCATCGCCGCTGTCATCCTCGGCGGCACCAGCTTTGTCGGTGGGGTCGGCTCCATCTGGGGAACGCTAATTGGCGCTCTTATTATTGCGGTGCTGTCGAACGGGCTCATCCTCGTCGGTGTGTCTGACATCTGGCAGTACATTATCAAGGGGCTTGTCATCATCGTTGCCGTAGCGCTCGACCGCTATCGGTTGAAAGGGCTTAGCCGCACATGACGTGCGGCTGATGGGACCGGGGTTTGCCGGATCACTGGCGCTGGGAGCGCCATTATGGAGGAAAGTATGCGTTTGATCTCGAAACTGCTCATGGGTACCGCGGTTGCTGCGGCCATTGCGATGCCTGCATCGGCGAAAGACCTGCAAAAGATCGGCATCTCGGTTGGTCTTCTTGGAAATCCATTCTTCGTGGCGACCATTAAAGGCATCGAAGACCGCGCCAAAGAAATCAATCCAAACGTGCAGGTGACTTCAGTGTCGGCTGACTATGACCTCAATAAGCAGGTCTCGCAGATGGACAGCTTTGTCGCCGCTGGCGTCGACATCATTATGTTGAACGCCGTTGACGCAAAGGCGATCGCGCCTGCGGTCAAAAAAGCTCAGGCAGCGGGCGTCATCGTTGCTGCGTTCGACGTGTCCGCGCCGGGGGCCGACGTCACGGTCATGACCAACAACATCAAGGCGGGTGAAGAAGCTTGCCAGTACATCGTTGACCAGCTCAAGGGCAAGGGTGACGTCGTCATCATCAATGGACCTGCTTCCTCGTCCATTATCGATCGAGTTCAGGGCTGCAAGAACGTCCTGACCAAGAGCCCGGACATCAAGATCCTGTCCGACGATCAGAACGCCCAGGGCTCGCGCGACGGTGGCCTGGCTGTGATGCAGGGTCTGCTGACACGCTTCGACAAGATCGACGCCGTCTTTGCGATCAACGATCCGACCGCCATCGGCGCGGAACTGGCTGCCAAGCAGTTGAACCGCAATGAATTCTTCCTCACGGCGGTTGATGGTGCCCCAGATATCGAAAAGTCGCTGGCGAGCAGCAAGTCGATGATCAAGGCTTCCGCGTCGCAGGATCCGTACACAATGGCGGGTGACTCGCTCAAGTTGGCGGTCGATGTCCTCAATGGCAAGAAGCCCGCCCAGGACACCGTATTGCTCGATCCGCAACTGATCACTGCTGACAACATCAAGGACTACAAGGGCTGGACTGCAGCTCGCTAAAGTCTCCTCCCGGATGATCCGCCGACGCCTATGGGCTCGGCGGGTCGTTTCCTTTGATACCCAATCAGGAATCTGCTGCCATGTCTAAAATCGGTGTTCACTCGTTTGTCTGGAGTGCCGGCTCTTCCAGGGACGAGATTGAACGGACGCTCGTCCGATCGCACGAACTCGGCTTCAAGCTCGTAGAGTTCTCGTATCTTGATCCGCAACAGGTCGACGTAAAATGGCTTTCGTCTCGGCTACGGGAGCTTGGTCTTGATGTCGCTGTCAGCATGGGTCTTCCTCCGGAAGGCGATATCACCAGCTGCGACCAGTCGGTTAATGCCAACGGCGAAGCAATTCTTGATCGTGCTGTTGCGCTTGTTAGGGACCTTGGAGGTTCGAAACTCGCTGGAATTCTGAGCTCAGCTCATGGGAAGCGGGAGCAGGCGCTTACCCGGAGGGCATGGGATACCAGCGTTGTGACGCTTTCGAAGGTTGCTGATCGAGCCAAGGCTGCGGGTGTCACGCTCAATCTCGAGATCGTCAATCGCTTCGAAGCCAATATGCTCAACACGGCAGCCCAGGGCTTGGCCTACATCGCTGATACTGGCGCGTCGAACGTGTTGCTTCACCTCGATACGTTTCACATGAATATCGAGGAGGCCGACGTCGGCCTTGCGATCCGAAATGCAGCCGACAAGATCGGTTATGTGCACATCGGTGAAAGCCATCGTGGATATCTCGGAACGGGCAACATTGATTTTGCGGCAATTTTTGACGCGCTCGTCGCGATTGGGTGGAACGACTACGTGACGTTCGAATCCTTCTCCACGACGATCGTTGACAAGGACCTTTCGCTTAAGACTGCGATCTGGAGAAACCTCTGGGATGACAACATCGCGCTCGCAAAACACGCCCGCCAATTCATCCAACTAGGGTTGGAGACTGCGCTGCTCAAAGCGGAACTTGTAAAGAAAGCCCATCTGCCTGTTTCCTAGTCTTTCCTTTTTTGTTTATGTTTTCGATGCTTAGGGAGACTTTCTGAGATATTAGCTGACGTAAAAGCGTCAACCGCTTCGCAGCGCAGACCTTCGAGATCGCCAGCGATACCATCACGGCCCGTAACTTGTGGACGACGGACGACTGGCGGGGAACGCCGATCTCGACGCATTGCGCCAGATCAATCCCGAACTACGCTCCTTCAGGTCCTGGCTGAAGGGGGCTGGACTTGAATCTTTTGAACAGGCGTGAAAGTTCAATCCGTACGATGACCGCCTCTGGCGCGTTCCGGCGGCCGCGGCGTTGTCGCCTGTCGGCCCGAAGGAGACAATCACCGGGCCACACTTTTGCAGTGGCGTTTCGCAAGCTTACGGCGGTGGCGAATGGCATGCAGGCGGTGACGACACTCCAGCCAACGGCCTTCAGCGTGGGAAGGACCACGGACTGCGCGGGCGCGGCCCAAGACGCTCTTTCGCTTCGGAGCTGTTTTTCGCGCATCAGCGTTCACCGATCGATGCATTGAGCCTTGCGACTTCCCTTGAGATGCTGGCGGTTGTCGTCTATATGATGCGTGATGATTGATGCACAGAATGGAGGCGGCAATGAGAACGACACTGGCGATTGACGACGATGTTCTCGGCGCAGCCAAGGCAATGGCGCAGCAACAGCACCGCAGCGTTGGCGAAATCATCTCCGATCTCGCCCGGCGATCCCTGCGGCGGCCGCAAGCCGGAGGTGAACGGAACGGTATTCCTCTGCTGTCGCCCCGTCCCGATGCGCAGCCGGTGACGCTTGAAATTGTCAACGCGTTGCGTGACGAGCTCCCGTGATCTACCTGCTCGACGTCAACGTACTGATCGCGCTGATCGATCCGGGTCATGTTGCGCATGATGACGCACATGATTGGTTCGCCTCGACAGGCCAAGCAGGCTGGGCGACCTGCCCCATCACCGAGAACGGTGTCGTCCGAATTGTTGGCAGTCCGAAATATCCAAATTCTCCAGGCTCGCCTGCTGACGTTGCGCCAATCATCGCCAAATTGACGAAGCTGCCCGGCCACACATTCTGGAACGACGATGTAAGACTGGTTGGAACCAAGGACATCGATCCTGCAAAAATCCTGACCACGGCACAGGTGACGGATACTTATCTTCTTGGGCTCGCCAGAGCTCATGGCGGCCGGCTGGCAACCTTCGACCGGAAGCTGTCGGTGGCTGCGGTGAATGAGGGAAAGTCGACGCTCTGCGTCATTCCAGCCGCGAAATGAGTTTCCGCTACGAGGCGCGATCCAATTTTGCGTTTCTTGCAAGGCGCCCAATTGGCCCGGCGTGCTTCCGGAGGTGAGCGGCGTGGTCGGCCATACCGACGAGCCAGCTGATCTCGCGGAGGGGGTCAAACCTCGACCAAACTGTATGGACGTGCTCGACGGCAGGAAGCCTGAGGGCAATATGACGAGCACGATGTCACCGTCACCGCGATCATGCGCGGCGATGCGATGGCGGCCCGCCAGGCTTTACGGGCATGTTGCCATCGTCAGCGATGCCAGTATTGTATTCGCATCCAACAAGGTGGGCTGATCCTCGAAAGCTAACATGAGGAAGCACGTTCAAAATATTGCTTTATATAGGTTATCTCATGAAGAATACCTTCAATCCGTCTTCCGTCCGCAAGCCCTTCGGAAACTACAATCATGGCCTGCTGGCACCCGCCGGAGCGTCGCTGCTGGTCACCTCGGGCCAGCTCGGCATTGCGCTTGACGATACCATCCCCGAAGATGTCACCGCGCAGGCGGAGCTTTGCTTCAAGGCGATCGGCGCGATCCTTGACGACGCCGGCATGACCTTTGCCGACGTTATCCGCATCTCAGGCTTCGTGACCAGGCGAGAGGACTTCCCGGCCTATATGACTGTACGCGATCGCTATACGCTCGATCCAAGGCCGGTCTCGACGCTCATCATCGTCAGCGGCTTCACCCGGCCAGAATTCCTTGTCGAGGTGGAGGTGACGGCGGCCAAGGTGATGCCTTAGGCGGGACGTGAGAAGGGAGGATGGCCGATGACCGTGCAATTGTCAGGCGTGGTGATCTACGCCAGGCACCTCGAAGCAACGTCGAATTCTACAAAAAGGTATTTGGATTCAAGGCACGCATCCGATGACAATCGAGCTCTTCCACGAGACCGGCGGCCGGATCATGGTGCATCAGGCGGCCAGGGCAGTGACGCCGGGGCAGTCGACGGTCAAGCTGATCTTTGCCGTCGAGGACGCCGCGCCGGCTTCTGCGCGAAAAGTGCGGCGCGGGGACTGGTCTTTGGTCCGCTGCATCAGGCGGACGGCTATCTCTAAGCCAATGCCCGTGACCCGTCCCGCAATCCGATCTCCGTCTCCAGCCGCACCTTTCGCAAGGGCGCGGGCATGGCGGGGCAGGCGCTCTAGAACCGCTCCATCGCCGTCTTCACCTTGCCGAGAAACGTTGCCCGCGATTCCGCCGTGCAGTTGTTCATGTCGTAGTGGGCAAGGAAGGTCACCGGGCGCACCGGGTTGATCTGCGCCCGCAGCACGCGCTTGACGATCTTCTTCGGCGGATTGCCGGCGGCGAAGGCGCGGAACGGCGTGGCGCCGTAGGTCAGCACCGCGCCGAGTTTCCGGATGTGCCGCAGCCGCGATTCCACCTTGCCGTCGACGAGTTCGAAGGAGACGCCGGGCAGCCAGACGCGGTCGAAATAGCCCTTCAGGATCGCCGGGAAGCCGAAGTTCCACACCGGCGTCACGATCACCAGTCCCTCTGCCTGCTTCAGCCGCTCGACATGGTCCTTCACCAGCTCGGTATTCTCCGGGTAGTCGTGGTAGACCAGCCGGTCGTGGCGCGACAGCACCGGATCGAATTCCTCGGCATAGAGATTGCAGTCGTCGACGTCGTGCCCCGCCGCTTTCAGGCTCTCCAACGTCTGCCGGTAGAGCGCATTGCCATAGCTCGATTCCACCGGGTGCGAATGAAGGACCAGAACCCTCATGCGGTCTCCATCACCGATGCCAGACCGGGGAAGAGATAGTTCTCGCCGGCGGTGAAATCGAAGTCCGGGTTTTCCCAGGCGATCATCTTGCCGGGATTGAGCAGCCCCTTGGGGTCGGTCTCGTGCTTGAAGGCGAGCTGCACCTTGTCGGTCTGTTTCATCCCGCCTTCCTCCAGCGTGTATCGATGCGGGTTGAAGATCGGGCAGCCATGCTCCTGATGGATCCTGATGATCTCCTCCAGCCGCTCCTCCGTGGTGTAGCGCACCAGCGGCAGGCCCGAGCACTGGATCTGTCCGTTGAACTTGATGAACTCGAGATGGCCCGGCACTTCGTCGCCGAAGATCTCGACCATCTTGGCGACCTTGGCCACGTGGTCGGGGCCGGGATACTGCACCTGCAGATAGGTGAACTCGGGATCGACCTTCAGCGCCCGCAGCGTCGTGTGGTTCCATGCCAGCTCGTAGGCATGCGGAATGCCCTTCATGCTCTCCACCTTGTCGGAGCGGAAGATCACCTCGCCCTTCTGCGACACGGTGAAGGCCTCGAAGGCGTCGATCGAATGTGGCGCGATCATCAGCACCACGACCGACTGT
This sequence comes from Rhizobium sp. P1_C7, assembly GCF_056406295.1. Lineage (NCBI taxonomy): Bacteria > Pseudomonadati > Pseudomonadota > Alphaproteobacteria > Hyphomicrobiales > Rhizobiaceae > Rhizobium > Rhizobium sp. P1_C7. Next base: position 110,155 of record NZ_JBFUAL010000018.1, read on the forward strand.
CCCTCGCGGATGTAGGGCTTGTGGCGGGTGAAATAGCTGTGCGGAATAGGGGCGGCGATCGGGGCGATTTCCTTGACCAGGATGCCGTTGCACTTGGCCAGCGCATCGGCATAGCGCACGCCGTCCAGGAAGTCGTCGTAGCCTACCAGCACGTCCACCCAGTCGTAGGAGGGTGCCAGCGGCATCTCGATCTCGGTGATGATGCCGTTGGTACCATAGGCGTGGCTGACCTTCTGCAGGTCCCAGCCGGTGAGATCGAGCACGCGCGGCTCGGCCTCCATGGTGACGACGCGCAGGCGGATGATGTTGCCGATGTCGCGCAGGCCGCCCCAGGTGATTGAGCCGACGCCGCCGGAGCCGCCGGCAATGAAGCCGCCGATCGTCGCCGTCTGCGCGGTCGAGGGGTGGAAGCGCAGCTCCTGGCCGGAATGCGCCCGGGTCTGCTTGTCGAGCTGGGCGATGACGATGCCCGGCTCGCTGATCACCCGGCCGGGATGGATCTCCTTGACCTGGTCCATGGCGGCGAGGTTGAGCACGATGCCACCCGACAGCGGCATGGCCTGTCCGTAGTTGCCGGTGCCGGCGCCGCGCGGGGTGACAGGGACGCCGTGCGCAAACGCGATCCGGAGCGTTCGGATCACCTCGGCCTCGTTCTTCGGCGTGACGACCAGATCGGCAGTGACGCCGTCGAGCTGCGCCTTCAGGATCGGCGAGTACCAGTAGAAATCACGGCTCTTCTGGCGCACCAGCGCCGGATTATCCTCGACGGCGATGCCTTCGAGTTCCTGTTTGATCTTCTGGTAATCCGGCATGTCAGGCTCCAACAACACTATCGAGTTCACGGTAATCAGGCAGGCTGCGGTCGATGACCTTGCCGCGGCGTAGCACCACGCGGTCGGACTGCGGACGGGAGAGGAATTCGCTCCAGCGGCGGGCGCTGAACAGCACCAGATCGGCCGGCCGGCCGACGGCGATACGGCCCATGTCGGGGCGCCCGGCAATGCCGGCCGGCGATGTCGTCACCACGCGCGCAGCGGTATCCAGAGGATGGTCGAGCTGCAGGATGCGCACCGCCTCGCGGAACACCTCGACGGCATCGAGATCGCCATAGGCATAAAAGGGATCGCGAGTATTGTCGGAGGCGACCGCGGTCTCGACACCGGCCGCGGCCAGCTCCTTGAGCAGCGTCACCCCGCGCCAGCGCGGCGTCCGGCCGGGGTAGCGGTCCTGAAGGTACACGTTGCACATCGGCAGCGAAATGATTGATATTCCAGCCTTTGCCACGAGATCGACGGTGCGCTTCGCAACCTCGTCTTCCTGCCGGGCGAGCGAGCAGCAATGGCCTGCCGTGACCTTGCCGGTGAAGCTGTTGCGCAGCACCGCCTCTGCGATCGCTCTTAGCGTCTCGGCTCCCGGATCATCGGTTTCATCGACATGCAGATCGACGTCGAGGCCATTGTCTGCGGCGGCGCGCAGCAGCGTGTCGAGTTGCCAAGCCAGGTCAGGCCCCATCTTCGGCACGCCGCCGAGCAATCCGCCGGTTCTGCGAATGATGGCGACCAGTTCGGCGAAATAGGCCTCGTTGACCATGTCGTCCATCGGAAACAGTGCCGCCGCCTGCAGCGCGATCTTGTCCTTCCAGGCATCGCGCACTTCGGCGAAGACCTCGAAGGAGATCAGGTGCTGCGGCGCCGGCGAATCCAGGTGGGTGCGGATCAGGCTGGTACCGTGGGCGTAGGCGGAGCGGAGAGAGAACTCCATGCGCTTGCGCACGTCCTCGGCATTCCAGTGTGTGGCGCGGTCGGTGCCGACGGCGGTCAGGGCGCCCATGAAGGTGCCGTCGGGATTGTTGTTACGCGCCCAGATATGGCCCTTGTCGAGATGGGTGTGGATATCGGCGAAGCACGGCCAGACCATGCCGTCGCGCAGGTCGGATTTCGCCAGTTCCTGCGGTGCGCTGCCGGGCGCCAGGATGGCCGAGACCACCCCGTCCTCGATCACCAGATCGGCGCGCACCAGGCCTTCGCCGGCGGCCATAGAATATCCCTCGACAGCGACCGCCGGCAGCATTGCGTTGCTGAGCACAAAACGGGCGGCATTGGGAGGGGACATGAAGGAATAGGTCATCAGTTTTCCCGCTTCAGGCTGCTCTCATGCCAGCGGTGCAGGCTGAGCCAGGAGATGAATGAGGTGATCGCGAAGATCGCCACGCCGAGCAGCGACAGCATCAGCAGTGCCGCAAACAGGCGAGGTATGTTCATACGGTATTGCGCCTCGAGCAGACGGAACGCGAGGCCGGAGCCGGCACCGGCCGAGCCCGCCGCGAACTCGGCGACGACAGCTGCAATCAGCGCCAGCCCGCCGCCGATGCGCAGGCCGGTCATGAAATAGGGTTGGGCGGCCGGCAGCTTCAGATAGAGCAGCGTCTGCCAGCGCGAGGCGCCATAGAGCTCGAACAGGTTTATCAGATTGTGATCTACGCTCTTCAGCCCCTGCACCATGTTGGACAGGATCGGGAAGAAGGCGACGAGGAAGGCGCAGATCAACAGCGCCACCTGTGTCGACGGCGCATAGATCAGGATCAGCGGCGAAATCGCCACGATCGGCGTCACCTGCAAGATCACCGCCAGCGGATAGAAGGCGATCTCGATCCAGCGAGACTGCACCAGGAAAACGGCAAAGCCGACGCCGCCGATGAGCGCCAGCGCTAGCGACAGGAAAGTGATCTTGGCGGTGACCCAGAGGGCAGGGGCGAGCGTGCCCCAGTCGTTGATGAAGGCCGCAGCCACGGCGGCAGGACCGGGGAGGATATAGGGCGGCACACCCGACAGCCTGACGTAGAGCCACCAGATGACGACAAGCACCGAGACGGTGACGAAGGGCACCGCGACACGCAGTGCGAGATCACGGCGTTTGGCCGCCAGCGGGTTCGGCATGTCGGGTGTGGGCACTTCAACCAGATCCGTGCTCATCGATCCTCCTTGGCGGCATTGATGGCACCGATCAGGGAGCGGGAGACGGTCTCGCACGCCTGCCGATATTCTTCCGAGGTGCGGTAATGCGCATCGCGCTTCAGGCTGGTGACGAGGGGCAGGTCCGCATGCACCCGGCCCGGCCGCGCCTTCATGACGACGATGCGGTTGGAGAGATAGGCGGATTCGAACACCGAATGGGTGACGAAGATCACCGTGATGCCGGTCTCCTTCCAGAGCCGCAGCACGTCGTCGTTCAGCTTCTGCCGGGTGATTTCGTCGAGCGCCGCGAACGGCTCGTCCATCAGGAGCAGCTTCGGCTTGGTCACCAGCGCCCGGGCAATCGAGACGCGCATCTTCATGCCGCCGGAGAGTTCGCGCGGATAGGCCTGTGAAAAATCCTGCAGGCCAACGGTCGAAAGCACGCGCATGACCTGCTCGCGCGCCGCACTTTTCGATATCCCACGCAGCTTCAGCGGCAGGTGCGCATTGTCGAAGACGTTCTTCCAAGGCATCAGCGTCGGCTCCTGGAACACGAAGCTGATATCTCCCTCCGGCAGGCCCTTGGAATTGATCCTCGAGCTCGGCCAATCGATCGTCCCCGACGAGACGTCGCCAAGCCCGGCAATGATCCGCAATGCCGTCGATTTTCCGCAGCCGGAAGGGCCGAGCAGGCTGATGAACTCGCCGCTCTTCACTGTCAGCGACATGCCGGATAAAGCGATCGTCCCGCTGGAGAAGACCTTGGACACGGATTGCATCGAGACTAGCGGCCTTTTGCGCGTTTCCTTCGTGGGCGCGGTCTGGGCTTCGGCTAAGGGCATCAATTGTCTCTTTTCATGAGAGGATCTGGCCCGCCGCCTTGGCGGCGAGCCATCTGCGCCGAAAAGGGCTACTTCTTCAGCGACATTCCCGTGCCCTTGCAGACATACTTTGTCGTGAACGCCTTTGTGTAGTCGGTCTCGGCCTTGAGGACCTTGATGCCGACCATCTCATCGAAGAACTTCTTGTAGTGCGCATCGGTGATGCAGCCGATGCCCTTGTCCAAAGCCTCGCCAGACTCGACAATCCCGTATTCCTTGATCTTGCCGATGGAATAGGCAATCTGGCCATCCGTCATTTCCGGATTGTCCTTCTTGATCAGATCGTTGGCTTTGCTGTTGTCGCCGTAGAGATAGGTGTACCATCCCTCGACCGAGGCATCGACGAAACGCTGGACCACGTCAGACTTGGTGTCGATCATCGTCTGCGTCGTGGTAATCATCGTGGAGTAGGGTGTGTAGCCATTGTCGGCGAGCAGGAACACCTTCGGTTCCCAGCCAGTCTGCTTCTGGATCTCGTAGGGCTCCGACGTCAGGTAGCCCTGCTGCGCCGAGGCCTTGTCGGTGATGAAGGGGCCCGGATTGAAATTGTAGGGCTTGTACTGCTCGTCCTTGAATCCCGTGTAGTTCGCCTTCATCCACTCGAAATAGGTAAGATAGCCGTCCTTGCCGAGGAACAGTGTGTTGAGCTTCGCCAGATCCTCGAACGTCTCGACGCCCGCATCCGGATGTGCGATCAGCACCTGCGGATCCTTCTGGAAGATAGCCGCGACATCGACGAGCGGAATGCCCTGTTCGACCGCCGTTAGCTCACCCTGGGCACCGCCCATGTAGAAATCGATCTTTCCGGAGATCAGCAGCGCCGAGTTGGCCGCATTCGGTCCGCCCTGGACGATCGTTACGTCAAGGCCGTGCTTGGCATAGGTACCGTCGGCAACCGCCTGGTAGAAGCCGCCGTGCTCTGCCTGGGCCAACCAGTTGGTGCCGTAGCTCACCTTATCGAGCGCGTAGCCTGGTGCCGTCGCCGAGACTGTGGCTCCGAGACCAACCATAGCGGTAAATGCCATATTCTTCAGTATATTGGACATGAGCGGCGTTCCCCTTTGAGGCCGTAGAGCGTCCTTGATACCGCTCCATTTATCTTATTTGAGCGGTTGCGTTGCTGTTTGAAAAGCATCAAAATTCGTGCACAACGATGCCTTTTCAGCATCTCACGGGGCGGCTGTTTCTAATTTGGGCGCCCCGCTTAAAATTCATGCAACGAGGACCCGATGCTGCATTCCAGAAAGCTTCAGTATATCGACGAGATCGCGCGCTCTGGCTCCATCCGCAAGGCTGCGGCACGCCTCAACGTGGCCTCATCGGCCATCAACCGGCAGATTCTGGCGCTGGAGGAAGAAATCGGCGCTCCGCTCTTCGAGCGCCTGCCGCGCGGGCTGAGGCTGACGGCGGCCGGGGAACTCTGCATCGAACATATCCGCGAGGTGCTGAAGAACTACGCCAGACTGGAGGGCCGTATCCGAAGCCTGAAGATGCAGCAGGCCGGCAAGGTGCGGTTGGTAACGACGGTAGGCATTGCATCGGGTCCGCTTGCCGAGATCATTACCCGCTTCCAGTCGGAGCATCCGCGCGTCTATTTCCAGATCAGGAACGACGCCGGCACGACCACGGTCAATCCGGTTCTGTCCGGCGAAGTCGATATCGGCCTAGGCTTCAACATTCCGGCCACGCCAGGCATACGCTCGCTCGGCAACTTCGACATCCCCATTGGCGTCGTGCTGCCGCCCGGCCATCGGCTGATCGGGGATGGCCCGATCAATCTTGCCGAGGTCGTCCAGGAACGGCTCGTTTTGGCCCAGCAAGGGACAAGCCTGCGGGACGTCATCAACCTGGCGCTGGCGCGACTGGATGTGCCGGTCGAACCGGTGCTGGAAAGCAACGCGTCAGAGATGCTGAAAAAGCTGGTAAAATGCGGGGCAGGGCTCGCCATGCTCAATCCGCTCGACGTGGTGACGGAATGCCGCGCGGGCGAACTGGTGTTCCGCCCGATCGCCGAGCCGCACACGAGGCATCAGCCGATGAAGCTCTTCGCCCGCGCCCGCGCCCCACTCGATGCGGCCACCAGCCTTTTCGTCGAGTATCTGCTCGCCGAGCTTGCGGGGCTCGTCAGGGAACTACAGGAAAAAGGCCACATCGCGCCGGACAAGCCGGCCGTGGCCTAAGCGCTTCGCCGAAGGCTTATTGAGAGGCGGGCGATCCGCAATAGAGATTGGCCAGCGGATAGCGCTTCAGATCGTAGAGCATCTCCACGAAGCCCTTGACCTGATGCCGGCAGATCGCTTCGCCTTTTTCGGCCGTGCCAAGCGACGCATCACCGACGACGCCGTTCGGGTTGAGATCATGGGCGATCCAGGCCAGCGAATGCGGCGGCAGCGGCTGGATGTATTTCGATTGCTCGCGCATCCATTCGGCCTTTGAGGTGAAATTCTCCGCCTTATCCATGCGCACCAGATCTGGCCGGAAATGCAGCATCAGAGACGTCTCCACTTCACCACCATGAATGCCGTACCGGGTTTCATGCTCGCTGATCATGCCGTCGGGATTGCCGAACCGACCCCATTGCGTCGACACCACCGCCATCTGGTAGCGCACGCGCAGTTCGCGCGCGACAATGCTCATGATGTCGACATTGCCGCCATGCGAGTTGACGATGACCATCTTGCGGATGCCAGCTTCAGCCACCTTGGCCCCGATATTGGTCCACACCTGAATCAGCAATTCGGCACTCAGAGACAGCGTGCCAGGGCCAAAGACATGCTCGTTGGCCTTGCCGATTTCCTGGGTCGGCAGCACAAGAGTGTCCAGATCGTTCTGCCGCTGGCGGCGCAGTTCGGCCAGCATGCCGCTGGCAATCGCCACGTCGGTCGCCACAGGCAGATGTGGGCCGTGCTGCTCGGTGGACGCGATCGGCAGGATGGCAATAGTCGTGTCAGCGGAAAGCTCGGCAAAATCAAAGGTGTTGAGCTCATTCCAGTAAAAGGGCGTCGCCATTGCCATGTTCCTTATCGCTGTGACTCACACAGTGACTATGGAATAATGCGGCATGCGAAAAGCATCAATTTGCGTCTGTGCCGATGCCTTTTTGAGGCAGCTAGGCGCTCGTGATGATCAGCGTAGTTGGCGCTCCGGACTGGCGACTAGCGCCAACCAAGCCGATTTAGCCCCGAACGGATGTCGCGTGTCGTTCCCGAATGCCGGCACCGATCGACGCTAATAACCCGACTTCAAGCCAGCCGAACTCAATGGCCACCAGCGGCTGCATGCGGGGCAAATTCAATCGCCCCGCCAGAACGTATAGTGGCGGCATGGAGCGGACGAGGCACACCTTCGGACGTTTCACGCTTGCGGTCGATCGCGGTATTCTGGTGCGCACAGCTCGTCGGTGGCAAAGGGCGAGGCTGTCACCAATGACACGTTGATGGCCGCCGCCTGAGGCAACGCGGCTGTTGAGGAAGGCAATCTCATTGTGCAGATGGCCGCCTTGCGCAAGGCCATCGCTGGCCTCGGGGCGGGCGGCGAGTTCATCCTCACCGTGCCGCGCATCGGATCCGCCTTCTCTCCGGCCAAGAAATCTCCGGCGAGACGCATGTAGCCATCCCGCGTCTTTCCTTGGCATCGTTCCAGAACCTCAGCGCCGATCCAGAACGGGCCAATTTTGCCGCGGGCATCGCTGCCGATATCATCGCCGGACTCAGCCGCTTCCGCAGTTTTGCCGTGGTCCGGCTACCGCAAGCGATCGAACGTTCGTCTGGGCCTGCGAAGGCCGCCGGCGCTGGCGATCTTGGCGTGCGCTATCTTTCGGAAGGCAGCATCCGCAAGGCTGGAAACCGCATTCGCATCGTCGCGCAACTGTCGAAGTCCCTGACACAGGATGTCGATCAGGGCGTTCCGGCCCGCGGCGTCGTCAAGTGCAAATTCTCACGAACTCGTGGTGCACTACGGCTATGCCTACTCTGGATGGCCCTCGGCCCCGGAATCAATGTTTTTGCTCGCGCTCGCACATTGACACATTCAGCGCGCGGCGCGTTTGTTTCGCCTGTTCCGACTCCGCTCAAGGCAGCTTGCAGGGCCTGTTAATGAGGGAACCGCTTTTCGCACTCCGCGGAATGTTTGCCGAGTGCAGCCGTATGCCTGCGCCTCAACCGATCTTTTCCACGATGGGCGGGATTTGTACAATGGTCAGGTCCGTGGCGCCGGAATCAATGATGGCGAACACCGCTTCCAGCATTTTGGGCACGTCCTGCCGCACCATTTCGATATGATCGCCCAGCATGGCCACGAACGGGTCCCAGTCGAAGCAGCCAAGCTGCGGCACCCGGTTGGCATAGTGACCGGAACGGCGGATCCAGCGCATGACGCCTTCCAGGGAAATGGTCGAGTTGACGAACATGCCGCGGGGCAGGTTGCTCGACCGCTCGGCAAGTTGTTTCATGGCATTTTCCGCCTTTTCGGGGGCATAGCCGCAAGTGAGCACGAGCGTCTCGTCGACCGCGACGCCAGCCTGTGCATGGGCATCCCGAAACCCCCGGACGCGCTCCATCGTGTTGTGGTCCGAGCCCCGACCGCCAACGAAGAGAAGGGGGGTCTTCTCGCCATATTCCTTCTCGCAATTGTTCAGAACGCGGCGCGTCAGCTCAAGGGCGCCTCCATAATTGTCGGAGATGACGGAGGGGGCGCGGAAGCCAGGTAGGTCGAGGTTGATGGTTCTCACCCCCGCGGCGGAGCACAGGTCCATGACGCGGTCCGGATCGGTGGCGCCTGTCGCGATCAGGCAGTCGACCTGATAGGACAGCATGGCGCGCGCTGCCTCCAGTTCAAGCGCTGGATCGCGCCGCGTGCAAGTGATGATCGGAAAGAGGCCACGTTCGCGGGCCAGTGCCTCGAACTGCTCGACGATCGAACCGAAATAGCGATTGTCATATTTCGGAACGATCATGCCGATGATCTTGGAACGGTCCCGGCGCAGCACGCTCGCCTGCATGTTGAGCGCATAGCCCTGTTCCTCGGCGAGCTTTGTGATCTTCTCGGCAAGCTTGGCGCTGATGCGGCGCTTCTTCCAGTTGCCGTTCAACACGGCGCTGACGGCACTGGCCGACGTGCCTGCCAATTCTGCCAGATCGTAGATGGTCGTCCTTTTCGTTTGGCTCGTTCGATTCACATTTCATCTCCGCTTTCGCGAGCCACCTTGACACCAATAGGGATAGGTGGCAATTCTTGCTTCATCGATTGAGCAAGCGTGCTTCATCGATGAAGTTACCTAAACAGCGAGGCTGACCCAAGGGAGGAGTCAGACACAGCACCGACGAACAGGGCGTCGCGGCGTGGCCGCAACGAACGATGATTCATGCGCCACGGAGGCGATGAGGACGTCGGTGCATGTCGCCTTTGGAGGCCTGAGGTCGCTGGCGAAAATCAACCGTGGAGGAAACCAATGAAGACGCTTACCTATCTGCTCGCATCGACCGGCCTTGTCCTGTCGCTCGGCAACGCTGCTTTTGGCCAGGATGCCGCGACTGTCGCCTTCCTGATGCCCGACCAGGCTTCAACCCGCTACGAGCAGCACGATTACCCAGGGTTCAAGGCCGAGATGGCGAAGCTTTGCCCTAGCTGCAAGGTGATCTACCAGAACGCCAACGCAGACGTCGCACTCCAGCAACAGCAGTTCAACTCGGTGATCGCGCAGGGTGCGAAGATCATCGTCCTCGATCCCGTCGATTCTGCCGCGGCCGCCGGGCTCGTCGAAATCGCCCAGTCGCAGGACGTCAAGGTCATCGCCTATGACCGCCCGATTCCGGCCAAGCCAGCCGACTATTACGTTTCGTTCGACAATGAAGGCATCGGCCGCGCTATCGCACAGTCGCTGGTCGATCACCTGAAGACCAAGGGCGTTGCGGACGGGTCCGGCGTATTGCAGATCAATGGCTCGCCGACCGATGCGGCCGCCGGCCTCATCCGCGACGGCATCGACTCCGCGCTTGACGCTTCACCCTACAAGACACTTGCCGAATACGACACGCCTGAATGGGCGCCGCCAAAGGCTCAGGAATGGACCGCCGGCCAGATTACCCGCTTCGGTGACCAGATTACGGGCATCGTAGCGGCGAACGACGGTACCGGCGGCGGGGCGATCGCGGCACTGAAGGCCGCCGGCGTCAAGGAAATGCCGCCGGTCACCGGCAATGACGCGACGATCGCAGCGCTCCAGCTCATCATCTCGGGCGACCAGTACAACACGATCTCCAAGCCCTCCGAAATCGTCGCCGCGGCCGCGGCCGGCGTGGCGGTGAAACTGCTCAAGGGCGAAACGCCCGAAGCAACCCACAAGCTCTATGAAACGCCGTCGCAGCTTTTCGTGCCGGCGGTTGTCACGGCGGAGAATATCAAGGCCGAAATCTTCGACAAGGGCATCAACAAGCCGGAAGAAATCTGCACCGGCGAGTATGTTGACGGTTGCCGCAAGCTCGGCATCATCAACTGAGCTGCCCATTGTGTCCGGCTGCGCCTTGCGGCCGGACAGCCCGATCAGTCGAAAGGTCACAAGGTCATGACGGCCACGCTTCAAAGTGTTCCCGACAAGGGAGACTCCGTGCTGCGTCTCAGCGGCGTATCGAAAAATTTCGGGGCCGTATCCGCACTGACGGATATCGAACTCTACGTGAAGGCCGGCGAAGTCGTAGCGCTCGTCGGCGACAACGGTGCGGGCAAGTCGACGCTGGTCAAGGTGCTCGCAGGTGTGCACCAGCCTTCGGCCGGTTCGATCGAATTTTGCGGGCAGACGGTGACGCTCGACAGTCCTGCGAAGGCGCTGGACCTTGGTATTGCCACCGTGTTTCAGGATCTCTCCCTCTGCGAAAACCTCGATGTCGTGGCGAACTTGTTCCTAGGCCATGAGATGTCACCCTGGGCACTGGACGAGGTCGCGATGGAAGTGCGCGCCTGGACACTCCTGCGTGAGCTTGCAGCGCGTATCCCCTCCGTCCGCGAGCCGATCGCCTCTCTGTCCGGCGGCCAGCGGCAGACCGTCGCCATTGCTCGCTCGCTGTTACTCAATCCGAAGCTCATCATGCTGGACGAGCCGACAGCGGCGCTCGGCGTGGCACAGACGGCCGAGGTCCTGAACCTCATCGAGCGCGTGAGGGATCGCGGCCTCGGCGTCATCATTATCAGCCACAACATGGAAGACGTGCGGGCCGTTGCCGATCGGATCGTCGTTTTGAGGCTCGGGCGGAACAACGGCATCTTCACGCCGGATTCTTCCAGCCAGGAGCTTGTCTCCGCCATCACGGGGGCGACAGATAATTCCGTCTCGCGGCGCCTCGACCGCAAAGCCGGCCACGGTGAGGAAACCAACGGGGGTGCCGCATGAGCCAGAATCCTTTAGACAAGGTCCAGTCGATGCTGGACCGCAGTGACGAGCGCGTGCGCCACGACGACAGCTTTGCCGGCATGGCAAAGGCCTTCATTGACCGTGTCCGTTCCGGCGATCTCGGCATGCTCCCGGTCGCCATCGGCCTCGTCGTCATCTCGGTCGTTTTCTCGGTGCTCAATCCGATCTTCCTCGCCCCCAACAATCTAGTGAACCTGCTCTTCGATTGCGCCACGGTGGGCGTCATCTCGCTTGGAATCATCTGCGTGCTCGTGCTCGGCGAAATCGATCTCTCCGTCGGCTCCATGAGCGGGCTTGCCTCCGCCATGGTAGGCGTGCTCTGGATTAATATGGGACTGCCGATCGTCGGCGCGATCCTCGCAGCGCTTTTCGTCGGCGCGGGCATCGGCCTGCTCTATGCCACGCTCTACAATCGTCTCGGCATGCCGAGCTTCATCGCCACGCTTGCCGGTCTGCTCGCTCTTCTTGGATTGCAGCTTTATATCCTTGGCCCGTCCGGGTCGATCAACCTGCCCTACGCGTCCTCTCTCGTTCGCTTCGGCCAGATCCTGATCATGCCGGACTGGCTTTCCCACGGGCTTGCATTTGTGCCGGGCCTTATCATGATCGGAAAGGGCGTGCGGACAAGGCGCCAGCGCCAGGCGGCAAACCTCTCCGCCCAGCCGCTGCGTGCCTTGATCCTGAAGGCGCTGGTCCTGACGGTCGCGCTTGAGGTCGCCGTCTTCTACCTCAATCTAGGCCGGGGAGTGCCGTGGATGTTCGCGCTCTTCGTGGCGCTCGCGGTGATCCTCAACTATGCGCTGACTCGCACGAAATGGGGCCGCTCAATGTTCGCCGTCGGCGGCAACAAGGAAGCCGCGCGCCGCTCCGGCATCAACGTGCGCCGCATCTATACGAGCGCCTTCGTACTCTGCTCGACACTCGCCGCACTTGGCGGCGTCCTCTCGGCCTCCCGGCTCGCCTCGTCGAGCCAGCAGGCCGGTACCGGCGACGTCAACCTCAACGCGATCGCGGCGGCGGTCATTGGTGGCACCAGCCTGTTCGGCGGACGCGGCAGCGCCTATTCGGCCCTGCTCGGGATCATCGTCATCCAGGCGATCTCGAACGGCCTGACGCTGCTGAACCTCAGCTCATCGCTGCGTTACATGATCACCGGCGGCGTTCTCGCGATCGCGGTCATCGTCGACTCTCTCGCTCGTCGCTCCCGTGTCAGCCACGGCCGCGCCTGACAGAAACCATTGAAAGGGAGTTTTAAAACCATGGCTGACCTCATGAAAGGCAAAGTTGCTGCCATCACGGGTGCCGCGTCCGGCATTGGCCTGGAATGCGCCCGCACCCTACTATCCGAGGGCGCGAAAGTGGTGCTCATCGACCGCGCCCAGGACAAACTGGAGCTGCTCTGCAAGGAACTGGGACCGAACGCTCTGCCGCTTGTCGTCGATCTGTTAAAGTCGTCCGACGTCTCCGGCATGCTGCCGCGCATACTCGACCTTGCCGGCGGGCTCGACATCTTCCACGCCAATGCCGGCGCCTATATCGGTGGTCAGGTGGCTGAGGGAGACCCGGATGCCTGGGACAGAATGCTGAACCTCAACATCAATGCGGCCTTCCGCTCGGTCCACGCGGTCCTGTCCTACATGATCGAGAAGAAGACAGGGGACATCCTGTTCACGAGCTCGATTGCCGGCGTCGTTCCCGTCGTCTGGGAGCCGATCTACACGGCCTCCAAATTCGCAGTTCAGGCCTTCGTGCACAGCACGCGCCGTCAGGTGGCGCAGCATGGCGTGCGTGTCGGCGCGGTCCTGCCGGGTCCGGTTGTGACCGCGCTGATCGACAACTGGCCCAAGGAGAAGATGGACGAGGCACTTGCCAATGGCAGCCTGATGCAGCCGAAGGAGGTCGCCGATGCCGTGCTCTTCATGCTGACGCGACCGCGCAACGTCACAATCCGAGACTTGGTTATCCTTCCGAACAGCGTCGATCTGTGAGGTGATAGCGGCGGGCGGCACAATGCCGCCTGCCAAGAACATTCCTGATTTGCAGGCGGTAGAATCATGAGCAACATTTCCTCCGCGCGCCCCGCGGGCGGCGATTGCTACCTTGTTGGCGTCGACGTCGGAACCGGAAGCGCCAGAGCCGGTCTCTTCGATTTGACCGGCCACATGCTGGCCTCTGCCAAGCGTGACATCTCGCTGTTTCGCGAGCCGGGCGCGATGGTCGAGCAGTCGAGTACGGAAATCTGGGCGGCCGTCTGTGCTTCGGTGCGTGATGCCATTGCCAAGGCGGGTGCGGCGCCCGAGAAGATTGCGGGCATCGGTTTCGACGCGACCTGCTCGCTGGTCGTGCTCGGCAAAGATGGCGCGTCGCTGCCCGTCGGTCCCTCGGAGGACGCCAAGCGCGATATCATCGTCTGGATGGATCACCGCGCCGTGGACCAGGTCGAGCGCATCAACGCCAGGGGCCATGAGGTGCTGCGCTATGTCGGCGGCCGAATTTCGCCGGAAATGGAAACACCAAAACTCCTCTGGCTGAAGGAAAACCGCCCGCAGGTTTTTGACGCCGCTTGGCAGTTCTTCGATCTCGCAGATTTCCTGACATGGCGCGCTACGGAGGATCTCGCCCGGTCTACCTGCACGGTCACCTGCAAGTGGACCTATCTCGCACATGAGAAGCGGTGGGACCCGAGCTACTTCCATGGCATCGGTCTGGGCGTACTCGCCGACGAGGATTTTGCGCGAATCGGCCAGCGCGTCGTCGAGCCCGGCACGCCGCTCGGCAACGGACTGACAGCGTGCGCGGCGGCTGACCTCGGCCTCGTTGCGGGCACGCCAGTGGCAGCCGGCATGATTGATGCCCATGCGGGCGGGATTGGGACTGTGGGCGTAGATGGCCCACCGGAAAGCAATCTCGGATATGTCTTCGGCACGTCGTCCTGCACGATGACCTCGACCCATGCGCCGGTGTTCGTGCCGGGCGTCTGGGGGCCGTATTTTTCCGCCATGGTACCGGGCATGTGGCTGAATGAGGGTGGCCAGTCAGCGGCGGGTGCTGCCATCGACCAACTCCTGTCCTTCCATCCGGCGGCAAACGAAGCCGCAGCGCTGGCGAAGTCGCGGGGTCTTTCCCTGCCAGTACTACTTGCTAACCTGGCGGCAGAAAACGCCAAAACACTTTCCTCTGTGGCGGAACGTGCGGACGGCTTGCACGTCGTGCCGGAATTCCTCGGCAACCGGGCGCCCTTTGCTGATCCGCATGCCCGCGCTGCCGTTGTCGGTCTTGGCATGGATCGCGATCTCGACAATCTTGTCTCACTGTACATCGCAGGTCTGTGCGGCATCGGCTATGGCCTTCGTCAAATCATTGATGCCCAAGCGGCGGCCGGAGCGCCGATCGACAAGATCGTGATTAGCGGCGGCGCCGGCCAGCTCGACCTGGTCCGCCAGCTTCTTGCCGATGCTACGGGAAAACCTCTGCTGGCGACGCGCGCGGAGGAGCCTGTCCTGCTCGGCGCTGCTATCCTCGGCAGCGTTGCCGGCGGCGTCTTCCCGGACGTGCGCTCGGCAATGGCGGCCCTTTCGACGACTGATCACACCTATCAGCCCGAGGGAGGCGAAACCGCTGCCCTGCATGCCAAGCGGTACGATGCGTTCAAGCGGCTGCAAGCTCTGGCGCGCGAAATCCGTTTGAGTTAGACGGGGCATGGGCTGTCACGTCTGGACGGCGCCTTCATGCACGAACCCGGTTCGCGGGAGGGCGCGCGCGGTGAGGTTGGCGTGATTATCTAAAGTTTTAGGCAGGTTGTTGGTGTTGCCTGACCATGGAGTTCCCTTCAAAGAGATCGCTAAAATCGACGTTGTCGAGCCGTTGGTTGGCACCGGCACCGGTCAGGAGATCGTTCCGTGGAGGCCGTGTCTGACGCTCTGGTCAACCGTCTCGTCGAGGATGGTGTCCTGCCTGGCCTCGATGCCGCGATCGAGGAATATGGCAAGCTTAGCGAGCAGGAGCGATCCGAGGACGAGCCTGCGGCCGCAGTAGCCGCACAGTCAAGTCAGGAGCGATGAACCCGAGTGGCTCATCAAGAGGCAGAGAATATCACCATGAAAAGTGCGGCCCAGAGTAAGGCCGAGGGGAGGGACGACGGTTCCGGGACTCACTAAGACGCAAGCAGCGAGTAAATCAGGACAACGACGGCCCAGAAGCCAACCATTGCCAGCGCCATGGCGGCAACCAGAACCCTTGTCACGACAAAACTCCACGACTGTTGCACGGGACCAATACGTAGCCCAGCGGTGAAATTATTGTATCGGGCCATGGTCTGATCGCGCTGCACCGTCATGCCAATGTCGTGACGGTTGGCCATGCTTCGGCTTGGACCGGCTCAATCGATGTAGATGAAATCGACTTTGTCGACGTCGCTTTCCGTGATGATTTTTCGCTCCACGGCAATCCGACGCGCTTCATACAACTGGTCGGCAAGTACCCGACCGGTAGACTTCACTGTTACTCGGCCAATCACATGGCTGATCCTTCCTCGCTCGCAGATCTTGAACTCCGTTTTCATCTGAGCCTCCGGCCATCAAGATAGGTACCATAATGCAATTCACCGACGCTGTAACGGTCGCGGGTACGCGCCGGACCGGAGACGGGTATCTTGTCGCCGACGCCCGCATCGCGCGTACGGCATTCAGGTCTATCTCGGCACTGAGGTCGGTGACGAATGATCACATACGGCCCTACTTCTCTTTCAGACCCAATATCTCGACGAGCTTCGTGGCTAGCGCTCCGCGCGTCTTTTCACCGAGCTTTTCGAGATTCATCTGCTTGAACTTCACCGCCGGTAGGTCCGCCGCTCCCACTACTCCCAGCTTGTCCCAATCCGGCTCTCCCTTCTTGAATCCGACCAAGAATTCCCGGTGCTCCCGTGGCATGTCGTCGATGAGGGTCTCGATCAACCGCGCCCGCGCCACGTGAAGTTCTTCCAGCGGAACCGCTGCCTCGGTCATGCCGTCGAAGTTCTTTTGATGAGAAAATTTCTGGATTTCTGGCAGCAGACGCTCGACGGGCCGCTGCATTCGATCGGTTATTCGCACAAACGGCTCATCGGCCCCAACAAATGGCGGCAGATCGCTAGGGAATTCCACCTGCACTGACGCTTCAAGGGTAGTCGCGCCGCGGAGCACCTCGGCACTGGCTCCCGGGTCAATTAAGGGCGTCGAGGAAGGCATTTTGGACGTCCGCAGCTTGTGCGGACTCCCTAGTTGAACCCAGCAGCAGCAGCAACTGGACACCGCTACCCCAGGTTATCCGCCAAAAAACGGCCGAGAAACTTTGCTTCGTTGGACAAACTTGCCCGACCTTTGACCAATGCCATCTCGGACGCGGGCTGATCATCAAAGCCATCTGTTGGCCCGAGCTGCCGGTGTTCGGAAAGCACTGCATCGGACGGCAACAGACTGATCCCCAGACCGGAAGCGACCGCTGCCTGCACCCCCATCAGTCCCTGGCTGGTGTAGGCAATGCGCCAACGACGACCGCTGCGCTCGATCGCACGGATGGCGCGATCCCGATAGATACATCCGACGGGAAACACCGCGAGTGGCACCGGATCCGTCTCGACCGACCGGGTGGCGCTTTCCACCCAAAACAGGTCTTCCTTCCAGCTCGCGAGACAGGCCCCGTCTCCCGGCTCGCGCTTGATCAGCGCGAGATCGATCTCGCCCGTATCCAGCAGACGGCGAAGCTCGGTGCTCCAGCCGCTTACCGTGTCGAGCCTGATATGAGGCGATGAGGCCGAAAATCCCGACAGCAGGTCGATCAGGCGCCGCCCGGCAAAATCCTCCGGCACGCCAAGCCGAACGGTCCGCGGCGCGAGTGGTTTGCGCATCACCTCGGCAGCTTCCTCGGCCGTCGCTAGTATTCTCCGGGCATAGCTCAGCAACAGTTCACCGGCTTCGGTCGTCTCGACAGTTCCGGTCGATTTATCCCGGCGCAACAGCGAGGTGCCGAAATTGACCTCCAGCTTCTTGATCTGTTGGCTCACCGTCGATTGCGTGAGGTGCACGCGCTCGGCCGCCTTGGTGAAGCCGCTGCAATCGACCACTGCGGCAAACGTTCTAAGGAGATCTAAATCGAAGCCAAAGCTCATTTGTTTCTTTAATGAAGAATACAGGAAGATTTAATTTCCCACTGACATCCGGTTTTGTCAATGTGCGGAAAACGAAGGAGACGAGACATGACGCTTGCCGGTCCCAAGCCCGCCTGGCTGACTTTCGATTGCTACGGAACCCTGATCCAATGGGATGAGGGGCTGCTTGCGGCAATGGACAGGATACTGTCCGCAAAAGGTGGCAATATCGATCAGAAGGCCTTCATCGCGGTCTATGACCGCCATGAACATGCGCTGGAAGAAGAGCGCCCTCACCGAGCTTTTGCCGAAGTCAGTGCCCTTGCCCTGGAACGGGCCATGGTTGAATTCGGCCTGCCGTTCGCGCTTGCGGATGCCGAAATCCTCACATCCTCCATCGGCAAGATGCCGCCGTTTCCGGAAGTCGTGGCAACGCTGGAAAGGTTGAAGGCAGCGGGCTTCCGCCTTGCGATCGTCTCGAACACCGACGACGCGATCATTGCCGGTAATGTTGCCCAGCTTGGCGGTTTTATCGACCGCGTCATCACTGCCGAACAGGCTGGTGCCTACAAGCCTTCCAGCCAGATCTTCCACCATGCCTGGAAAAGTCTCGAAATCGGTATGGACGACCTAGTGCATATCTGTGCCAGTCCGCATCTCGATCTTGCCGCGGCGCGGGAACTTGGCTTTCGTGCCGTTTGGGTCGATCGTGGCACGGGCCGCAAACCACTCGCTGACTACCGCCCGAATAAAATCGTCCCGACGCTCGACAAGGTGCCCGCCATCCTTGCCGCTACAGGCTGGATGGAGCAATAAGGAGAAAAGCATGGCGCATGAATTGAATGTTTCGAAGACGAACCACACAATTCGGCACAATCTTCCGCTGGATAGCGAGGAGATCTGGCAGGCACGGCGCGATCTTGCCGCTTGCCTTCGCATGGCGGCCCGTCTTGGCCTTGAAGAGGGGATCTGCAATCATTTCTCGGCCGTCGTGCCCGGTCATCACGACCTTTTCATTGTCAACCGCCTCGGCTGGGCCTTTCAAGAGGCGACCGCCTCGTCGCTGCTGATTTGTGATTTCGAGGGCAATGTGATTGACGGTGATGGCGTTCCGGAGGCGACCGCCTTTTACATCCATGCGCGACTGCACAAGATGGCCCCGCGAGTGGGGGCTGCGTTTCACACCCATATGCCGAACGCCACCGCGCTCAGCATGGTGGAAGGCGAACCGCTCGTCTGGGCAGGACAGACGGCGCTCAAGTTCTACGGCCGTGTCGCGGTCGACGAGAATTACAACGGTCTCGCGCTTGACGAAAGAGAGGGCGACAGGATCGCAGCAGCCCTCGGCGACAAGGATATCCTGTTCATGAAAAACCACGGCGTGATGATCTGTGCACCCAATATTGCCGAAGCCTGGGATGATCTCTACTATCTCGAACGTGCTGCCGAAGTTCAGTTGAAGGCAATGGGTTCAGGCCGCAAACTTCTGCCAGTCTTGCCTGCTGTCGCGGCGGAAGCGGCGCGGCAGATGCGGGAAGGGGACCCTGATAGTGCCCGGTTGCATCTGGAAAGCATCCGGCGGGTGCTCGATCGGCAGGCTCCGGAATACCGAGATTGAGCAGATAGGATGGGTGACGCGTTTCGGAGCTCACCTTTCTCTATATTCCACACGTCAGGACGTGCCTTCCAGCAAGGGCTGATCAGGAAGGGTCCTGTGCTTGGACTGAAAGACGAACACCTCGGCCTCGTCTTCGCGTTCAATAATCTCGACCGCATCAACGCCTAGGTCATTGCCTCCGTCAACGACCTTCTCCGGGAACTCTGACCCTGTCGCGTTGATTTGCCGCGGATTCTATCCTCCGCAAAGATTCGTGTAAGAAGAGCCTTGGCAATATCGCCAGAAAACACTGGTTATTGCTGTTGATCGAGGGTGAAAGATTCCGGCGGCCCAACTTCTCGCTAGTGCCTTTCGAGGTCTTACCGGAGGTCGGACCGACAAAGATCAGAATAGTGATCGAGGAGCGCAGAGCGGTTTTCTCAGTCGACAATTTTACCAAGATCGACGGTGATGACCTCAAGGCACTTTTCATCGAGTTGAACTTCGAGGACTACAGAAAGAAGCGAACCGATCGATCAATGCCAAAGTCTTCGAAAGGCTATTCCGATCTTGCTGACAGTCAGAAGATGGCAATCGTGGGGGACATCGACCCTGAACTCGTTTCCAAGAATTCGTCGCTTGCCGCTGCGCCGTACTACGACATAGCCATCTACGGCAGGGCGCCTAGGATCGACAGCGATCCGATCAACGAGGGATTCGCTTCGTGGCTGAAGGAGAGGACGATCATCTCGTCATTCGGGCCAACGTTATTCAGCGGCGGCATCCGGATCAGCACATTCCGGAAAGAACGCACGGTGGAGTAGAAGAGCGGGTGGATCGCTGAGGGCATTATGCGGCCCCAAGTCGAGCACCTTGGAATGCCTCCTTCACTGAACGAATTCGGGCTTGACCATCAGATGCTTTCTTCTGTCCTATGCCGCACGAGATAACGAGGAGAAGCTTTATGAACACGCCTTTGCGGTGGGGAATCCTTGCAACCGGATGGATCGCGGAGCTTTTTGTGACCGACCTGCAGGCAGCCGGGCTGATGGTCTCGGCCGTCGGCTCGAGATCCGAGGAGAAGGCAGCCGCATTCGCCAGGCGCTTCCAGATCCCCAATGCCCACGGAAGCTACGAGGATCTCGTCGCCGATCCAGAGGTCGATATCATCTACGTCGCAACACCGCATCCGCAGCATGTCGACACCGCGCTGCTCGCCCTCGAAGCCGGCAAACACGTGCTTGTCGAGAAGCCTTTCACCCTGAATGCCAAGGAAGCACGGGAGATCGTCGAGAAGGCACGCGTAAAGAAGCTCGTCGTACTCGAGGCGATGTGGACACGCTTCCTGCCGCACATGAAGCGCATCCACGAGATCATCGATGCAGGGACGATCGGAGAGCTGCGATCAGTTTCGGCCGAACACCTCCAGTTCCTGCCTACCGACCCCAATCATCGGCTCAACGCCCTCGAACTCGGCGGGGGTGCGCTTCTCGATCTCGGGATCTATCCGATCTCGTTCGTCATCGACATCCTGGGTGAGCCGACGTCGGTTTCCGCCACGGCACGCTTCAAGGACACGGGAGTTGATGCCGAGGTCGCAACCCTGATGCAGCACAAGGGCGGAACAATCTCGACAACCGTCTCCGCACTGGATCTGGCTGGCCCGAACCTCGCTTATGTCTACGGTTCAAAGGGCCATATCGAGATTGCTTCGACCTGGTACATCCCGACTTCGTTCAAGGTGATGGATCACTCCGGAAGCATCCTCGAGGAGTTCGCAGTCGAAGTGCCGTCACGTGGCATGCAATTCCAAGCGTTCGAAATGGAGCGGCTCGCCAGGGAAGGCACGGAGTCCACGCTCATCTCTCCAGACGACACCGTCTCGATCATGGTCGTCCTCGACACTATACGGTCACAGATTGGACTGTCGTATCCGGGTGAGCGCAAGGATTGAGACCTAGGGCAACGAGCAGACAGCAAGTGCCGAAGAGGCTGAGATGAGATCGGTCCTCGGTATCGACGCGGCCTGGACGGAGCGCGAGCCCAGCGGCGTCGCCCTGATCGCCACCCTTGGCTCCGGCTGGCGGTTGGTACAAGTCGCAGCCTCCTACGATGCATTCATGCGGCCTGCTTCGGTAGCGGATCCTGTCTCGCGACATCGAGGTTCGATACCCGAAGCGGTGGCACTTCTTGGGACCGCCAGGGAAAGGATTGGCGCCCCAGTAGATATCGTCGCCATCGACATGCCGCTCTCCATGAGGCCAATCGTCAGCCGAAGGCCGTCAGACAATCAGATTTCGACTGCATACGGCGCCCGGCACGCCAGCACTCATACGCCAAGTGTGACGCGTCCGGGCAGGCTGAGTGACGATCTCCGGCTAGATTTTCATGCCGCCG
This sequence comes from Rhizobium sp. P1_C7, assembly GCF_056406295.1. Taxonomy (NCBI): domain Bacteria; kingdom Pseudomonadati; phylum Pseudomonadota; class Alphaproteobacteria; order Hyphomicrobiales; family Rhizobiaceae; genus Rhizobium; species Rhizobium sp. P1_C7. Next base: position 131,513 of record NZ_JBFUAL010000018.1, read on the forward strand.
GGTATTCGCTCGCAGTCGCCGAACCCAAGGGCCGGGCGCTCATCGAGGTCTATCCGCATCCCGCCCTCATCGAACTCGCGGCCGCCGAACGCAGGCTGCCGTACAAGATGTCGAAAATTCGGAAATACTGGCCAGAGGTCGGCCCCGGCGCCCGGCGAGAAAACCTGATCGAGACATGGCGTCAGATTATCGGGCTCCTGGATGCCAGGGTCCACGGCGTCGCGGATGCGCTCCCGCTACCTCCTGTCACCGCTCGGGGATATGAGATGAAGGCTTTCGAGGACGCGCTCGATGCGGTCGTGTGCGCTTGGGTTGGCGCCTGCGTCATGGATGGAAAGGCGGTGGCGTATGGGGACGACGTGTCCGCTATCTGGGTGCCAGAGATCCGGTAGCTGGAGGGTGCGCTGCGGCCTAAGCCGACCAAGGCTGCATTCAAATATGATCGGTCTCTCGGCATTGCAGGCCATATGTGATCGCTTTAGCAAGAGGACGATTGCCATGACCGGAAACGAGTTCATCTCATTCAAGAAGAACATCGAATTCATCGACCTCATGTTTCGTATGTCGTGTGCATCGGCACGCCTGGCGTTCGGTGCCGGGCGCGAGATGCTGCCGCTGAACGACGAGGGTGGCGCAGTCGACAATGACATCGAGGAAGGTCGCACCAAGCTTCGGGCCGCCATCCGCTCTCAAATCAAGGAATTCGAGGGGCTTTTGAAGCTCGTCGGCGAATGACGGGACGGCTTTCAGTAGGTGATCTGGGAAACATGCGCGGTCAACCTGCGTTTTTCGCACGGTTGTAGGATAGCGCTCCCTGCGTTCGTCCTATGGCGAGCGCAGGAGGAATAGATGCCAGAGTACACGCACAACATCGAAGAGGAAGCCATCACCGCCATGCTCATGATGCGGGCGAAGGCGATCGGCGAGAAGAACGCCAAGGACGCGGCGTCATTCGACGCCGAAGACTCCGTGGAATTCTCGCTCGCGCCGCCACTGGTGTATTACGGCAAGGATGAAGCCGGACTACAGGCCTGGTTCGACACCTGGGACGGCCCGATCGGCGGAGATGTCCAGGACGTCAAGCTAACGATCGGCGCGGACGTGGCCTTCTGGAGCGGTCTGGTCAACATGACAGGCACGAAGACGGATGGCACGGAGGTCGACCTTTGGTTCCGCCAGACTTTGGGTCTCGTAAGAAGGGATGGGCGGTGGCTCGTCGCTCACCAACATGCTTCCGTTCCATTCGCGATGGATGGCAGCGGGAAGGCGTTGCTCGATCTAAAGCCATAGGAGCCAGATCGTCTGCGAAGGTTGAGCCCGCTCCGGATTTTGGGTTCTTGTGCGGCCTCCTGGGCCAAATCTATCAAGGCTGGTCCATCGCAACCTCGAAGCCGACCCCGCCGATCATCGACATGTTGCCGCAGATGATACGCAACGGCGACAGAAACCGATATCATGCCGTCATTCGAGCGAGAGAGACTCACGCAACCCGAGTGAGCAGTCATAACATTTATATGGAGTTTAAGGATAGGTTCACTTTTGAGCCTGCCTCACCCATCGAAATGGTTCCGGACGAAGTTGACACCGCCTTTCTCGGGGAGATGTGTTGCACTTACAAATTTCGGTTGTTTGTTGCTTTTTCAAATTGGCGATTCGCAACACTGCCAACAAGCTGTTGCTAGTGGCAAAACTAATGGCTGTTGCTTTTAAAGGTATTAAGTGCCTGCCCGACGATAGCGTAGGCCGTAATCATAAATTGGACTAGGCCTGATTTAGAGTGCCGAAGTCGGCCGTAACAACTCAGGCTTTATGAGCCGACTCCCGAGAGCCGCGAAGAGGATTGGCGTAAAACTGAGCACGACGGCGTACACTAGGAGGCCCCTGCCATTGATCACCCCGATCTTCAGAAGCCCATAGCCGACGCCGAGGAAGATATGGGTGAGAATTCCAGCGCCAAACGCCATGCCCACTACCTTGCCGTTGAGCTTACCGCGAAGCCCACAGGCGTAGATCACCCAGATGGACAAAGGAACAAACAGGAAGGCGCCGCTCAATAGGCCGGTGTTGTAATCTCGTAAAACGACGCTCCCGACTACGTGCCCGACTCCGTTGAGGAGTATCAATCCCCAGAAGCTGAGGCCGATAGCGGCGTTGCGCCTGCCTAGATATGCAGCGAGCGGCGCTCCCACCCACATCAGGCCGATGTTTACAACCGGGTAGAAAGAAAACGGGATAGGACAGTCCGGATAAGGCGGGAAGCCCATATTCTTGCAGACCATCATTTGGATTGAGTAATCGAATCCCAGCACCGGCAGGCTGTATTCCTCGAACTGATGCAACCAGTAAACCGGCGCTGCGAGCCACCCCAGCCACACCGGATCACGCCAGCGCGATACGCCGGTATTACCTCGGAACGTATCGGTCACCAGCATGATAGCGGTCATCACGATAGCCCCGCCAAGTCCTACGAACGGCCACCCAATGTCGAACCAATTCATTTGCATGGAACATAGGTTATCCGCTTCCTCCCGATAAAGGAAGTTGAGTTAGTGCACTGACCAAAGGCACTACGGGCGCTGGCAGAGCGATAATGTTTGCCTGATCGTCCACTTTTTTGGCCGCTACGGAACAAATGCGACCGTCGGTCGGAACGCTGGTCCTTTGCTTCGTGGTCAGTCATCTGCGCATACTAGCAGTAACGCCGACATTAGCAGGTTGCGTCGATACCCTCATTCCAGAATCAAGCAGTGCTCACGATCCAACGACTTCGGAGACAAGGAGATAATCTCGTTGATGAGGTCGATGTCGCCGACGAGAACGACGGTCTCTATGCCGCGAGTTATCGCGGTGTAGAGCATGGTCCGGTCCAGCAGCTTCGACCGGACGACGGGGATGATGACCCGTTTGAATGCCGACCCTTGCGCCTTGTGTACGCTGATCGCCCAGCCATGGGTGAGCTTCTCAAGGTCGGCCGTGGTGATCACGTCTTCAGCGAGGGGCCTTCGAGTAATCGTTCTTCAGCCACATGACCTTCGAGCCGACACTCAGGCCCCAATCCTCGATCTCGGGCTGCTTGCCCATGTATTCGACCTCGATGGCGCGGTTCAGCTCCTTCGATCCGGCGGGGCCATTCTTTACCTGCGTCAGTATCTGGACGTCCATCTCGTGCAGGGCGGCCGTCTTGCCGTAGGCTGGCACCCGCCCGCACATGGCTCGGAAGGCCGCAATCGTTTTTCCGGCCACGTCGTTTTTCGACGCCGGGAAGAGATAGACGCCAGGTGTCAATGCAACATTCGGATCGAAGCGCCTGGGGCCAACTGCCTTGCCAACGCGGACAGCCGATGCGACGGCCGGGATGCCGGTGGCGTCGTCCTGTCGGTGAACGATATCCAAGGTGACCGACGGGATGCCTTTCGCCTTGACCATGGTGTGGAAGGGCAGGCCGGGTCCGATAGGCGGGAGCTGACCGGGATCGCCGATGAAGATCAGGTTTACCTCGACAGGTACCTGAGGGAGCACTGCATCGAGGACTCGTCGAAGATGACGGTTCCTGCCTGAATGCGGCGGCCCGCATCCTCGATGTCGTGCACCAAGCGCGAGAGGGTGCTTGCCGGGCGTCCTGTCGCTTCGCTAATGCGTCTGACGGCGCGGCCCGCCAGAGCGACCTGCAGGTGCTCGTTGCCATAGCGCTGGGAAGCCGGAAGGCCGTCACGAATGGCCTCTGGCCATGGCATCGATGACGAGCTTGCCGTCAAATCCCGGAACTTCGCGACCAATGTGCTCGTCGATCTGTCGGGCGACCTCTTCCTCCATGAACCGGGAGGCTCTCGACTGAAGAAAATCGGGTGAAGGCGACACCACGCGACCGCTGGTCAGGGCGAGATCAATGGCACTCGTCGCATCGCCAGTCCAAGTTGCGAGCAGGCGTTTCACGAGCGGCCTCAGGACCAGGGAAGGGGAGGCCATGTTCCCTGCCCGGAAGCGGATGGCCAAGGCCTCCTCGACGGCGGCCGTCAGCCGCCTCGGATCGTCCGGGGCGACGCCCAGCCGAAGCGCTCTCGCGTCGACGTCCTTCCACGGCTCTAGCAGTGTCATTGTAAACGGATCGGCCTTGATACGGTCGATGGCTCCGAGACCCCAGACACGGGCGGCGACCCCCGCTACACGGGGTGAGACACCGTAGCGATCCAGCCAGCGGAATATTTCGACCTCCTCGGCGAGCATGCCAAACCCGTCGACGATACCGATAGCTCTATCTGCGCCGACGACGTCTGCGAGTGCCTTCAGGTCACGATCCCTGATGATGTCGAAGATGGTCTCGCCGAAGCGGTCCCAGACCTTCTCGGCCGTCGCCCAGCCAATACCCACGAACCGCTTGTCGGTGGCGAGGTGGCGGATGATCGCCCGCCCTTTGGTGACGAGGGGCAGGGCCACCTCGGCATGGAGCTGCGGACCGTATTCTGGATGGAGTTGGATCGAGCCTGTGACACGCCACGTCTCGCCAACGGCCGGATCGCGCGGCGACCTCTTCGAGAGAACGAGTGCGCGGCGAAGCTGCTCGGTGTCATCGCGGCCGATAATGACATGGTCGCCGAACCGGCTGGCGTGAACAGACGTAATGGACAGCTCCCAGGAAAACTGCTCAGAACGCTCACCAAGGACCAGCAGCGTCTGCCCCTCTGCGCCACCTCGTCGTTGATTGGCCCCTGCCATGGGCTCCGGCTCTCCGTTCACTGCGGCCACCCACGACGTGCCGTCGCGGGTCCCTGTGCCTCGTTCACTACGATCCAGTTCCCACGGCCTGTCGGGGCCACGACGGCGCGGCTCCGAGGACCAGACTTCAAACGCCCAATCATGGAAGCCTCCCAGTCTCGGCGATCACCGCGCTCAATCGCTTCATGCGGTCCAGGTCGCGGCGCAACGAGGCGTTCTCCGCCTTCAGCCGAAGGTTCTCTTCTTCCAGAGCCATCTGGTTTCCATCGACCTTGGCCTTCTGCTCGCGGTCCACTTCCGCCTGTTCGAGCCGTGTCAGGTTGGCCTTGCGATCACGGTCGTCGGCGACGCGCCCAGGATTTCGGCGCAGCGAGGATTGGTGCGGAAGACCTGACGGTCGAAGCCGCAGGCACTTGGCAATGGCGCATGTTAGTTCCATAAGATAGATTACACGATCTTTTGTTGTAGCGGCTATTTAGTAATGCGACAGTTGGGCCAGTTAGAGATGCGACAGTCTCGCCTCTCGACGCACTGGTCAAAACCAACGTTGGGAGCAAGGATGACGATCTTCAGCCTGGTCGAGATCACGAGCGGTCGGAGTCGTCATGTCCTTTATGATCACCATGTCGCAAAAAGAGTTGCATCGCCTCGAACTCATCCAGAAGATCCGTGACGAGCGCCTGACCGTCGTACAGGCAGCCGAACGGCTCGACCTCAGTCGAAGTCAGGTCCATCGGCTGCTGCGCAGGTCGCCGGTTTGAGAGCTGGGCCGCGTTCGAAGCGCATCTGGATCGTTGGATACGTGAGGTCGCCGATCAGCGCGACCACGGCACGACTGGTGAACCTCCAATTGCACGCTTCGCTGGTGAGACCGATGCCCTTCGGCCGCTGGCAGGTCGCGCACCATTTGGGCAGCTACGTGATCTCGTGCGGAAGGTGCAGGCGGATTGCGCCATTGATCTCGATACGAACAGCTATTCCGTACCCTGGCGTCTCATCGGCGAGAGCGTTCAGGTTGTTGTGTTGGCGGGGCGCGTCATCGTTCGCCACGCTGGCCATGTCGTTGCCGATCATCCTCTCTGCCAAGGAAGGCGACAGCGGATAATAGACCGAGCGCACTTTGTCGGCGTTGCGGGTGTCGAAGGATTGGTTCGTGCCGCTCCGGCAGAGATGGCACCAGCAACCCTGTTGCGACCACTTGCTGAATACGAAGCTGTGGTCGGAGGTGGTTGGTGATGACGACCGTGGATCATGATTTACTCATTGCGACACTCGATCGCGTGAAGCTAACGGCAATCCGAGACCAGCTTGACAGTCTGCTGGATGAGGCGGCCCGCTCAAAAATGACTCTGCGTGAGGCACTGGCGTTTTTGGTGTCGCGAGAGATCGCCCGTCGAGACGAGCGGCGTATCTCCATGTCGAGCAAACTGGCGCAATTCCCATTCGTGCGAGAACTCGACGCCTTTGACTTCGAGGCACAACCATCGCTGGATCGAGGACAGATCAGAGAGTTGGCGACCTGCCGCTGGATCGCTCACGGCGATACCGTCCTATTCCTGGGGCCGCCCGGAACAGGGAAAACTCATCTTGCCGTTAGCCTCGGTCGTGAGGCAATCCGTCAAAATTACAACGTCCAGTTCGTGACGGCTGCCACGCTTGTCGCAATGTTGGCCAAGGCCCACAACGACGGCACGCTAGACAGGCAGTTAACGATCCTGTCCCGACCGAAACTACTAATTGTCGACGAGCTGGGATATCTGCCTTTCGAAGCGAATGCAGCTCATTTGTTCTTCCAACTAGTCTCCAGGCGCTACGAAAGGGGCTCGATTCTGATCACTTCCAACCGCTCTGTAGGTGAATGGGGCAGCGTCTTCGGAGACCCCGTCGTCGCCACCGCCATTTTGGACCGTCTCCTTCATCACTCGGCGGTAATCACCATCCGAGGTGATAGCTACAGGCTTCGCGAAAAGCGCCGATCCGGCCTTCTGCAGAAGGCCGGATCGGCGCTCGAGACTAACGAAACGGCAAATCAATGAAGGGGGGTCAGTTCTGCGTTTCGCCTAAGGGGCGCATTGCCTCACGTTGATTGCTACCGATAAGGTCCCCATCCCGAGGGGATGAAGCACGTTGTTGTCATCCTGGTTCGGAGGACGGATGGCGAGGCGGGTTAGCATGGCGACACGGTCGGAATTGGTCGAAGCGATTGTCGAGCGATATCGATCGAGCTGCCGAGCCGACAAGCAAAGGATTCTTGACGAGTTCGTCGCAGTTACCGGCTATCACCGCAAGCATGCGATCCGGGTGCTCCGCCGTCGAGCGACCGGCCCGTCACCCACCAGACAATATCCCGTGCGTTATGGCGCCGATGTTCGGGAGGCACTGGTAGCATTGTGGGAAGCATCCGACCGCCTCTGCTCGAAACGCCTCAAGCCGCTGATCCCCATCTTGCTGCCGGCTCTTGAGCGGCATGGACGGTTGGATCTTGATGGCGAGCTTCGCGACAAGCTTCTGACAATCAGCGCAGCGACAATGGATCGCCTCCTGTCGGAAGTGCGTGCTGTGGCCCGGGGCGGGCAACGCCGCCGCGCCGGAATGAGTTCTGCGGTTCGGCGGTCGGTTCCTGTGCGTACGTTCGGGGACTGGAACGATCCGCCGCCAGGTTATGTCGAGGTCGACTTCGTGGCCCATTCCGGCACCTCTTCATCTGGCAGCTTCGTACAGACAATGGTGCTGACCGATATCGCCACCGGTTGGACCGAATGCGTGCCGGTGCGGACGCGAGAAAGCGGTCTTGTGATCGATGCTATCAAGCGGGCCAGGTCGTTGTTCCCCTTTCCGCTTCTAGGCGTTGACTTCGACAATGATAGCGCCTTCATGAACGAACTCGTCGTCTCCTGGTGCCGAAGTCAAGGGTTTGAAGTGACCCGTTCTCGTGCCTATCGGAAGAATGATCAGGCATGGGTCGAGCAGAAGAACGGCGCCATCGTTCGACGGCTGGTCGGCTATGGCAGGTTCGTGGGTGCCGAAGCCACGGCGGCACTTGTTCGCCTCTATGACTCGGTGCGGCTGCACGTCAATCTCTTTCAGCCTTCTTTCAAGCTGCGGGAGAAGACGCGCATCGGTGCGCGTGTGATCAAGCGGTATCATCCGCCCGCACCACCGGTCGAGCGCGTATTGGCCCATCCTGAGGTGGCGGAGGTCAACAAGGAAAGGCTAAACGCGATTCTAGCAACGGCGGACCCGGTGATGCTGTTCACCGGCATCCGAGCAGCACAGGAAGATCTGGGCAGGCGGGTCGATCGGCGCGGCCTCAATGTCAAACTTGAGGATCCTGTCGTCATCGATCTGCAGCGCTTTACCTCGAATCTAAAGACGGCTTGGCAAAGTGGTGAGACGCGACCGACGCATAAGAGACTCTATCGGCGGAAAAAGCCTTATCCGAAGAGGCCGAGCATGCTTGAGCCGTACGAGGCTCAGATTCGGGCATGGCTGGAGGCTGATCCGACGCTCTCAGCTTCCATTGTGCTAGAGCGGCTAATGAACATCGATCAGAAGCGGTTCACGAACAAAAACTTACGGACGGTGCAAATGGCGGTGAAAGCCTGGCGTAAGGCGATGATCGTTGAGATCATCAATGGCGACTGGATGGCGATCTCCCCACCTCTTCAGATCGTGCCCCCGGCACGTGGTTTAGGTGACGGCGGTGTCAACCGTGTGATGACCACCCGCAAAGCCGCTCGCTCGCTACAGCGCGATTGAGTACGCGCTCGCAAGCGACTTTGCTACCGTCAAGCTACACCCTTCGCTTGGACGCGATGCCTCTTCAAACCGCCACATCGTTTGGTAGCATTCCTCCGTGAGGCAATAGGAGGGGTCAATTCTTCACTTCGCTTGACAAGATCATCAGAGCGTTTTCTCCTTTACCGGCGCTCGCGCGTCAAAGCTTCACATTTGATCGCGGGACCGAGTTTGCCGGATTCAGGGCTTTGGAAGAAGGGATCGGTGCCAGCAGTTGGTTTTGCGACCCAAGTGCGCCTTGGCAAAAAGGGACCGTCGAGAACACCAACAAGCGCATTCGACGCTACCTGCCAGGTACCACGGATCTGGCAGCCGTGTCACAACACGACCTGACCCAACTCGCACGCCATCTCAACGACCAACCCCGCAAGTGCCTCGGCTACAAGACGCCAGCCGAGGTGTTCATGGCGCATTTGCAGGATGAGGCGTGATCCCCTACCCTGCAAAACAGGCATGATGCATAGGCTAGTTAGAGATGCGACAGTCGTCGCCTCTTGGGATGCTGGTCGAACGTCAGCATTGGGAAGCAAGATAAGCGACGTGCATCGTGGTCGAGGCCATCTGTGTTCGGAGTCGTCATGTCTTGTTTGATTGTTATGTCGCAGAAGGAATTGCATCGTCTTGAACATATTCGGCAGGTTCGCCAAGGCAGCCTGACGGTCACACGGGCGGCTGAGCTACTTGGGCTCAGTCGCAGCCAAGTCCATCGGCTGTTGCAGGCCTATGATCTGGACGGGATGGACGGTCTCGTGTCGAAGAAGCGCGGCCGTCCGAGCAACCGGCGCCACAGCGAGGATTTCCGCAATCTGGCTCTCGACCTGGTGCGTGAGCATTACGTGGATTTTGGCCCAACCTTGGCGGCCGAGAAGCTGGTTGAGCGCCATCGGGTTTCCGTCAGCAAAGAGACGTTGCGCCAATGGATGATGGAAGCCGGCATGTGGATATCACGCCGAGAGCGCAAGAAGCGGGTCTTTGGCGTGATTGCCTTGGTGAACTCGTTCAGATCGATGGATCGCATCACTGGTGGTTGTCTAATCGCATTCCATCCGTCAAGCTGATTTGAGCATTCGATGTCCTTGCCGGCTTGCGAGATAGGCAACACGGCTGAACTGATTAATTGGATCTGCCCTCTCCGGCCGTGTCCTTCAGAGCTATCCAGTGCTGGGAGCAGGGTTGTCTCCGCGGTCGACAAACGCCGCCGCACAATGGTCTTCGCAGGTGGAATCTTCCTAATGTTCGAGGCGCAGTCTCAACG